>JABDGE010000004.1:54858-83845 GCA_013286235.1 Bacteroidota bacterium
GGCTATGTTTAATACTATACTCAGGGAGGCGCGTCGCAATTGATTTTTTGTGGCAGCGTCCAATGATCCCGGTATTAAAATCGTCTTTCGGACAATAGAATTGAAGGCTTTTGCCTTTTTGTAAACTTCCAGGTTTTCAAAATCAAACATAATGTAATAAGTGTGGGTGTGGGAGCGGATGTAAAGAAAGTCAAAGTGAGCGGCCTGCGCACACTCGCACCCACACTCACGCTGACTTTCAGTAGGGTAACCCGGACTCGAACCGGGAACCTCCACAACCCGAATGTGGTAATCTAGCCAATTGATATACTACCCTGTAAACCAAAAATCCCCTTAGTGGCGCTAAGAGGATCTCATTGTTTATGTTTGCTCAACACAATGCTATCCTCCCAGGCTGCCCGGGCACGGTGATAAACACGGTATCGACGTTTGGTTCATAAAGCAATATTAAAAATATTTTTAATTGCAAACAAGGCTATACACAGGGTAAAATCCCCTCTAAACTTTGGCCATGAAATCGGTACAACCTGCTACAACTGTCCCAACTGCAAGTGCTACTGCTACTGCCACTACATTTTTTCTCCCAAACCATCCGCCAATGTTTCTATTTTTATGCCATAATCCTGCAGAAGCAAAATGCATTTTCTTACATCAATAGGCGTCATCCTGGCTGTTACCGGGATATTGCTCATCGTCATCCTGAAGTCGCCCTTAAAAATTAGTGATAAGCTGCTGATCGCTATCCTGTCCTGCTTTGTGCTGAAGTTTTTACTGGATGAGTGGCAGCTGCTTACCGGCAGCCAGGTCTTCAGCGTTTTCGCCGCCATGTTCGGGATGAGCACCATCGCCACTTGCGGCTGGTATATCAAATACCTCACCGACGAAAGTGAGGGCTTTGGCTGGCGGCAGCTGCTGATCTATAGCCCACTGGTGTTATTGTTTTTGCTGACCCTCGCTGTATTGCCCTGGCATTTGGCGGCGATGTATCAAACACCGGCGGTACGTTACGTACTGCTTTTGATGATAGCACTGATCATCTACTACTTTTATTTTTGCATACGGATGCTGCAAAAGCACAAGCAGCTCATCCGCCAAAACTATTCGGGCGTTAGCGGCAGCATTACCATTAACTGGATGGTGATCATCATTTCGCTGCAAATAGCCGAATTCCTGCTCAAGGGTGTGCTAAGCAACGTTTTTGGCGACACGAATAACGCGCTGCAGGTGATCACCAACGAATATTGCTTTATCATCGAAACGTTTTTATTAGTGGTGCTGGGGATCTGGCAAAAAAGCATCCCGGTATTTATTCCCCCTGCCGAAAAAGCCGGGCAGACTCCGCTCCAACCCGGTGACCTGAAGCGCTATTTGCTGCGGATAGAGAAATTTATGACGGAGGAGAAACCCTACCTTGACCCCGAGCTCACCATCGAAAAATTGAGCGACCTTACCCGGATACGGAAGCTTTCCCTGTCGCAAACGCTAAACAAGGGTCTTAACAAGAATTTCTTCACATTTATAAAAGAGTATCGCATCAAACACGTGGAGGACGAACTGAAAAATAAAACCAGTGAAAAACGCACCATCATGGATATTGCCTATGGCAGCGGCTTTAATAGCAAAACCGGTTTTAACCGGGCGTTTAAGGAAGTAACCGGGAAGACGCCGACGGAATATTTGGGGGAAGGGTAGGGTTGTGAGTGGGCAGTTGGCGGCAGTGGTGTGATGAGGAAAAAGGGAAAATCGGGTGCAGTTATGCCCCTTTGCAAAAGCCTGGATGACCGGTTGTTCTGTTATGCCCCGTAGGGGCAAAACCTTTGTAGCAAACACCAAAATAAAACAAAATTGCCCCGCCAGCTGGCGGGCTACCCAACCCGCCATGCCGTACCCGTTGAACCGGCAAAAAATGCTCGGCAGACTGCCCCCTTTAATCAAAATCCCAGGTACCACTTTAATTTATTCAAAGTGGCACTTCTATTAGCCGCTGCCTTGATATACTTGCACCATCAATTATATCCGGTAAAAATGAAAAATATCAGCAAGACTTTAGCTCTATGGGCGGTATGTGTGCTTTTTAGCCAAATAGCCGTCGCACAAACACAAAAAATTTCCCTTAATGATGGCTGGCAGTTCCGCGAACACGAAGGCAAAACTACTGGCAGGGACCAATGGCGCAATGCCACCGTTCCCGGGCTGGTGCATACCGACTTGCTGGCCTACAAACTTATCCCCGATCCTTTTTACCGCGACAACGAAAACAAGGTGCAGTGGGTAAGTAAATCGGAATGGGAATACCGCAAAACGTTCACCGCAGACCAGGCACTGCTGAAACATAAGAACATCGACCTGGTATTCGATGGCTTAAATACGCTGGCGGATGTTTACCTGGATGGTAAACTGATCCTGCAAGCAGATAATATGTTCCGCGGATGGCGCGTCAACATCAAGCCCGGACTAAAAGCCGGCAGCCATACCCTCGATATTGTTTTCCACCGCATTCAGCCCGAGATCGCAAGGCTTGACAAATTGCATCCCGGTGAGGGTGCCGGGGCTGATACCACCGACGCGCTGGTGAAGCTGTTTGCCGACAAGATGAAACAGGGCAGTTATGTCCGCAAGGCGGCCTATGAAGGCGGCTGGGACTGGGGCCCGAATATGGTGACCTGTGGCATTTGGCGGCCTGTTTACCTGCAAGCCTGGGATAATGACAGAATTTCGGATCTTGGAATAGTGCAAACGGACGTTACCCGCGACGCCGCCCATATACAGGCCGATGTGCGCGTTATTGCTGATGCGCGAACCAACAGTGTGATCAAATTGGAATATAGCAGCGGCGTGCAGAAAGGGGTGCTCACATATCCCATAACGCTTCACGCCGGCGTGAATGACATTCCCTGTCCCATCAACCTCGATCATCCCAGGCTATGGTATCCCAACGGTTATGGCGCGCAGGATTTTTACCATATCAAAGCAACGCTGCTCGCCGGAAATAAAGTGGCCGATGTAGCAGCTACCCGCACCGGCCTGCGCTCGGTAAAGCTGAATACCGAAAGAGATTCGCTGGGCCGCAAATTCGAATTTATTGTGAATGGTATTCCGGTATTCGCCAAGGGCGCCAACGTTATTCCCTTTGATCATTTCCCTACACGGGTAACAGCGGCACGTTACCGGAAATTCTTGCAGCCGGCTGCCGATGCGCATATGAATATGCTAAGGGTATGGGGCGGTGGTTACTACGAAACACAGGAGTTTTATGATATGTGCGACGATTTGGGCATCATGATATGGCAGGACTTTATGTTCGCCAATGCCACGCCGCCTTCGTTTTTGAAGGAGGAAGTTGCTACGGAAGTGGATTACCAGGTGCGGCGACTGCGCAACCATCCCTGTATGGCGGTTTGGAGCGGCAATAACGAGATCACCATTTTTATGGAAAACGGCATGGGTGTGATACCTGACGCCTTTAAAGCGCTGCTGGATAAGATGAAGGCTGCGTTCACCATAAAATCCTATACGGATTATATGACCACCTTTGAATACCTGGTGCCGAATATAGTTAGCAAACTAAGTCCCGAGATGCCTTATACGGCCAGCTCGCCAACCGCCAATTTTGAGCCGCAGTCGTCAACGTTTACTTCAGGCGACCGGCACAATTACGAGGTTTGGTGGAACAACAAGCCCATTGAGAGCCAGGCTGATCTGAAGGACAGGTTTGTAAGCGAAACGGGCATACAGGGCTTCCCGGATATGGCCACCATTGATGACTTTACCGAAGCGGGTGATCGTTCAGCAACGTCGCATATTATGAATGCCCACCAAAAAAATAACATAGTGAATGGCAACACGGTGATCGGGAAGATCATCAAAACCGAATATAAAGAACCGGCGGATTTCGCCTCCTTTGATTACCTGAGCCAATTGGTGCAGGCACGCAGCCTGGATATTTATGCCGAAGCGATGCGCCGCCGCAGGCCGTTCTCGATGGGCTTTTTGTACTGGCAACTGAACGACTCCTGGCCGGTTGTGTCATGGTCCACAATGGATTCCTACGGCAGGCCAAAAGCCGCGCTGTACTTTGCCAAACATTTCTTTTCGCCGGTGCTGATTTCTCCGTTCGAGGAAAACGGGAATGTCGACGTTTACGTGGTGTCGGACCAAACCGAAACCAAGCCTGCCACCTTGCAGGTTAGGCTGATAGATTTTAACGGAAAGGTGCTTTATACCAAAAAGATGGATTATACAGTAAAGCCTTTAAGCAGTAATATAGCTTTTAGTGTATCGGAAGTTGAGCTGGCCAATACCAAATACGACCCCGCAAGCAGCTTCATCGCTGTCACGCTGACGGATGCAAAAGGCGAAGCACTATCCTCAAACGAGCTTTTTTTCAAAAGGCCGAAAGATTTGAACTATGTTAAGGGGGCGGTAGATGCTTCGTTGAGCAAACAGGGCGATGCCTATGTGCTTAAACTTTCAAGCCCGGTGCTGGCGCCTAACGTGGCGATCAGCTTTGGTGACCGTGATGCCTGGCTGTCGGATAACTTCGTGGATGTACTGCCCGGCGAGCCTGTTTACATCAAAGTAAAAAGCGATGTTCCGTTTGAGGAATTGCAAAAAGCGATGAAAGTGACGTCAGTTAACCAGTTGTGAGGAGATGTGCGGATATGGTAGTGTTCATAGTTCATGGTCCATGGCCGCGGGAATGGATGTGAAGATGCTTTTTTCTACCAGGTGGGCATCCTGGTGATCCACCCAGATGCCTAAGTCTCTTTCTGTTTTCATTGAACGTATAAATTGGGCGGTATGCCTGTTGGTGATGGTTCTTTTTAAAAATAGGTGTTGTATTAGTACGATGCAAAACTGCCGGCACTTGCGTTGAAAACATTACGCAATTATTTTAATATGTTACATGATTCACACGTTGAAGGCTTGTTGTTGATAAGCAAAAACAGGTCGCGGATCCCAATTTGAAAAAAAACGCACACCCCGAAATATTTCCTTAGCTTTAATCGCCCAATCCAATTTGGTGAACCTGATTTTTTAATATGATGACCCGGATGAAAACAAATATCCGTTTATGCATGCCACTATTGCTGCTTTTTATGGCGGCCAGCGTATGCGCGCAGGAATTGTACACCACGCCCAAAGGCGTTCAATCGCGCGTAAGCAGCTTTGAGAATTTGAATGGCGAAAAAGGCGAGGGCGGCAAAACCAACAATTCGGCTAAGGGCAACGCTTTTGAAGGCCTGAAAGCCGGGGAAAGCAAGACCCTGCTGGAGGTGTCGTCGGCCGGGATGATACAGCGGATGTGGTTCACGCTTGATAACCGCACACCCGCTATGCTCCGTTCGCTGCGTTTGCGGATCTATTGGGATGGGGAGGATAAGGCCGCCGTGGATGTACCTTTCGGCGATTTTTTTTGTACGGCTTTGGGGCATTTGACCACGTTCCAGTCGGCTTTGTTTAGCGACCCCGAAGGCCGCAGTTTTAACTGCTATATACCCATGCCTTTTAAAAAAGGCGCCAAAGTGGTGCTCACCAACGAGGGCAATGCTAATTTCAATTCGGTCTATTTCGACATTGATTATTTGGTGCTGGATAAGCCGCAGGCGGATGTGCTGTATTTTCATGCCTGCTGGAACCGGTCCATACATGGTACTTTAGGTGCGGATTTTGAAATGCTGCCGGAAGTAAAAGGCCGCGGCCGCTTTCTGGGTGTGAACGTGGGCGTAAATGTTGACCCGGTTTATGGCAATACCTGGTTTGGCGAGGGCGAAATTAAAATGTATATAGACGGCGATAAAAAATACCCGACGATCAATGGCACCGGAACCGAAGATTATATCGGCACCGGCTGGGGCGAAGGAACATTCACCAATTTATACCAGGGCTGTTTGTTAGCCGATACCGGCAAAAAGCAATACGACTTTTACCGTTTCCACATACCGGATGCGGTCTATTTTGAACATGATTTTAAAGCCGTCATCCAGGAGATTGGCGGCGGAACCAATAATATGTTAAAGGCCATGCAGGCAAAAGGTGCGCCCTTTACTCCGGTAACGGTAGCAAGTATGCAGGGTTTTACACGCTTGTTTGAACACCCACAGGCTTTAACCGACGGCGCTTTCCCGAAGGGCTGGGTGAACTTTTACCGGGTGGACGACTACTCCGCTACGGCTTATTTTTACCTGGATAAACCGGATGACGATTTGAAGGAATTAGCGCCGGTGGCGGATAGGGTGAAGTGAGGGGTAGCATGGATGCGAAGGAAGAAATTGGGAAATAGGAAAAAGAGGAGAGAAGAACCGGGCCAGATTGACAGTGTCGGCGGCGCTTTGAATAGTGACGGTTTACTGGGCAGGCTATTGCAATTTGGAGCAAGAAACAGTATATTTGATAATTGACACCTGAAAAAATGGGCAGCATCGAAGAGTTAAAAGCCATTGGCGGAAAGGTTGTAAGACGGTTAAGAAAGCAAAAGCTGGAAGCAGGAATGCCATTTTTAATTTGGTCCGATAAGCTCCCCAGGGATCAAAGCTACCTGGAGTATCCTGATCATTCTATCAAGATCGTTGCCGTCGCACCGGACTTAAGATCATTCACCGTCATCCGCGAACTTACTGCAGGGCAAACTAACCAAATTCGCCAGGAACTAAACTTATTTTAACGTGCCTAACCTGTATATCATTACGGGTTCAAACGGGGCCGGGAAATCTACCGTTGGCCCCGATTATTTGCCAACTGAAATGCATGGGCATTATACCGTTTTTGACGGGGATTTACTTTACACACAAAAGCTGAAAGAATTATTCCCGGAAATAATCAAATCCGCAAAATATGCAAGGCAAGAGGCACTTGACTATGTGGTGCAATTGTTTGAAGATGAAACCGATCAGGCATTGGTGAATAATGACCACTATGCTTACGAAGGTCATTTTACTAATGATGAAACCTGGGAAAAACCAAAGGCATTTAAAAAAGCCGGTTACCGGGTTCATCTTATATTTTTTGGTTTGGAAAACCCGGAACTTTCTCAATTTCGCGTGACAGAGCGGGTGACTGAAGGCGGCCATTATGTGGACCCGCAAACATTAAGGAATAATTTTTATGGGAACCTTGAGAAACTCAATATCTACCATGCGTTGATAGATGACTTGACGATAGTGGATACTTCCCAGATCAGTCACAAGATATTATTTAAGACTGTTTTGGGCGAGCCAGAATTTTGTGTCGAAAAAGATACATTGCCAAAATGGTTTAGCGAATTTCTTCCATCGATTATGAAGATGTTTCCATAGTTCACTACGACAGTTTGATGATAGCCGGGCCAGGGTATAGTTGCCGGGAATTGAAAATTTGGTGCAGCCCCGGCTGAAAATAAATACTACCGTATATTTACCGCTCTATGGTAAAGCCGCTATCTATTCAGGACTTTCTTCAATTGAACGACGACATCGTGTTGATAGATGTGCGCACCCCTGCCGAATTCGAGCACGGGCACATACCCGGCGCTTTTAACCTGCCTTTGTTCAGTAACGAAGAAAGAGTAAAAGTGGGAACTACCTATAAACAGGTCGGTCGCGAAGATGCGATCCTTTTGGGCTTCGACCTCGCAGGCCCTAAATGGTCTGGCTTTATAAAGGAAGCATTGGTAATTGCGCCCGGTAAAAAGATTGCTGTTCATTGCTGGCGGGGCGGCATGCGCAGCGGGGCCATGGCCTGGGCGCTTGACTTATATGGCTTTGAAGTTTACGTGATCCAGGGCGGTTACAAGAAATACCGTCGCTGGGTTCATCAGCAATTCGAAAAACCCTACCGGCTGCGGTTATTGGGTGGAATGACTGGTTCCGGGAAAACACGGCTATTGCACAAGCTAAAAGAAATGGGCCAGCAGGTGATCGACCTGGAGGAACTGGCGCAGCACCAGGGTTCGTCTTACGGCAGCATGAATAAGATGGTGCAGCCCAGCCAGGAGCAGTTTGAAAACAACTTAGCACATCAATTAAAAACCATCGATGCCGGGCTCGATACCTGGGTCGAAGATGAAAGTCTGAGCATTGGCAAATGCTCCGTTCCCAACGCTTTCTTTTACCAAATGCGCGATGCTGTGATGATCAACATCAAAGTCGACTTGCAGACACGCGTTGATTTTTTAACTACGGAATACGGCGCATTGGACAAAGACTTCCTCACTGCTTGCACCGAACGCATCGGGAAACGCCTGGGTCCCGAACAAACAAAAAATGCGCTGATTGCTATTCGCGAAAACCGGATGGAGGACTTTATCCGGATCGCATTAGTTTATTATGATAAAACTTACCGAACCGGCCTGGCAAAACGGCCGTCTGGGAAGGTGTTTGCTCTCGCTTTAACAGGCAGCGACGATGCTGTTCATGCCGCTCAAATTTTAACATTCAGTCAAACCATTCAAACGCCAATCCCGGCACAAACCTGATGGAAACTATAGCGATTAAACTTACCCGGTATTCACATGGCGCAGGATGCGGCTGCAAGATCAGCCCCGCCATTCTTGACAAAATCTTGCATAGCCCGATAGCGCATGCGCCGGATGCCAGGCTGTTAGTAGGCAATGACAAGCGCGACGATGCCGCAGTGTTCGACCTGGGTAACGGCACCGCCCTCATCTCCACCACGGATTTCTTTATGCCAATTGTGGATGATGCCTATGATTTCGGGCGGATAGCGTCCGCCAATGCTATCAGCGATGTTTATGCCATGGGTGGCAAACCGGTATTGTCTATTGCTATTTTGGGTTGGCCGGTTGATAAACTACCGCCAGAGGAAGCGCAAAAAGTGTTGGAGGGCTCACGGGCCGTTTGCGCCGAAGCCGGTATCACCTTAGCCGGCGGCCATAGCATCGATTGCCCCGAGCCGATCTTCGGTTTAGCCGTGAATGGCCTGGTAAATATTGCCGATCTTAAGCAAAATTCCACCGCGACCCCCGGGTGTCGTCTGTACCTGACAAAGGCGCTCGGTGTGGGCATCCTATCCACCGCGCAAAAGCGGGGCCTGCTATTGCCCGAAGACGCCGCCATCGCTCTGAAAAGCATGACCACGCTCAACATGCTGGGCGAAGTGTTTGGAAAAATGAAATACGTAAAAGCCATGACCGACGTAACCGGTTTTGGCTTGCTGGGCCACCTTGCCGAAATGTGCGAAGGCAGCGGCCTGGCTGCAACTATTGAATTTGACAAGGTGCCAGTTATACCGTCTTTACCATATTACCTCGAACAAAATTGTATCCCCGGCGGCACAATGCGCAATTGGGATAGCAATGGGGATAAGATAGGTCCCGTTACGGCGACACAGAAATATATACTGGCTGATCCGCAAACCAGCGGCGGATTATTGGTTGCTGTGGCGGAAGAGGGTGTAAACGATTTCGAGGAAGAACTTCAGAAAATGGGGTGTCATTTTGAAGAGATTGGATGGATGCAGAAGAAAATAGGTGGGCATCTGATAACAGTGATATAGGTAAAGATATCGACCCAGCGCAGGTACCACTTTATTTTATTCAAAGTGGTACTGCTTTTTTACAGCTATCGCTTAATATTGTGTAAACCAAATAAAAAGCTTTTATGAGAGTTACGAAAAATTTAGCCCTGGTCAGCGCATTTCTGCTTGGCGCTTTCTTCAGCGCATCCGCGCAGAATAAAACCGCCGACCGGCAACAATTTGCCGCTTTAGGCGATTTTAAACTTGAAAACGGGGCGGTTATAAACGATTGCCAGATCGGCTATCGCACATACGGGCAGTTGAATCGGTCCAAATCGAATGGCATCCTGTTCCCGAGCTGGTATGGCGGCACATCGAAAATGATTGAACAGACGGTAAAACCATGGAAAGCCATCGATACCACAAAATACTTTTTGATCATAGTTGATGCGCTCGGCGATGGCGTCACTACTTCCCCGTCCACCAGCGTAAAACAGCATGGAGCCGACTTTCCATCCTTTTCCATTCGCGACATGGTGACGAGCGAATACCAGTTGCTTACCGCAAAGTTGGGGATCAGTCACCTGCATGCGGTAATGGGTATTTCAATGGGCGGCTACCAAACCTTTCAATGGGCGGTAAGCTACCCGGATTTTATGAGCCATCTCATCCCGATCGTTGCAACGCCGCAACCCAGCAGCTACGACCTGGTGGAATATAACATCATGCGCAGGATAATTGAAACGGATACCGCTTTTCACAACGGCCGTTATACGGTAAACCCGATCATCGCCACAGGAACGATGTACACCCAGCTAAATGCCACTACGCCCCCGAATATTATCAAATCTATGTCGAGGAGCGCTGCGGATGCCTATATGAAGTATACCGGGACGGCAAAAGTTCACGATTGGAACGATACCTACTACCAGTTAAAAGCGCTGATTGCCCACGATATTGCAAAACCCTACAACGGGTCGCTGGCAGAGGCTGCCAAACAGGTGAAGGCGAAAATGACCATCATTGTGGAACAACAGGATCACCTTTGCAACCCGCAACCGGCTATGGAATTTTCAAAGCTGCTGCCCGCTAAACTTATAGTTTTAAACAGCGATGCCGGGCACGTGGGCGCCGGGAATTTTGATGACCCCGACATGAAGAAAGGCATCGAAGACGAACTGGCGGGCAAGTAACAATCCGTTTGCGATGGCCATACTCACCGCTAAACTCGCCTTAAACGGGCAAGGGATGAAAGATGAACAGTTGTTTGAGAGGGCATTCGATTTGGCGAAGCGCTTGCTGACAAAACAAATACCAAAAGATAAAATCAGAAAGCTGATGGCCTTCTTGCGTCATTACGTCCGTTTTGAAAGCCAGGAATTAATTCATAAATTTGAAAAAGACATCGCTATTTTAACAGAAGGGAGCAAAACGATGGGTATTGAAGAGTTTTTATTAGATCGCGCCAAGCGAGAAGGCAAACAAGAAGGAAGGCAAGAAGGAAGTCATGAGAAAGCTGTCGCCATTGCTCGTGAAATGAAGGCAGAGGGCATCCCCCCTGAACAGATTTCCAGGTTCACTAAACTTTCTGTTGAAGAAATTAAAAAGTTAGCATAACCAGGTATTCGTTTTGCACGCTTCGGAACGCGGGGCCCTTTTTGGATATTTAGCCACATTTATAGCCCAATCTAACTCATTCAATTCCGCTCGTGTATCGGCACATGCCGCAGCCTCAAAAAGCCGCCTTCTCTTTTTGAAAAAACAGCTTTTATTTCGGCGATTATTGATAAGGCGATCTCTTCGGGGCTTAATGCGCCGATGTCCAAACCGGCAGGTGCATAAATACGCTCCATATCCTTGTGAGAAACTGTCTTTCCCTCATCAGCCAGCTCGGCAATGATCTTCTCAGAACGCACCCTTGGCCCCAGCATTCCGACATAAAAGGCATCCGTTTCCAACGCTTTGGGTAAGTTTCTTTTATCGGTTTTGTAATCGTGCGACATTAATACAATTGCCGTATACTGATCAATCTGAATAGCACCCAATTGTTCGTAGCTAAATACAGCATCGACCGTTTCAGACAGTTTCGAATTTATCTTTAAGGGATTTGAAACCATGGTAACCCGCCACCCCACTTCCTTTATCAGCCGGGCAAGCGGGTAAATATCATATTGGTGCCCCATTAAAACCATATGTACCTCGGGCAGTAATATCTCGATAAATACCGACAGGCTTTTCCCGGCAGCCGGTTCGATTTTTGCGGGCCCGGACCCATTGCTTTCGATTTGCAGGTTTATGTGTTCCTGCAGTTGTTTTTCGGTCGCGCTGTCGTCAAAAATGGCGATACTCTCAGGCCCCGAATACTGAATTACATCCCCGGCCTTTACATTCGCCCATTCCCCCTCAAGGCCGGTAATGGTCATCAGCAGATGTGTCTGGCGGTTTGCCAACATGCAGGTCTTTAACACTTCGACCGGATTGTTTTTATTACCGAATTGAAGGGGCGTAAACAACACGTCTATGATACCATTGCAACCCAACCCGACACCAATCTGGTAGGCGTCATCTTCGGTGGTATCATAAGTTATCAACGACGACTCCGATTTCGCGATGGCCAGGCGCGCCCGTTTCAATGCATCGCCTTCCAGGCAGCCGCCGCTGATACCGCCTACCCAGATTCCATCGTCGGTTACCAGCATCCGGGCCCCGGTGCGGCGGTAGGACGAGCCTTCCACCCGCACAACCGTAGCCAATGCAGCCTGCGTCGCCGTCTTATCTATTTTATCATAAGCGCTGATTATGGCTTTGATCTCTTTCATCGTTACACTTTACCGCTTCGGAGCCTTTATATAGTGTTCAGGATACATCGCCAACGACGGCCCGTATCCTGAACAACCAAAATACGCATTTTCGCTGTGATATTCACGAATATACCAGGATTATTACTGTAATGAGAAGGAGTGTCGCATTAACAGCAACGGTAATTCAGCCCCAAGCCTGCTGCTTTCATATCGCTAAGGAATAATTACCAGTCTTTTTCCTGCAAGATCATCTCTCAACCAGGCTTGTTCTATATCGGCAAGGGGCACTTTTTCAATATCCATGTACAGTTTGTTTTCCCTTATCCATTCCCATACCTGGCTGCTTCCTGCCGCGATATCTTCGTGCGTTACCCTCCCCATGCCGGACAGTTGCAACCCCGATGTCCGAAGCATTTCGCCGGTAACATAGGCGCCTGCGCCGGCCTTAGCACCAATGGGAATGTAGCGGATGGTTTTTTTTGGGAGCCCCATGTCCTTCGGAACAAAACATTGCAGCAATATTTCAGCAGGATGCCCCCAAATAAAATCGATCACAATATCATAACCGCTATCGCCCTTTTCTTTTTCAAAGGCTTCTAAAAGCGGTTCATCGGGTTGTTTCAAATCGATAACTGCGTCAGCCCCCAAACTTTCCAACAGTTTTAGCGACTTCTCGTTCCTTCCTGTTCCGACAACCCTTCCGGCACCCAGCATTTTCGCTACTTGAATGGCTATCCTGCCCGAAACCCCGGTTGCGCCGTTTATCAATACTGTTTCCCCTTTTTCAATCTTGGCTGTATGCTTCAATGGGAGATAGGAGGTAAGCGCCGAAGGCGGTACCGCAGCCGCAATCGCCGGATCAATTCCATCGGGAATTGGCACAAAATGTTTTACTGCCGCTTTTTCCGCGAATGCACCGTAAGGGGGCCGCATGATGCCAAAGCCTGCTAATTTGCCATCGGGCGTCGTACCTACTCCCCTATGCCCTACAATGGCCGGAAATTGAGCGTACATATTCTTGCTCGAATAGTGTTCGCCGCCGGCCACCAATTTTTCAAAGTTTTCCAGTACGATGGCTTTCACGTCAACCAGTGTTTCATCATTACCCGGAATTGGATTCGCAAAATCTCCGTAGCGGGGCGTTGCCCCAAAATTGTTTATTACTGCTGCTTTCATGATTTTTTTTGATAAAATTCAGCAATAAAGCAGACCCGGAAGTTTACAAAAGATAAGAAATGGAAAGCGATGTGATTTCTTAACAAAAGATAATTTGCTATCTCGCCAGGCGGTTCCTGATGCGGCTTAACGACACAGGCGTAATGCCAAGATAAGTGGCGATATACTGTTGCGGCACACGTTGAACAATGTGCGGCTTTTCCTTCAGCAGGTTTAAATAGCGTTGTTCAGGTGTGTCTTTGATAAAAGAAAGGAAATGTTTCATATAGTGGTACTGCCTTTCGAAGGCAATGTCGAGCATGTTGTTCTTCATTTCGGGTATCTGATCCATATCGCTCATTATTTTATCCAGATCCTTTTTATGGATCCAATGCAGGATAGAAGGTTCGATAGTTTCAACAGTAAAGAAGCCGGGAATTTTCTTTCTGAAACTTTCTGCCCCGGATACCGCTTCGTTTTCGAAAAAGAATTGAAAAGTAACGTCCTTTCCGTTGTTATTAAACCAGGCCCTCAAACAGCCTTTCTCAATCAGCCAGGCCTTTTGAGAAATCTCGCCTTCTTTAAACAACACGGTTTTTGCCGGAACTTCTACGCGGTGATAATAACTCACAAAATCATCCCACTTGTCTTTAAGATGGGGGAATTTATCTTTGATCAGGTCGAACATTCATTGTTGTTTTTAGCAATCAGAAACATCAGTGTACCCGGCCGGTTTGCAAACCACAGGCATCAAATTCTGGTTATACCATCCTTATTCTGATCGTGCAGTGTCATTTATTTCGTGGATCACCTCGTCTAATCTCCTGATAGACTCTTTCAGAAAATGTACTATCTCCTTGTTATGGTCACTTGCCATCCCATGTTCCTCGATCAGGTCCACAAGCCCAATGATACTGGCAACCGGGCTCCTTAGTAAATGGGAGTTTTTATAAGAGACCTCCTTTAGTTGAGCTACTTTTTGTTTAAGTTCATCCTGGAGTTCTATCAGCCTGGTTACGTCTTCCACCTCCCTTATAACTGTACAAATATCGTTGCCACACATTTCATAGATCATTTGGCGCGAACGCATCCATATATAATTACCGTCACGTCTGCGCGCCCGCACAGTCATTTCAACGACTTGGCCAGTTTTGGATCGCCGGATTTTATCGATAGTTTCCTGCACTATTGCGAAATCATCCGGATAGATAATGTCTTTGAAGAAATGGGTACTCAGCTTAAAATATTCCTCCTCCGAATATCCCAGCAACTGGCGGGCCACACCACTTGAAAATGCCAACTTATGATCGGCAAGATCATAGGTTTGAAATTCAACATGCGCCACCTCGAAGAGTGAATGTAAAAAATTGACATCCGGTATCATCATATAAATATACAAGAAAATGTTTTCTTTCTTTATTTACGAATTTTTCAATTTTCACCGAAAATGGTGGCTTTGTGCCCACATAAGCGGCTATGATTAACGCTCGAGGATGCGTTGATATTGAAGTTAAGGCATCGGAATTAATTTGGTTTCAAACTTCGTTTAAAGTGGTGGGATACCAGTATGGTAATTGTCGCAGCGCGCTTCATTACAGATAAAGCTGCACCATCTTTTTCCAGGTTCGCGGCGTGTGTGCATAACCATTCCACGTATAAAACTGGTGGCGTATGCCCTTCCACCCAAGCAATTCGCTGAATTCGCGGTTGTCGTGCTTAAAGGGGTCGGTTTCCCCGATTATTAGTAGCATTTCAAGCCGGCGAATATGATCAAGTAACCAATCATTCTGCATATTGGCCATGAACTGGCGGGGCATGTTGAAGTAAATATTTTCGTCATGGTAACCATCAAACAGGTCCCGAAAATATTGAACCGGCCGGGTAAGGTCGTACCTGCCGCTCATGCATACCAGTTTGTTAAACAGGTGTGGATATTTTAGCACAATGTTGGCCGCATGGTAAGCACCCATGCTGCAGCCGGCGGCTGCAAAATCATTATCCGGCTTTTTGGTATTCATCAGCGGCAATACTTCACAAAGAATATATTGTTCGTACTGTAAATGGCGGTTGATCCTCGCGGCGGGGTGCGACCATCCGCTGTAAAAACTTTCCTCGTCTACGCTGTCCACACAGAAGAGTTGTAATTCCCCATTATTTATCCTATCAGCTAACGCCGAAATAACACCCCAGTTCTCATAATCGTAGAAACGGCCCATGCGCGGCGGAAAAAACAATACAGCCCTTCCGGCGTGACCAAAAATTAGCAGCTCCATATCGCGCCCGAGATGGCCGCTATACCACCGGTGATATTCCCTGTTCATAGGCCCAGCAAATATCCCGAAAATATCCCTTTGGTATATTAACTGCCGGTCAAAAAACGGTTAATTATCCGTTTAATGCATTTCGAATAATCGTCTTCCAGAGCAGATAGCCTTTTTCAGTCAGGTGAAGGCCATCAGGCCCATAATTGTCTTTGATGGGATCGCCGTTCGCATTGAGCATCGTGTTAAAAATATCAATCCATCGCCAATTCGGTTGATTGCTCTTGATTTCAGCTGAGATCAATCCGTTGGTATAGATGAACTGGTCGACTAGGTGCCAGCGGTTGATACTTGGCTTTAGGGAGATGAAATAACAGGGCAGCGAACCAAAGCGATTTGTTACTCTTCGGGTAAATTCCTGGAAAAAAATAAAAACCTCTTCCGGATGCCGGCCATCCCCGAGGTCGTTATCGCCGGCGTAAAGAATAAGTCGCTTTGGCTGATACTCCACCATAACCCTATCAAAAAACCAGGTGCACGCAGCCAGGGTAGAGCCGCCAAAGCCGAGATTGACAGGACCGAACTCGTGAAAGTCCTCAGCGAGGCCAGCCCATAAGCGAATAGTAGAACTACCGTAAAACAGCGTCTCCGGTTGAAAGGTCAGTTCGGTGCGCTGTTTTTCCAAACGCTTTATGTCATCTTCGTACCAAAACATTATTCCGCTGTTAAGTGTCGCCAAACCTAAATAAATGATTTGGAAATGGAAGTTTTTTAGGAGATATTACCAGAAGCGTTTTGTTTATTTTGAGAATTCATATTCAGGCACAAGGATTATATGATCAAACTACGACCAGCAACATTCGCAGATCACCTAACAATTGCCAAACTGCACACAGAAAATTGGCGGCTAAATTATCGGGGCATCTTGAGTGATAGCTACCTGGATAATGAGGTCGAAAGCGAACGTCTTAAAACATGGTACGAAAAGCTCAAAAAACCGGCGCCTGGCCAATTCGTCATGGTCGTGGAATCTGAAAATAAGCTGGTCGGATTTTGCAGTTTGATCATCAATGAAGATGCTGTTTTTGGCTCCTATATCGATAATTTGCACGTTTCATCCGCCCAACAAAAATCGGGTATCGGTAAAATGATGATGCGTGATGCCGCAATCATCATCGCTGAAAGGGTCGATACCCGTAAAATGTACCTGTGGGTTTATGAAGCAAATACAAATGCAAGAACCGCGTATGAAAAAATGGGCGCCACAAACTTTGAAACCCTCGATCTGGCCAATGTTGATGGAACAATATCTCCAACATGCAGGTATACGTGGGATGATACCGAACTTCTACTGTCTTAATTGCTGCCTTTAACTAAGTTTCCAATCCGGCCGTTCGTAGTGGCAAGTATAGCCGTATGGATGCTTTTGCAAATAATCCTGGTGTTCGGCCTCGGCATCCCAAAAATCAGTTGCCGGAACAACTTCTGTCACAATCTTCCCTGGCCATATACCTGAGGCATCCATTTCTTTGATCAGTTCGTTGGCGGTATCGCGCTGCTTGTCGTCGGCAAAAAAAATCGCCGAACGATAGGAAGTTCCCCGGTCGTTTCCCTGCCGGTTCCGGGTGGTCGGGTCGTGTATCTGGAAGAAATATTCCAGCAGTTTGCGATAGGAAAGCTTGTCCGGGTCAAACGTCACCGCTATTCCTTCGGCATGCGTACCGTGGTTACGATAGGTGGCATTGGGGACATCTCCGCCGGTATATCCAACTATCGTCGAAATAACGCCGGGGTAATGACGGATCAATTCTTCAACACCCCAGAAACAACCGCCTGCCAAAATCGCTTTTTCAGTAGCCATACAGTTTTAATGTTTTATGGGCTCAAAGTTATGGCATCCGTGCACAAATCGCAAGGGGTGCGGATGCGCCTACGCTAACTCCTTCACTGAAGCTACGGCGGTTGAAAAAAGCTATTGCGGTTGACAAAAAAACTACGGCGCACGAGGTGTGCGGGGAGTGTTCATGGTTCGTGGCCGGAAGTTTGTATGGAAGTGGGGTTGGCTATAGTTTATGAGGGAAGCAGGCGTATGCGGATATGGCTTCTTTTTTTAAAAAAATGCCATCAATCGCATTTGGAATAGATATTCGATATGTCAAAGAACTAAATATCAAATATTTGCAATCATATTTTCAAAGAAATACAGATAATTCTTATAGTGATTTGATGGTAATCAATGGTGATTTAATGGTGAATCATAGTGATTCTTCACGGATTGTTTTTTTTCAGCGGCGTTCAGGAGGGCTCCGTTTGATGGTGATTGCTGGTCGTTATTTTTTTCACCGATTATTAAAACTTCGTTCAAGCCCGGTTAGTTTACACTTTATGATTTAAATGATAAAAATAGATCAAATACCATTAGGAAAAGTATTCCGGATCTGTAAAGGCGAAAACATTCATTATTGGCATAAAAAGCTATCTATAAAAAAGCCTCACGCAAGTGCGGGGTTTTGCTGCTGATGCTGATCACAAGACTATTTATTAGGAGTTTACTATCGGTAAATTATTGTATGATCGACCGGGAATTCTCTATCTTCAACTGAATATTTATGGCTCTATGTTGCGTAACTTAAAAATGTTAGTCGTCACCTGTGTTACACTCACCGGAATTGTATTTTTCGCTGCCTGTCAGTCCGGTGCGGGCAGCGTTAAAGAGGATGATACAACTGCCGCGCTGCGCATCTTGTTAGATAGTGCGTTTTACAAAGACAGGCTGGGCGCCGCACCGCGATTGGACCCCTCCTGGGCTTTAAAGGACACCATTATCTTTAAGCGCAACGACATTTTGGTTCGGCATATGCCAAAGAGTATCCCACATAAGTTTTTAACTGAGGACGAGATGTGCGGGGTGATGCCTGCTGATCCACCCAATAGTCTACAATTTCTCGAATTAGATGAATTTATAAAAACAACTAATGGGTACCGAACAGAAATAGGTAGTCACTGTATGTACAAAGGGATTGAGCAAACAGAACCAGACGGGATCTCACAGTCCGTTTGTGAGCGCGAGAAATACTGTAATGCAGTTCTGCATATGGATATAATAAAAAGGGGAGATAATCTTACCGGCAGCAGATTTATCCTCATGACCTATTGATAGGTGTTTTCACTACAACATCATCTACATTAAAATCTAAGAAATAAAAAAAGCCCCGTTCCCAACTTTATTGGGGACGGGGCTTTGCTCCTGAGGCTGGGCTCGAACCAGCGACCCTCTGATTAACAGTCAGATGCTCTAACCGGCTGAGCTACTCAGGAATATTTTTCCACTTTCTCCTTTTGTCAGCCTCTGATTAATCCCGCATGTGCGGGACTCTAACCAGCTGAGCTACTCAGGAATGTTTTTCCGGTTGGGGAGTGCAAAAGTAGGATTTATACGCATATTTCGCAAGGCTTACTTTAAAAAAAAAGAAAATTGTTGTTGGCAGTATATAATCGGTAACAAAGCCCCGTCCCCAACATTGTTGGGGATGGAGGCTTCTATTTTTACTGAGAATTTATATTTTAAATGGTGAGGTGCTATCACTTACAACACATTCAATTAGTACGGCGTGGCCTTTTTGCATACGCCAAGAAAATAGAATGAGCCTATTGCCAGCACTGCATATAAAACAACGGTTGACCAGCCGTTGGAGTTTCCAACTCCGCTTAAAAGTGCTATTGTGGTTAAAGTTAATTGAATTACGTCGTAAATAATGCTGAATATTAACAATTTGGGCCATGATTTTGCAGCCGGCGAAACACTGCTGTATGACCAGAATATCATGGCTAAGAACAATAGGGCCCCACCGAAATAACGTGACACCCATAGACCGCCGGTATCCAGGCTACTACCATAAAATGTGGCTACCTGGGCGGGGATAAAAATAAATGCGAGGCCAAAGGCGCCCGCTAAGATTGTAATGATGATTGCGAAGGTTGATAGTTTCATTTTTTTAGGTTTTAAATTGGTTGATTAAATTTAAATAATATTAATTGATATAACCAAGTAATAATCAATATTTTAATATTGATTACGATGGGGGGAATAAACCGGGGATACTGTTGGCAGCTTTTTTCGACCAGGTCGGAAAGCCCCCGCTCCGCAGACCTTTTTTGGGGCCTCCTTCCCTTTTAAACAGAGGGGCCCGGGGGTCGTCCCGCAAGCGCGGGATCAGGAGTAAAGCGTGACATTTTGCGTTTGGATCCTGATTGCTATCGGAACTACTCAAGACTAACACAGGCAGCACTAATCCGCGTCAACCTTCTTCACCGGCCTGGTCAAAAATCTAATGAACACTAAAGCAATTATCACGGCTATAATACCCTGGGCCAGTACAGTTGCGGGCGCGCCGATTTGTTGAGACACGGCGCCCACAAGCAGGCTGCCGAGCGGCGCCATCCCGAATAGCGCCATAAGCAATATGCCGATCACCCGCCCACGCATGGCAGGCGCCGACTCCGACTGCGCGATAATACTGCTTGCGGTATACTGCGCTATCGCGCCAAAACCGGCTAAAGCTGCAAACGGCATGGCGGCGGCGAAGATATTTATTTGTGAAAAGCAAATAAGTCCCGCGCCTAAAAGCAGGGCGCTCACGAATAGTATCCTTTTCAGATGAGTGCCGCCTTTCTGCGAGGCCAGGAAAATTGTGCCTGTTACCGCGCCAATACCTACAAAGCTGTTGATATAACCAAAGGTGGAGGCATCGCCCCTGAAGATCACTTTGGCAAACACAGGCAACACGGTATTGTAGGGTATTACCAGTAAACTCATCAACGCCAGCATGAGTATGACCAGGCCGATCTCCGGGGTGTTTAAAACATAGATCAATCCTTCAACGAATTCGTCCCAAACGTGTTTTTGCACTGTTTTGGGCTGGTACGAGGGCAGTTTCATAAACAGGATCGACAGGATAACCCCGCCAAAGCTTGCGGCATTTAGCAGGAAACAAACCCCTGCGCCAAACGCACTCAGCACAATGCCTGATAATGCCGGCCCTAATAATTGCGCAAGGCTGGCTGTTGCCGTTGTAAGCGACAATGCGTTGGGTAAATCGGCGGGACTGTCCACTACATCATGCACCAACGCCTGTCGCGCGGGTATATCGAAAGCGTTGATAATACCCAGCAGCACACTAAGCACAAGGATGACCCATACCTGCGCGTGCCCGGTGATGACCAGCACAGCCAGCAGCACAGCCTGCACCATGGATGTTACCTGGGTGATCTTGATAATGGTGTAGCGATTGTAGCGATCCGCTGCAATGCCGCCAGGTATGGAGAACAAGAATGACGGAAACAGCTCGGCGAAGACGGTTAGCCCCAGCATGAATGCCGAATGGGTTATGGAATACACCACCCATACCACCGCAGTGCGCTGCATCCATGTACCGAACTGCGATACCGCCCGGCCGAAAAAATAAAGCGTATAGTTGCGGCTTGCAAATGCGCTGAATACCTGGAGGTGACTTATTTTTTTCATTTAATAACTGACAAAATTTAAATTAATGTCGAAAACGTTTTAAAAAAATTACGACTGCACCCATTTGGCAACCATCTCGCTTAGTAAACGCGCGGCGGCTTTGGCATCGTGCGGATCACTATACTCATGGACCTCGCGCCTTACACCACGGATGCTGCTGGAGATAATAAAGGCCAGCATATCCTGTTCGGCATTGTTTTGAAGGCCTGCGGCTGACAGCACTTCGATAAGTATCCCCCTTTCAAGGTACATGAGCTTGTTATGCAGTGCATCCTGCACTTTGCTATGCTTCGATTTTTCATCAGCGCTCATAAGCTGGTCCATCGTTTTGAATACACGTTTCCACTCTTCCGTAGTATTGATCTTGGCTAAACAGAAGGCGTATATCTTATCGTGCAGGTTTGCAGCAGCATTTACTTTAAGGCGAATCTCGGCGGCAACATCCTCCGCTATCCGCTCAAGCACCGCCTGGAAGATCTCATCCCGATCCTTGAAATAATAATAAAGCGAGCTCCTGCTGCGCCCCGTTGCCGTTGCCACATTGTCCATGGTAACTTTAGTAGGGCCAAACCTGCGGTACAGGCGAATGGCGGCCTGCAAAATTTCCTGGTGGATGATATCGTCCTGGACTGTCATTATTAGCTTACGCTGCAAATTTAATAAGAAATATTGACAAAAATAATTTTTTTGTCGAAAATAAGAATCAAATTGGGAAACAGTCGGTTTCCCAATTGGAAAATGCAATCGTCGCGGTTTATTAATCTAAATGTTAATTCGACGAAAAATCATCTATCATATTAAATGTGGGTACAAAGTATAAGCTGCCTGTTTTTGCAGTGCTGAAATCTAATATCCGATCGTAATTGCCTTCGGGAGAACCGATAAACATGTTATTCAGCATTTTTTGCGCGGTGCTGAATTTACTTGCATAGGCGATAAAATAAGTGCCCATTTCGTTGGTGGACATATTGCCAAAGGGCATATTATCACGAACGATCTTAAAATCGTCGCCAACATTGGCAAGGGCGATATGAGAATTGGAGGGTTTTACATCATCCGGCATTTCGATGTCGTTCGATTTATACCTCCCGATAACGTTCTCTTGCTGTTCTGTAGAAAGGGCCTTCCAGGCTGTTAAATTATGGATGTATTTCTGCACAAAAAGATAGCTGCCACCCTTATAAAACGCATCATCATCACCAATCATTCCAAACAATTCCCTGTCCTGTCCGTGCGGGTTTTCAGTACCATCGACAAACCCTAAAATGGAGCGGCTGTCCCAATACCTGAAACCATGAATTTCGTCGGTACTGGTGGCTACCGGGCTTAAAACATCCGCTATCGCGGCAGCCATATCATAACATATACTGGTGGTATCTGCCCTGATATGAAAATGTAAATCTCCTTTGGTGGAAACGGCAGTATGTTTAACGCCAGCGATCGGAACAAAATTCTCTAATTCTTTAGGCAAGGGAACAGGCAACCCAAGCCGGAGCCAGGCATTATGGCCGATACCCATCACACAGCTTGCCCTGGAAACAGGAAAGCGGACATTGGCGGAATTATTAAGGTTTATCAGCAGCTTGCAAACCCGGCGGAAAACAGGGCTTGCATCCAGGTTATCCTTAAAGGCCCAAACCATAAATATGGTGTTGTTATTGGTATAGTCTGTTACGTTCTGCGAATCGGGATTCATAGGCTTGTGGTGTGTACTGCTATTGCGTTACGAAAATAAATAAAATTGGGGAGTGTGCGATTGAATCAATCAGAAAGGGTGCAATTCAAATTGTCGCTTAATTAACCAGGCGTTCCGATGGAACGCTAAAAGCTGTGTTTAATTTTATACCAACCAGCCGTCCCGATGGGACGGAAAATCAGGAAGCTTCGCCCGCTGGCTAGCGGGGCGCCTGGTTGGTAGTAAGTTAAAAAAATGCGTTTTACGTTCCATAGGAACGTTTCGTGCCCAAGCGACAATTTGAATTGCAACCATCAGAAACCATATCAAGCTATTTTCTTGTCACGAACCGTCTTTCGCCTTGTCAACACGCTCCAGGCGGCAACAAAAGTAAGGGCTGCCAGTACGGCAAAAACTGCTTCGCTATTCAGCATGCCGGGTGCGCCCCATTTGGTATAGCTTAAACCCGAGATCCAAAACATAAAGTATAAGGGGAGATAAGCTGCGGAAGCGTATATTTCAAACTTACTTGCCGCGGCGCCCCTGCCCGAGGCCTCCAAACAAAAAGCCGCATAGGCGCCGTTTACCAAACCGTTGATGAACGCATAGGTTAAGGTCCAAACGATATACATTAAAGGAACATGCGGAGAGAGCGCCATGGCCACGCAACATGCAGCCTGCAGCAGGCTGAACAGTACAAAGGCCTTTTGTTTGTTGATCTGATCACTTATCCATCCACCTGTAAGGCAGCCCACAATAATGGCTAAACCACCCAGGCCACCGGTAACCACCGCAACCAGATCAGCGCCGGCATGCCAGTCCTTTGCAAGCCCGGCAAATAAATAGCTCGCTGCCCCCGTGCCCAAAGGCAGCAAGTTTAACAGCAACGCAAGAAACCCGCGTTTGGTCCTAAGCGTTTGCCACACGTCAGTTAACACGTTCTTTGCGGTTTGCAGATGACTTTTCACCCTGACAGTCGACACCGGTTCGTTCACATAAAAAAGGCCTGTACAGCACAAAATACATACCAAAGCCAGCGTAGCGCCCGGTAACCAAATTAAGCGCGTATGCTGTGCCAGCCACAAGCCTGCTCCGCCGCCAATGGCTCCGCCGCCTAAATTACCGGCCTGGTTATAGCCGCCAACCCGCCCCTTCAGGTTATCGGTAAAATCATGGGCGGCCAATCCGTTTATCGCGGCACTCATAAAACTTCGGGCAAAGCTGCACACCAGGATCATGAAACTAAACAGGATGAGGTTTGGGACTTTTACGGGGACGATGCCTGTGGCAAAAATGGCTGCGGCCGTCAACACGGTCGAAATTAAATACCACTTTTTCATGGTTAGCGTGGTATCCACCAGCGGCGCCCAAAGAAACTTAAATATCTGCGGCACCAGGTTAATGGCTGCCAGTCCGGCGATTTGTTTAATGGAAACTCCCGACCTGGAGAACAGGAAAGTGAGCGTTACGGTAAGGTAACCGGTAAAAATGCCAAAGGGCAGGTAGAAAAAGAAAAACAGGATTGGATGTGGTGGTTTTTCAAAACGCTCCACAGGATGCTGTGATCCCATACCTTAGTCGTTTTTCATTAGCTCAATAATAGTTTAATCAACCTAAAATAGGACTTTTTTATAACATCGCGTATCGGGTCTTTTGAAAGTCAGCCATATCAAATTAGTTCGGAAATCAACATTTCAGCTTTTACGTTGAAGCATCTGCTGTTTAAACCGGTTTTCCATCCCTTTAATATACCGCATTTATTATATCTTGTGGCGTGATTTTCCAATATCGAATGACGAGATTTATAATGACGACCGGCATCATTTTAGGCCTGCCGGTTTTGCTAAACGCACAAACAGTACCCACTTCACCGGCCTATCACCTCGGCTGGGACGGGAAGTCATCTATCCTCAAAGTGAGTCTCGATTATACGCCTGCCACCAAAGACAGTACGGTGTTTATCTACGGCGACCCCAATTTTGGCGGGCAAAAAGAAATATTTAAGGTACTGCAAAACATCGAATCGACTGATAAAATAAAGCTGACTCCTGGTGAAAGAAAAATAACAGTGTATCATGCAGATACCGGGCTAAAGCACATCAGCTATACCATCAACGGGCATCTGGTCGGCAACCCCAAACGGTCGACAGTTGATGAACTGTTCAGGCCGCTAATTATGCCCGACCTGTTGTACCTGGTGCCCAAATTTTTTGTGATCAACGCGGAGGGGCATGCCGCTAAGGAAGCGAGCATTCAATGGGATTCCTATCCAGCAGGTTTGCCCTATTTCTTTTCAAGCGCTGCCGGACCAGGGCCTGCACAAAAACAAACCATATCGTTAACAAATGAAAACGACGCACTGATCCTGATGGGGAGCAGCCTGATCATCAATAATTATAAAGTACATGGCATCCCCTACTATTCCATTACTTCAAAAAACGATACCATCAATAACCTGAAAGCGGATCTCGATCCGTTTTTTAAGCGGTATTTTCCGGGATTGCGCGATTTCTGGGAGGATAACAGCGCGCCGTATTACTACATCAGCATACTGCCCCTATTGGCAATTGACAAGCCCTGGGCAACAGGTTACAGCCAGAAACATGGCTTTGTAATGCGATACTCCGGTACATTTGGCAACGAAAAAAAGCGGGTGCTGGCGCATGAAACCTCGCATGCCTGGATTGGCAATAACATGCAGATCGGGAACGATGAGTTCGACAACCAGTGGTTCGGCGAAGGGTTTAACGATTATGTGATGCTGATCAACATGGTAAGATCGGGCATACAGGACAAGGCGGATTTCCTCGATTATGTAAACAAGGATAATTTACTGGCCCATTACAGCAGCACGGTTAAAAACGTCCCGAACGATTCTATCGCTGCGAAGTTTTGGGTGGATAAGAACATCCAGACCCTGCCTTATAAAAGAGGGTTTATTTATGCCTTTTACCTGGATAACCAAATCAGGCTTGCCACCGGCGGCAAGCGAACGATCAGGGATTTCCTGCTTGTCTTATTTAAACGGGACCGGCAAATACATGCGGCAAACCCGGAGGCTAATTTAACACTGGATGATTATATTGCAGCGGCGTCAAAGTTCCTTCCCAAAAAACAGGTAAAAAGCGAACTGGAGATGAATCTGATCAAAGGCAAACCGCTCGATTTTAAAAAGATCAAATTGATCAGGGGTTTTACGATTGCTTATCGCGATAGTATACCGGTGTTGAAAATTGCCGGGACGGTGGACCTAAAAAACGTGTATAAATGGTAACGCGGGCCTTTGAAATGTTTATGAATTGATTTTCATGAGCAATTGTTCCTGCTTTAGGTTAAATGGAATAAATAATGAAGGACAAAGACATCGCCAGGCAAGCCGGCCGTAAACCCTCACGGCGTGACGTGGTTTCTATTTTAGGCATGCTTCCGTTTGCACCCAGCCTTCTAAGCGGCCCGGGCAGCAGGGAGCAAGCCTTACTAAATGATCACACCCTCCCTGCAAAAAAACTATTCGACATTAAGGGCATCTACCTGAACGCGGCCTATACCCACCCGATGAGCATCGGCAGCGCCCAAAATGTGAAACATTATCTTGATTTGCGGATGGCCGACGGCAAGGCGACGGATACCATTGATGATGACCGCAACACTGCCCGCTCATTGTTTGCCCGCTTGATCAATGCCGGTCCGGACGAGATTTCGTGGGTTCCAAGTACCATGGTGGGCGAAAACCTGGTTGTAAATGGCCTGGGTTTACCCGGAACAAATGCCCGTATTGTTACAGATGCTTATCATTTCGACGGCTCCTTATATCTCTACTCGGAACTGGCCAAGCAAGGTGCTGACGTTAAGCTCGTACTCCCGAAAAACAATAAAATTGATTTGGCCGATATGGACGCCGCAATAAAACCCGGAACAAAGCTGGTAGCTGTTTCCCTGGTATCGATGATCAATGGTTTTCAACACGATTTAAAAACGCTTTGCGACATAGCGCATTCACGGGGAGCCCTTGTGTACGCAGATATCATACAAGGCGCAGGGGCCGTGCCGATCGATGTCCATGCCTGGGGCCTTGATTTTTGCGCCTGCGCCACTTACAAATGGCTGATGGGCGATTTCGGCGCAGGATTTTTATACGTCAGGAAAGACAGGTTACCGTTGCTAGAGCGGAGCCAGTATGGTTACAGGCAGATAAAAGACATGACATCGCATGTTTTTCCTTTTGATAAGCCCGGAACTCCGCCATTTGAATTTGTCCAGGGCGATAAAACCCGCAATTATTTTGAAGTCGGTACTTTGGGTAACGCGGCAGTGCCTGCACTCTTGTTTTCATTAAATTACCTGCTTAATACAGGTGTCGATCAGATACAAAACTACCGCCAGCCACTAATCGACCGGCTGCAGCATGACCTTACAAAGCTCGGCTACCAGCCCATGACGCCCGCCGACTCAAAATCGGCCATCGTAAGTTTTGCCATGGAAGGCGCAGAAAAAAAGCTTAGCGGCAAATTGTCAGCCGCAGGGATCAACATCCAGCTGTATGAAAACCGTTTTCGTATTTCGCCATCCGTTTACAATTCCATGGACGATATTTCGCGGCTTATTGAGGTGCTCTCGTGAAGATGAGCAACAGGGTCCTCCTGAATTTACGCATTGAAAACCCTCTCCCCAGAAAATAGATCTGAATTTTCCATTTAATTCATATCTTAATGGCCTGATTATAAATGGCTATGGCTGAACGAAAGACCGGCGAAGGATTAAACCGCGTTATCGGGGTCACCGGATTAGCCGCCACAGTTGTAAACAATACCATCGGCGCCGGCATTTATGCGCTGCCGGCCATTGTGAGCCTGCAAATGGGCGCAGCAGGTATTTTAGACTATGCATTTTGCGGCCTGATGCTGGTAGCCATCATGCTTTGTTACGCCGAAATAGGCAGTAAGGTAAGCGCCAGCGGCGGATCGTATATCTACGTGGAAAAAGCTTTCGGTCCATTTGCAGGATTCATAATTAATTGGTTATTCTTTGTTGGCTGGGGCATACTGGGTAGCGCTGCCCTCATGAATGCTGCTGCGGATTCGCTCTCAGGGTTATTTCCTCTTTTTTCAAACCCGTTGATACGTGCGCTGTTTTTTTTTATTTTGCTGGGCAGTATGGTATGGATAAATGTGCGCGGGGCCAAACAAAGCATGCGGGTGTTGGAATACCTCACCTTAGCAAAGATCCTCCCGCTGGCAGCGATCATCATATTCGGTTTCGGGTTTGTAAAAATGCACAATTTGCGCTGGCAGCACATGCCGTCCATCCATGCCTTTGGTGAAACTGCCCTTGTTCTGTTTTATGCCTTCGCCGGTTTTGAAACATCGCTCGGCGCCAGCGGCGAGATCAAAAACCCTAAGCGCACCATCCCGCTTGGGATTCTTTTGGGAGCAGCAATGGTATTCGGGTTTTATATATTGATTCAGATCGTGGCGCAGGGTGCCCTTGGCGATCAAATGAGCGCGGTCAGGAATGGGCCGCTGGCTGCAGTCGCGGGGCGCATTATTGGCCCGGTGGGTGGCATAATACTATTGATCGCGGCGATTGTTTCCTCCCTTGGCACCACCGGCGGCGACGTATTGGCTACCCCCAGGTTATTGTTTGCCGGCGCCATCGACGGATTGTTCCCGCGTTTTCTCGCAAAAGTTCATCCTAAATTCGCCACACCCTACTGGGCCGTAATTATTTATGCGGGGCTGATATTTATTTCCTCCCTGGCGGGAGGATTTAGCGACCTGGCCGTAATGGCAAGCGGCGCCCTCCTGATCATCTATTTAGGCGTCATCTTAGCTATGCTCAAATTCAGAATTAAGAAAACACAGGACACGGCGAAAACATTTAAGGTGCCCGGCGGACTGCTCATCCCTGTTATTGCCATCGCAGCAATTATTTGGTTGCTGGTGAGCCTTAAGTATGTCGAAAAGATTTCTACCCTTATTTTTGTGGCTGTTGTCTGTGTGATCTATTTTGTAATGAAGTTTTTCCAAAAGAAACGAGTGGGGCCGGATGTGCGGGAGAGCATGGTGCCGGTGGAAGAATAGGAAGAGAGCTGAAAGCAGAAAGCAGTCCACTCCCTCGG
>JABDGE010000005.1:0-27447 GCA_013286235.1 Bacteroidota bacterium
CATTTAGTTTTATTCCGTTAAAAATACGGAATAAAATTTCAACTAATTATTAAACAACAAAAACAAACAAGCATGAAAAAGTTAAGCTTAATTTTTACAGTAGTCGCGGCAATGATGATTTCGTTCACAGTTAAGGCGCAAACTACCCCTCCCCCTACTGCCCCTGCAGCTGCCGCTCCCATCGCCGGCGCTCCTGCAGATTATTTCCCCGGCAAGTGGAATGTAGTAGTGATGGGCACACCCAACGGCGATGCTAAAATGACCTTCGTTTTAACCAGGACAGATGGGAAATTAGCCGGCGCTGTGCAGGATTCAACAGGTAAAGAAATGACAAAAATCACCTCAATTGATGAGAAGGATAAAACCATAACAGCCGCTTTTACCATCCAGAGCTACGATGTTACCCTTACACTGGAGCCTGTCGATGCGGATAATGTCAAAGGCAGCTTAATGGGCATGTTTGATGCAAAAGGCGTGCGTGTGAAGGAAGGAAAATAGAGCCAAGAACCAAGAGCCAAGAACCAAGACAGGAAGATAAGTGCCGAGGGAAGAGTTTTTTCCTGGTTCCTGGTTCTCGTTTCAACCAATTCAATAATTTATTTAAACTATTACCATGAAGGTTTTACAGCTTCACCGGGTTACTATTGCCGCGCTTTTGCTTATGGGCCAAGCCGCATTTGCCCAACAAAAATTACCGCAATTGGGGCAGGCCCCGGTTAGCGAGATCGTTAAACAGATGACCCTGGAAGAAAAGGCGTCGTTAATAGCCGGCACGGGCATGCGCTTTGGCGGCCACGGCCCTGTGGTCGGCGAGGCTGACGGTCGCGTTCCGGGAGCCGCCGGTAATACGATGAGTCTTACAAGATTTGGCATCCCTGGCACAGTGCTTTCCGACGGGCCTGCGGGTGTTCGGATCGATCCTTTCCGCGGAGGCGACAGCACAAAGTCGTTTTATGCTACTGCCTGGCCGGTCGGAACCTTGCTTGCATCTTCGTGGGACACATCCCTTGTAAAAAAGGTTGGCGTGGGTTTCGGTAACGAGATAAGGGAATATGGGGTCGATGTGATCCTGGCGCCGGGAATGAACATCCAGCGCAACCCGTTGAACGGCAGAAACTTTGAATATTTTTCCGAAGATCCTTACGTTACCGGTTTCATGGCAGCAGCAATCGTAAATGGCATTCAATCCAATGGCGTGGGTACCTCTATTAAGCACTTCGCGGCCAACAACCAGGAGAGCAACCGCAATTCTGTAAGTGCAATTATAAGCGAACGGGCGCTCAGGGAAATCTATTTAAGGGGTTTCGAGATCGCTGTCAGACATGCGCAGCCTTATACAGTTATGAGCTCGTACAATAAGATAAACGGAACTTATACCTCCGAAAGTAATGACCTGCTGACGAAGATACTTCGGGACGACTGGGGATTTAAGGGCATGGTGATGACGGATTGGTTTGGCGGGCACGACCCGGTGGCTCAAATGAAAGCGGGTAACAATTTGCTTGAGCCGGGCACACCGAAACAGCAGCAGGCGATTATCGATGCCGTAAAAAACGGGACATTGGACGTTAAAGTGCTTGATCAAAATGTGGAGCGCGTTTTACTATATATCCTGAAAACGCCTTCCTTTAGAAAATATCAATATTCAGACAAGCCCGATCTGAAGGCGCATGCGGCCCTATCAAGGGAAGCTGCCGCACAGGGCATGGTACTGTTGAAAAACGAAAACGCGGCTCTACCTTTGAGCAAAGGACAAAAAGTGGCCCTATTCGGCGTAGGCAGTTACAAGCCGGTTATTGGCGGAACAGGAAGCGGCGCGGTTGTGGTGGCTTATAAGGCAGCGCTTGAAGAAGGGCTTTCGCAAATGGGCTATACTCCTGACGGCAGCTTGAAAACGTTGTATACCGCGCAGATCAGCGCGGACCTAAAGGCACATCCCGAAAAAAACATGGTTCTGGGAAGCCCGCATTTGGTGCCGGAACCCGACCTGAACGCCGATGCGATCAACGCCGCTGCAAACCAGGATGACATCGCCATTTTTACCATCCGCAGGAATGCCGGCGAAGGCGCCGACCGGAAGGTGGCAGACTTTAACCTATCGGATGTGGAAACAACGCAGATAAAGGCTGTAGCCGACGCCTTTCATGCCAAAGGCAAAAAGTTAGTTGTGGTATTGAATATCGGTGGTGTAATTGAAACTGCAAGCTGGCGCGATATTCCCGATGCCATCCTGTTGGCCTGGCAGCCCGGTCTCGAAGCAGGAAATGCAATTGCTGATGTGCTAAGTGGTTCGGTCGACCCGTCCGGCAAATTAGCCCAGTCGTTCCCGGTTAAATACGAAGACGTACCCTCTGCCAAATATTTTCCCGGTACGCCGGCCGATCACCCTACCGAAGTGGTTTACCAGGAAGGTATTTATGTGGGCTACCGGTATTATAACACCTTTGGTGTAAAAACTGCCTACCCCTTTGGCTATGGCTTAAGCTATACCAAATTTGCCTACAGTGGCTTAACATTAAGTGCAGCCTCTTTCCATAACAAACTTGAGGCGACAGTTACTATTACCAATACCGGTTCTGTAGCAGGAAAAGAAGTCGTTCAGCTTTACTTAAAAGCTTCCCGTGGCGGGCTAGACAAACCATCCGAAGAACTTAAAGGCTTTGCCAAAACCCGCCTGCTAAAACCGGGTGAGGCACAAACGTTAACGCTAACGCTGACAGAACGAGATCTAACTTCGTTCAATACCGATGCATCGGCCTGGATTGCTGATGCCGGGAAGTATGAGGTGAAGATCGGCGCATCGAGCGAGGACATTAAGCTGGCTAAATCGTTTACGCTGGCCAAAACAATGACTGTTGAAAAGGTTCATAAAGCGTTGGCGCCGCAGGTGGCTATTGATGAGTTGAAGAGTAAGTGATGTGCCTTTGTCTGTGCAGGGTTGCCCGCAGAGCAGCCCGCGCCATACGGTATCAATTATGAAAGTAAAAAAATTGCTGATCCTTGCTATTTGGTTACTACTGCTGCCCACAATAAAATCCGTTGGGCAGCAGATAATACCCTTATACGACTGCAAAATCCCCAACTCGATAGAAAAACCGGACCAGGAACATGGTACAGCCATATTGACAAAAGTGTCGCGGCCTACGTTAACCGTTTTTGAGCCTGCTAAGGAGAAAGCAAATGGGACGGCAATGATCATTTGCCCCGGCGGAGGATACGTCAACTTATCTATAAAAACCGAGGGTTATGATGTGGCAAAAAAACTTGATTCGCTGGGGATAACCGCATTTGTATTAAAGTACCGCCTTCCCAGCGACTCAATCATGATCGATAAATCCATCGGCCCTTTACAGGACATTCAAAGAGCCATAATGCTACTTAAAATGCGTGCAAAGGAGTTCAATATCGATACGACAAAGATTGGCGTAATGGGTTTTTCTGCCGGCGGACACGTGGCCTCTTCCGCCGGTACCCATTTCAACAAGTCGTTTGTCGACAACCCGACGAAAATCAATTTAAGGCCGGCCTTTATGATCCTTGCTTACCCGGTAATAAGTTTTACAGATTCGATAGGTTTCAAAATTTCCAGGAATGTACTGCTTGGGAGAAATGCCGGCGCTGACCAGGTTACCTATTTTTCGAACGAGCTACAGGTCGACAACAATACGCCCCCAACGTTTCTTATCCAGGCCGAAGACGACGGGCTTGTATCGGTAAAAAACAGTATCATATTTTATTTGGCTCTCCAAAAAAATAAAATTCCTGCCGGGCTGCATATTTTTCCGAAAGGTAACCATGCCTTTGTTATGGAGCCTGCGAAATCAAATTGGTTCGGTTACTGTGCGCAATGGTTACGGGAAAATGGATGGATAAACGAATGATCAACTTTAAAAATCATAAAAAAATGATAAAGCCGATATCAATCATAACTGCCCTTTTATTCCTCCTGTCAGGGAGGGTGCAAGGTCAAACCCGCACCATTACCATTGATGTAACCAAACCTAAAGGCGAGCTAAATACCTTTTTTAACGCGTGTGTAGGCGCGGGCAGGGCCAATGAAGGTTTACGGGCGGACTGGCAGCGTCAATTGCGCATTGCAAAGGAGCAGCTGGGCTTCCGCTACATACGGATGCACGGTATCCTTCAAGACGATATGGGCGTTTACTTTGAAGATTCGCAGGGAAAGCCCATTTATAACTGGCAATACATTGATGAATTATATGACTTTTTAATAAGCATAAAAGTAAGGCCTTTTGTAGAATTTGGGTTTATGCCAAAGGCGCTGGCGAGCAAACCAACCACACTTTCATTTTGGTTTTGGAAACCCAATGTGTCCCCGCCAAAAGATTATCAAAAATGGGATGACCTGATAGCTGCATTGGTTCGCCACTGGACTCAACGCTATGGCGAAGCCGAGGTAAAACAGTGGTATTTTGAAGTATGGAATGAACCGAACTTAAAGAACATATTCTGGGCCAGCGACCAGGACGAATATTTCAAGCTGTATAAGGAAACCGCAAACGCGGTAAAGGCTGTTTCGCCGGCTTACCGGGTTGGCGGCCCGGCCACGGCCGGCAATGCCTGGATACCCGAATTTATCAATTACTGCAGTACGAATAAGGTGCCGGTCGATTTTGTCAGCACCCACACCTACGGGAATGATGCCTTTATTCAGAAAAGCGACGATGAAGCAACAGCGGAAAGCAAAAGAAGAGATGCCGTGTCGGGCGATGTGAAACGGTCAAGAAAGCAGGTCGACGGATCTGCGATGCCCGGGCTGGAGCTGCACTATACCGAGTGGAACTCTTCGTCATCGTTTAACGATCATGTACATGACCATTATCGCCAGGCCGCGTACATCTTAGAAAAGATAAAAAGGGTAGGCAATGCGGCGAACTCCTTCTCCTACTGGACCTTCACCGATATTTTTGAAGAAGACGGGCCCCGGCAAACGCCTTTTGACGGCGATTTTGGCCTGATCAACTACCAGGATATCAAAAAACCTGCTTTTTATGCCTACCGCTACCTGAACCTTTTGGGCAAACAGGAACTGCAAAATGCCGATAGCTCGTCGTGGATATGCCGCGACCCTAAAGGAAATGTGCAGGTTTTATTATATGACTTTACAGACAAATTCTTCCCGACGAGAGCTGACTCCAAAGCATTTTATTCGAAGGTCATTCCGCCGGCAAGCAAAGGAAAGGTTGCCCTTGTTTACAAAAACCTGTCGCCCGGGAAATATAAAATGACGGTATATAAAACCGGTTATGGCGTGAATGACCCCTATACCAGTTACCTGCAAATGGGCGCGCCGTCACAATTAACGAGGGGCGAAGTAGAATCGATCAAACAAAAGGATAATGATATACCCATCATCAGTAAGACGGTTGTAATTACATCCAAAAAGCCGTTTCAAGAAAGCTTTGATCTGTTTGAGAACGATGTCCTCCTTGTCACATTTAACAAGCTTTAATTGAGCGTGTAATAAATAGTACGCTATGAAAATTTATCAAACAGTTGCGCTCTCGCTTATCGCCCTGCCCTTGTCGTTATTCGCACAGGTTGGTCAACAGCGTAAGGCCGAAAAATGGTTCCCGAAATACGATTTCAACCCGGCCGTTTTTCAAAAACCATCGCAGGAATTCGGCCCGTTTGCCCGCTGGTGGTGGCCGGGGAACAACGTTGACACAACGGAACTGCGCAGGGAGATCAACCTGTTTGCCGACAATGATTTTGGCGGCGTAGAGATACAACCGCTTAACCTTTTTGTACCCGGAACAGCCGAAGCAAAGGCAAAGGCCATTACCTGGGATACGCCGGATTATTATACCAATGTAATCGCCGTAATGCAGGAAGCGCGAAAACGCGGCATTACGGTAGACATGACAGACGGCAGCGGCTGGCCGCCTGGTGGGCCTTTCCTAAGCGACGCTGACGGTTTTATAACCCTGGCATTTGCCGACAAAGACATAACAGGCGGTAGTAATATCGCGATTGCCGTCCCGGCAGTGGCCAATACTACTTCAGCGCCTTCGCGACTGGAAGCCGTGTTGGCCGTTAAAACGCTTCCTCAAAAAGAAGGGGATAAAACAACAACCGTCCAACTTGATCCTGCCTCGACCATCGTGCTAACCAACAAAATTGAAAAAGATTCGCTCCATTGGACGGTCCCTGCCGGCAACTGGAAGATCATCGCCTTCTGGAGTAAACCGCAGGGCGAAAAAACAATGGCTGCTGTACCGGTGCAGGGCCCCGTAATGAATCATCTCGACTCAACTAAAATCCTCAAAAGCTACAAACATTTGTTCGGTGAACGAACCGGTTTGCAGCCTTATTTCGGCAACCCGATGCGTGCTGTTTTCGATGATAGCTACGAATTTACGGTCGACAGGTTTTATGCAAATAATTTTATCGAATATTTTAAAAAGCACCGCGGCTATGACATTACACCCTGGCTGCCCGCTGAAATGCAGCGACACTATAACTATGTTGACTACATGAACCCGCGTGCCGCCCCTGACTTTTCTTTTTCGAAAGAAGACCAGCGATTAAAATACGACTACGATCTAACGATCAGCGAGTTGTTTGGCGAACAATTTTTAGCAGCTACCCGTAATTGGCTCGAACCCCAGGGGCTGCTGCACCGGGCGCAGTCGTATGGCTTCAACCTGGATATGATCGCATCGGCAGGTTTGGCTTCCATACCGGAAACCGAAAGTATGCTCGGCCCCGAAGCGAATTTAAAGATCATGACCTCCGGCGGGCACTTGTACAATCGCCCTATCGAAACATCCGAATCGGTTGTTTTTATAACCCGTGCCTATACCACTACCCCGCAGAAAATAAAGATCGCTGTTGATAAGCTGTTTTCGGCCGGTGTTAATCAAATCATTTATCACGGCGTGCCGTATCATTATACGCCAAAGGAATTGGGGCCTGAAGGATGGTACCCGTTTTCGACGCCTATGACGGCGGGTGTGAATTTTTCCTCCAACCTCAGCGAGGGCAATATTTTTTGGAAGGATCAGAAAGAAGTAAACGACTATATCAGCAGAACGCAGTATGCCTTGCGGTCGGGCAAAGCACATGCAGACGTATTGATATATTTTCCTTTTATGGATGTTGACGGCTTGCCCGCTAACCCGGAAGAAATATTAGCCGACGGCTACTTACAGGGCGTAGAAGGGCCGTTGCCGGTTTCAAAGGGGGTTAAAAATAGTGCAAAGGAAGCCTGGGCTGCTAAAGTTTACCCGCTCATTAACCAATTAGCTGCAAACGGGATTACCTGGGATTGGGTAAATGATGTGTCCATCCAGGCGGCGACATTAACCGGCACCAACCAGATCAATATCCGCGGCAATATTTACCAGGCGCTTGTTTTGGCCGATGACTCTGCCATACAACTCAAAACTGCGGAAAAAATTAAATTCCTGGCTAAACAAGGGATGAGCCTTGCGGCCAATGGCGATCTGCCGCACATGCAGCCTTCCTTTTTGAACTGGCAGCAAAATGATAAACTGACCGCGCAGGCGATAAAGGAAGCTTTGAAACAGGCTAAAAGCAAATACCTGGCTGATACCGTTGCTTCAGCTAATTGGATAAAAGGGCTACGTCGGCCGATAGCATTTAATGGCGAATACCGTTTTACAAGGGAGGTGCAGCGGGACATGAGCGACGGCAGCCGCGTTGAGTTTGTATGGAATAAGAGTGATGAATGGCAGACGATCTCGCTATCTCTTGACAAGAAATATAAAAGCAGCTTTTGGTTGGATGCGGATCGGGGAACGATGAACGGAGGTGAAAGTCCCGTGGTAACTTACCGAATGCCCCCTTATGGTTCGGTCATTCTTTTCGCGTCGACAAAACAGCCGGCAGGGCACAGAATGAGGGCGAGTCCTCGGGTTGGCACCGACCAATTTAAAGCGATCATGTCTATTGACAAATGGGATTTGAAAGCCGATACTGTCGAAATAAAAAACAACGCTTTGTTTGACTGGAGGACAAATGATCGGCTTAAATATTCATCGGCAGAAGGGATTTACTCATCGTCGTTCCAATGGCATGATAACCATACAGTTAACAGATATTCTCTTGACTTGGGAACAGTTTACTTTTCAGCAGAAGTATATGTGAACGGCAAATTTGCCGGCAAACGCGTTTTCGCACCTTACATGCTTGATATCACCGGTCTGCTTGTTGAAGGTGCAAACCAAGTCGAAGTTCGTGTAACTACCAGTCAATTAAACGGCTATATCGGGAAGGCAAAACAGGGCGACAGCCACTACAGGCAATTCAAAAACAAGGATGACCAGGTGATGGCTGCAGGCCTACTGGGGCCGGTGGTGATTCGGGAAGAATACCCCCAATAAAATTTTAAAGAAAATGAAAGTTCAAAATAAAGTAATTGTAGTAACCGGCGGCGGGAGCGGCATGGGCCGCGAATTGGTATTGAACCTGCTGGCCAAAAACGCAAAAGTTGTGGCTATTGATATTAACGAAAAGGCGCTACAGGAAACCGCTGCGCTGGCCGGCGACAAAAGCTCGGCGTTATGCACCAATGTAACCGATATTACTGATAAATCGTCGGTTGAAAGCCTTTTTGAAAAGGTGATCGGGAAGCATGGCTTCGTCGACGGTATTATTAACAACGCAGGCATCATACAACCCTTTATTAAAATTAACGATCTGGATTATGCCGTTATCGACCGGGTAATGAAGGTCAATTTCTACGGCACGCTTTACATGATCAAAACATTTTTGCCGCATTTGCTTACCCGGCCCGAAGCGCATATTGTGGATACCAGCAGCATGGGCGGCTTTTTGCCGGTTCCGGGTCAGACGATCTACGGCGCGTCAAAGGCAGCTGTAAAATTGCTTACCGAAGGGCTCCATTCGGAATTGGTTAACACCAACGTCAGGGTCACCGTAGTATTTCCGGGCGGTGTTCGCACCAATATCATGTCTAACTCGGGCCTTGCCGACCGGATGTCGTCATCACCGGAAGCGGCGCAAAAGATACTTTCGGCTGATAGGGCTGCAGCGATGATCATTGAGGGTATGGAGCAAAACCAATACCGGGTTTTAGTAGGCAAGGATGCCAAAATTATGGATTTGCTTTATCGCTTGAATCCTACTTACGCAGCGGGGTTGATCGCAAAGAAAATGGGCGGCTTGCTTTCGTCGAAATAAATACTTAAAAAAAACGGTTATGAAATCGAAATCATTTTTGTTCGCCGCAGTCTTCATCTTTTCGGTGGCAAGCGTGCATGCCCAGGCATTCAGGCAGGCCAATGCAAAGGACATAACGCTGTTTCCGCAACAGAATGATTTTCGCAACACGCTGAACCTTTCGGGGGTGTGGAAATTTAAAAAAGATTCGCTAGGCGTGGGTGAAAAGGAAAAATGGTTCGACGGGCTGACCGATAACCGTTCGATCGCAGTTCCCGGGAGTTGGAACGACCAGTTTGAAGATATGCACGATTATCTGGGCGTATGCTGGTATGAAACGGAAACTTATATCCCCGAAGGATGGAAGGGGCAGCGCATTTTTATAAGGGTGGGCGCCGCTACTTACGCTGCCAAAATATGGATCAATGGCGTTCCGCTGGGGCGGCATGAAGGCGGCCAGTTGCCATTTGCCTTTGAAATTAATTCACTGGTGAAATGGAAAACAAATAACCGGATAACCGTCCAGGTAGAAAATATTTTAGAACCTACCCGCGTACCAACGGGCGGCGCTGTCCAAACATCGTTTTTCCATAATACCCCGGCTACCAATTACGACTTTTTTCCCTACTCTGGATTAAACCGGGCAGTTTGGCTGTACACCATTCCTGCCAGAACATCCATCAACGATATAGTGATCAAAACCGGTTTTCAGGGTACCGATGGCAGCATGGAAGTTAAGGTAAAACTGGAAGGCGCTGCGACAGACGGACAGATACTTGTATCAGGTGATGGAAAAAATATAAAAATGCCCGTGCATATTGCCGCCGGTTCAGGCGTGGGGCTGGTGAAAATCCCCAACGTTAGGCTTTGGTCGCCGGATGATCCGTTCTTGTACACCGTAGAAGTAAACATCAAACAGGCTGGCAAAACTGTAGACCGCTATGTGACCAAAACAGGCATAAGAACGATTACAGCGACCAATAAGCAGGTTTTATTGAACGGCAAACCTTTATTTTTAAAAGGTTTTGGCAAGCATGAGGACTTCCCCATATTTGGAAGGGGTACAGCATTGCCTGTTATGATCATGGATTTTTCATTGCTGAAATGGATCGGCGCCAACTCTTTCCGCACTTCTCATTATCCCTATGATGAGGAATATATGAATATGGCCGACCGCGAAGGCTTCCTGGTAATTGACGAGATCCCAGCCGTCGGTTTGTATTTCCACGGCGATACGGCTGCTTTAAAACTAAGGCAGGCCCAGTGCAAACAAGATATTGAGGAATTGATCAACCGCGATAAAAACCATCCGTCGGTTATTATGTGGAGCGTTGCCAATGAGCCATTCGGTTCAGCAACCTTCCAGGTACAGTCTGCTTCCACGCCTGATGCGAATTCCGGCACGGCCCGCGGAATGACATACCTTGGCGAACTTCTTCAAACTGTCAAAAAGAAAGACCCGACAAGGCTGGCAACATTCGTAGGCGTCATGGGCGGCCCGCAGATTTGGCTCACGCTGGGCGACGTGGTTTGCATCAACCGATACTGGGGCTGGTATATCGGTGGCGGCAACATCCCCGGCGCCGTTAAAGGCATAAGCAATGAACTCGATGAAACCTATAAAGCAACGCAAAAACCCATTATGCTGACAGAATTCGGGGCTGATGCCAATATCCCCGGTCATACGGATCAGCCCAAAATGTATACGGAAGAATACCAAAGAGACCTGATAAAAGCATACCTGGATGTATCCGACACAAAGGATTTTGTGTTTGGCATGCATGTATGGTGTTTTGCGGATTTCAAAACCGCGGCGGCGGGCATGCGCCCGGGCGCCATGAACTATAAAGGTGTTTTCACGCGGGACCGGAAGCCAAAATTGGCGGCGTATTACTTAAAGTCGAGGTGGAATAAAGAGGCAGGCCAGGACACTACTATAAAGAAAAAGGATTGATACCTGTAGTTTAAGTGAGTAACGTTTGAATCGCAGTGATTACCAATGCTTTCACATTGCTGTCAACTTCGCCAAGCTTTTTGTCAATCATATTCTTTTCAAATGAAGCTATTTTGTGCGCTCGTATTACCGAAGGAAGCTGCAACCCGCTTTGTTGCCAGTTCTTTAAATTTACGTAAGGAGAATTATAAAGCTTACTGGTGATACGGCAAACTACCACATCGCCGTCATTTGTATCCCTGATAACTAATGCCGGACGCTTTTTAAAACCAAGATTATTAGTGAAGGGGAATTTTACGAGCACGACATCACCTAATTTGTAGATTGCCATGCTTATACTTACAAGGTATCGTAAACTGAATCTGTTTCATCGTAGCCATTCACGAACTGCGAGCTGGCTACATTTTTAAATTCAGCTTCGTCATCTTTTTCAAATTCATCAATGAACACAATAACACGCACGTGCTTGTCTTTTGATAAAGATAGCTCTAACTGAAAATCCTCCGGGATCTTTATTATATTGTCTGATAGCTCCGATTCAAACTCAACCGCTTTCATACTTGTTTGTATTTATACAAACTTACTTGTATATCTTCAAGTATGCAAATTGAGATCGGACGGGAGGATAATTAAACATCTTGTTATAGCGAACACGAAAACCAATCTCAACTTGGCGTTTATAAAAACGCCGGGCTAAAAACATGACGATTGACTTGGACTCATTCCTTCGCGGAATTATTTTGATTGCAGGGAATTGATTATTTTTGTGTAAATTCAATTCGTTATGCTTGAAATACCTGAAGAAGAATTGCTGCGAAAAGGAAAGATGACCAAATCGCCTTTTGAGATGACTTTCGAAGAGGAGAAGGCATGGCGGATTGAGAAGCAGGCCGAAGCCCGGGCTTTCCTTTTCTCCATCGGACAGCCGCTTGTTTATAAAAAAGATGGGGTAATGGTAGCGGAATATGCTGACGGAAGGATTAAACCCATCCGGTGGTGTCAGTCATTCATATTATTGCCGGGCCGCCTGGTATCGGCAAAAGCACCAACGGTTTTGACTACATTGACGAGGACCTTGACATCCTTAATGAGGACGAAATGCGATTCAGGTATAAAGCAAGAGGTTTTGCCGATTACAATGAGTATTCCATTTACCGGGTACGCGATATTATCAAACGAAAGCTTATTCATAATGAAGGTATTGCTCTTGAACTAAATTTAGGCTACCCCCACCAGTACGAATATACTTTGGCAGCCAAAAAGTTCAATAACGAAAACCAGCCTGATGTTATCCTCTTTTTCACGGGTAGCTTACAGTTATGCCTCGACAGGGCGAAAATCCGGTTTGAAAGTGGATTACATCTCGTTACGCCGGAAATTATCGCCGAAATGTATAACAATACCATTCCGCTGCTTAAAGCCAATTTTGATAATATAGATAATTTAACGTTGATTGATGCAACCGAGGAGAACGATTTTTTTACGGTCGCGAACTATAATAAGTCGTCGAACAAATTAGTCGAGCGTAATCACAGCCCAACCTGGTTCAAAAACGACCTAAAGCCGTTTTTAGAACGCTTCGTGCGCTAATCCGCATACAAACGGTTTTCCTGCAATCCCCAACTAAGGACCAATTTATGTCCACAAAAATACACACAATAATTATTGCTAATGCTGCGTTAGCTATCCGAAAACTTTGGCGCGATATTTAACGTAAATAGGAAACAACTAAATTATACGATCATGAAAACCACCTCAACTAAAAAATTCACCTCACTGAAATCAATTGAAAAAGAATTAAAAGCAATTCTTGAAAACGACATCCGTAAGTTTGACGCGCCGCAGTATACCAATCATAAGTTTGCAGCCTTTTTGCAACTGATCGCTGCTTAATACCCTGTTTTTCGTTTGAGCTAAAGAATTTGAGCGTCAAATCTCTTAATTGGCTATTGTTTCATCTTTTCAATCGTTCGTCCTCCTGTGCTTAAGCCAATATGCGCCAAGGTTATAGGCAATTACAACGTGATTGGCCAGCGTGGGAAACAAACCATAATATTTGCGCATAATAGCAAAACGCTCCAATAAACTTTGGCGGTGTTTAGCCTTTGACATCCCGCCTACCAGGTACTTAGCCACATACTGCTTCACATTAACAATTTTATGAGCCTTCATCGCAGCGCGAATGATCCAGTCGATATCTGCGCTTAGGGCGTAGCGCCGGTCATAGGGCTCAGCGGTCGATCTCTTTATGTAAATGGCCTGGTGGCTTACATTCATCCCATACTTAAAGCTTTCCCAGGTAAAATGCTCCGGCGTCTCATGCCGGCGGCGACCAAGGCTTTCGCCTTCCTCATTGATCATCTCCGTTTCGCCGTAGTAGATATCCGCGCCTCGGGCCGTAGCAAATACCTTCTCAACCGTATCATTATCGTAAAATTCGTCGCCCGAATTCATGAAGAGAACATAGTCGCCTTTTGCTGCAGCAAGGCCCTTGTTCATTGCATCATAGATCCCCTCGTCTTTTTCGCTGATGACCTTCGCCAGCAAATTCCGGTAGCGGTTAATGATCCTTAGGGTGCCATCGGTCGACAATCCATCGACGATAATATATTCAACATCCGGGTAGGTTTGTGTCAATACGGAGAGCATCGTACGCTCAATGTCGCGGACGTTGTTATAAACCACAGTAATAACCGATAAAGTAGGGGGCTTAAGGGTTGTCATTTTTTCAATATCGAATTATAAAGACTGATGTACTTCGTCGCCACGATATCGCCGGTAAAAGAAGTTGTCACCTTCTCCCTTGCGTTTGCGGCAAAAACAGCCTTTTCCATTGAATTTAAAATAAGGTTAATTCCCTTGGCGAGGTCCGCAGATGACTTGAATTCGGCCAGGTAGCCATTCTTCAAATGGTCGACCATATCGGGGATCCCGCCTGTATTAAACGCCACCACAGGAATGCCGCAGGATAGCGCCTCCATCACCGTGTTCGGCAAATTATCTTCGATAGCGGAGGTAACATATACATCGGCCAGGTTATAAACTTCCGCCATTTCCTCTTCGGTGTCGATCATATTTAACTCATACGCTTTAAACGGCAGGCTGCCCACATCAAATGTTTTGTTCTTACCGAATATAACGATTTCAACCTTTTCCGTATCCGGGTAATTTTTTTTTAGATCGTGCAGCGCTTGTACCAGGTAGGTGATGCCTTTACGCCTATCGAGGATATTGGCCGCGCCGAAAAGGATAATTTGTGAGTCGGAATCAATACCCCATTTGTTCCGGAGCCAGGCTTTACCCTTGGGTGCAAACACCGTTGTGTCAATGGGATTTGGTATAGCTTCTATCCGAAACTCCTTTAAAAGGGCGCTCGTCCGCGCAACCCCGGCCAGCCAGTTGCTGCAGGTGACGAAGACAATATTTTTCGCGGCTGCGTACATACCTGCTTTCCTGGTCCAGCCTTTGTGCGAAAGATCGTTTGTTTCAGGGTTTCGCAGCATCCAGCAATCGCCGCACTCGTTTTCAAAATGGTTGCAATCGCCTGAATAATGGCATCCCCCGGTAAAAGCCCACATATCGTGCAGCGTCCATACCACTGGCTTGCCGGTTGCAAAAAGCTGTTTGATATTATCTGCGGAAAGGAACCCTCCGTTTGTCCAGTGCAAATGCAGAATGTCTGCATCGGCCACATCAACTGCATTACTGATGTCTGTTCCGCTATCCGCAATTGAAAATGCAAACCTAACCGATTTGTCCTTTGCCCGAAACCAGATGAAGGGAAGTCGCTCGGCCAAAAAATTTATTCCCGCAGCCAGTTTGCTCACGACCGATGTCACACGCGGTTCATCCGTCTTCTTTTCCTGAACGTCCATACGCACATCCACCTGCTTTGCCTGCAAGGCCCGCAACAGCCGCATACAGGCGGCCGGTGCGCCTCCACCGGCGTCGGACGTATTAATCAGGGTTACCTTCATCAGGGCGTGCGATTTTAGCGGCAATTATAACAATTCTAAAATGAAAACTTTACTTTTGAAGGGCTGATGGGATGGAAATCGCTTTTAGAATCTCCGGCGCTCTAAATATGTGTTTTTAAGGGACGAAAGCAGTAGATTTAACCGCGGAGACCACAAAGGAGGCACAGAGAACGCAGAGGGGAATTTAATTTAGAGAAAGAGACTATTAAATTCGACTTTCCCGGGCAGGTCCCCCACAACAAAATTGCGCTATATTTAAAAATGAACATTTTTGCTTATTTATTCCAGGATTGGAGCGCCAACAGGCAAAATTTTAAAGCGCAATTGGTGTTGTTTTTGTTCCGCCTGGTGCAGGCCATCAATAAATATACGCTGACCAAAATTATCTTTTTCCCCTACCTGATGCTCTACCGTTTCTGGGTGGAATGGGGCTGGGGGATCGAACTCCCACGCAAATTAACCATAGGCAAAGGTTTGTCGCTTTACCACGGGCAGGCCCTGGTGGTAAATAAAGGCACCATCATAGGCGAATATTGCAGCTTGAGAAATTCCACCACCATCGGCCACAAAAAGTTGCCGGACGGGACATTTAGCCGCTGTCCGGTCATAGGCAATCATGTTGACATCGGGGCAAATGTTTGTATAGTCGGCGATGTGACCATCGGTGATAACGTTACGATAGGCGCCGGAACAGTCGTGACTAAAGACGTCCCCTCCAATAGTGTTGTAGTTGGCAACCCGGCGCGCATTCTCGAACCAAAAAAAACTCCGCTCCTTGTGTAAAGGGCCTTTGATATTAATGGAACAAAATTTAACCGACCGCGCCTTTTGGAAGGCCTTCTGGGAATCGAGAAAAGGGCTCATCTTCTACCTGAAAGCCAAATATGTCTTCGGTGATATACTGGCCGAGCTGATCAAAGAAAAGAACATCAAAAATGCCATAGAGTTGGGCGGTTTCCCGGGCTACTACGCGACTTACCTGAAAAAGTATCATGGGCTGGAAACAACGCTGTTCGACTACTTTATTCACGAAGGGCTCATTAACCAATTGCTGGAAACCAACGGCCTCAAACCCGGCGACATCCAGGTGATAGAGGCCGACCTTTTCGAATACAGAGTTGAAAAGCCATACGATTTGGTTTTGTCCTTCGGCCTGATCGAGCATTTTAACGATACCAAAGCCATTATCGAAAGCCATCTTCAATTTTTGAAACCCGGCGGCGTACTGTTTATCACCCTGCCCAATTTCAAAAGCATAAACGGCTGGGTGCAGCGCAATTTCGACAAGGAGAATTACGACAAGCACAATATCAGCAGCATGGAGCCAAAGTTGCTTGCCGGGTATTTTAAGGAGTTAGGACTGAAAGAAGTGGAAAGCAGTTACCATGGCAAGTTTACCGTATGGCTGGAAAATAAAGCCGAACAAAGCGCATTCGCTAAAGCACTTGTAAAAACCATTTGGGTAGCGGGAAAAGTTTTTACCCGGATTGTGCCGGTGGAAAGTAAAGCGCTGTCGCCGTATATTTGGGTGAAGGGGGTGAAATGAAATATTTGATTTTGAGAATTAAGGTAATGAAAAAGTCGACAAGTATTTTCTTCAAATTTTTTTCAGCCATTTTGACGATAGGAATATTTTACCTGATTTTCCCTTCGTTCTTTAGCTGGTCGGTGGAACCAGGGTGGCATACAGTAATTTACCCGTTTGGTGGCAGACTGGAGTTTGCAGCAGTTATCGCCTTTTGCACTTTGATATTTTACCTGATATTTAAAATAACATATAAAATCCTGAATAGGATATGGTTAAAGGTTGCCGATCATGATGATAAACCCTAATCGGTTTTGTAGTCGGAGATCTTATAAATGAAATTGGCAGCGGATATACCTGTTCATTTGGCTAAAGCCATTGGTATGCTGCCTTTTATTCCGTCGGTTGAAACCGACGGCAATGAATTTTATTAGGGCAGCAAATATTTGTAAACAGAAATCCTGATCGCATTAATTTCTACGCTTTTCTTACAAAGTACCGTATCTGTATTTGCCTCACAAACCTTATCCCCCGCTGCACTAAAGTGCCTTTACGGTTTTTAAGGAAATTTTTTATGGCCTGGTACGCCTTTTCATCTTCCCGGATTTGTTTTGGAAATTCCGTAACAGGCTTTTGAGCTATCTGCACGGCATACATATTTTCCTTGTTGGAATGCACCCCGCTCCCATCGTTCCCAATGTTATGAACAAATGAAACCGAGGGGTTCAATGTTAGCCCCCCCTTTAGAAAGATCGACGCATACCAGCGGATGGCCCAGGAGTCGTTTTTTCCGGCTTTAAAGTCGGTTAGTTGCTTCCAAAAATTCATAGTGCCTTCAATGGAAAACTGGTTGGTCTTTTTCTTGTCGAATTGCTTGAGCAAGACATCGGCATCGGGTTCAAAGTCCTTCCAGGCCCTGGCCCAGGTAGCCCAGCCCCAACTGGTGGCTGCCCTGAAAAAGAAGGTTTGGGGCAACCCCTTGTCGCGAAGGTTGTACATATAGGCGCCTATATGCATTACCTTTTCCTCTTTCGCAAACCGGGTAAGCCCCTCGTTAAAATATTGCAGCGTGTAAGGCGACGATAGCAGGTCATCCTCAAAAACGATCACCTTGTTATATTCATTAACCAGTTGAGTCACCCCGCTTATCACCGATTCGGCCAGACCCAGGTTCCTCGCCCGTTCCGTCACCTTAACCGATTTAAATCCTTCAACCTCATGAATGATCTGCCGGACCTCGTCCACTTTGGGATTGTCAGCTTCGGTTTTCGCCGCATCCGAAAAAATGAACAGCCGCGACTCATCCGCCAGCAGGTTTTTTTGCAGGTAGCTGATCGTCCGGCGGGTATGCTCCGGCCGGTTATAAACAAATAAAGCGATGGGTGCAAGGTTCTGCATAATTAACACTTAAAAAATGGCTACCTGCTCGTCCGTCTTTTTGCAAAGAACGGTATAAGCATTGGCCAGCCTTTCTTTCATTTTAGTGCCGAAGACTTTTCCGAGCGTGGTTTTTGCAGAAAATTCGCCGGTTATTTTTAGATCGGTAATTAAGCTTTTGGCCTTTTTTTGATTTTTGTAGGTGTTAAACCGGGTGACTTCAGGACTTATCAACGAGGTAAGGTCGTCTTCAACTTCAAACCCTTCGGTCCGCAGCAGGTAGCGCAGCGAAGTCGGCGTGTAAATGTTAATATGCCCGTAGGCAAGAAAATGTTTGATGCGGCGATCGACCCCCGCCCGATAATCAAGCGGGACCTCGATAATGCAATGCCTGCCGACCCGTTTTATCTCGCGCAACAGAACGCGCTCATGCTCCACATGCTCTAAAACATGCGACAGAATAACGAGGTCGAAGCTATTTCTTTCAAAAGCCAGTTTATAACCGTCGAACAGTTGAACAGATTTTACGCCGGGGATCTTCCGTGATTTGATATGTTCCACCCCGCTTTCGGATATCTCCACCGCATAATAGGTTTCGGCAAATCCGGCATCGGCCAGGTATTTTAGTATGCTGCCATCCCCCGCGCCCACCTCCAGCACTTTTTTGAAAGTTCGGCCGCCGGCGACATCAATGATGTGCTGTGCCTTGTACCTGGCGCCCAGCATGCGCCAGGCCTCGTCGTGCTTTTCATAAAATTCGTCGTAGGCGGTTTTTACATTTCCGCTGATGGAAGATTGTTGCATAGGAGATAATTCCGCCAAATTTATAGATTAACCCTTTAAAAGCGGATAACATTGCGTTTATTTTCTGGGAGGCAACCACAATACATAAGAAGCGTTAAAATCTTGGGGTTGAATTGGAGGGGTTTGTTCCTCCAGCGCCGAAGACATAACTTAGGGACAACTCAAAACCTCCCTGGCCGTTGGTTGCCACCTCGAGCGGCGAAGTATTAAAATCGTAGCTCAGGCCAATAACCATATCTTTAATGCGGTAACCTACATCAGCTACAACGGCATCATCTATGCGATACATTACCCCTAAAATTAATGCATAGTTGTCCTGGAATTTGAGTTCGGCATTAACATCCACTCCCCTTATCTGGCTCTGCTGCTGCCGGATGTAAAGAAGATTAGGTGTTATATCAATCCAGTCCGACGCCCTGATCTTAACACCGCCATGGATGGTAAAGCGGATAGGGAGCTTGCTTTTAATACCATCGGTAGCAAAGGGGTCATTGGCATCGGTAAGGTGCGCTACCGCAATCCCGCCAAAAACATTTGCGGTGCTTTGCGGATCGGTGTCATAAAAATATACACCGGCGGCGGCATCAAAAATAGTGGCGCTGGTGGTCAAAAAGTTCTCGCCGCTTGGCAGGTTGGGGTTAAAACCCTCCGATGGGTCGTACTGATTGTCGAATTGCAAATTATAAGGCTCGAAACTACGGTTAATAATACCGGCCTGTAATCCGAAACTTAACTTTTTGGTACCATCAGACGAAACGGCTATCCCATACCCGAAGGAGCCATAAGCTGCAAAATAATTATATCCCGCAGTACCCGCAGCCTGGTTAAGTAAATTAAAACCAAGTGAAACCTTATCGGTTGTTTTAAAATCCGCGGACAACCCGCTGGTTAAATACCCGTCATCAATATTTGCCCATTGATCCTTAAAATTTAGGTTCACACGGGTACTCCCATCAAATACCCCGGTCAAAGCAGGATTTAACCACAAAGGGTAGGCGTAAAACTGCGAAAAGTGAGGGTCGACCTGTGCCCGCAAGGTGCTTAGCGCTCCAAACAGCAGTATTATTAGCAGGGTTGTTGTTTTCCTTTTCACTTCAATAATGTAATTGTTCCCTTTTTGTTAACGGAAGTTCCAGTCCTCAATGTTGTCTGCAGGTCATAAACGTAAACTGCCGTAGGTTCCTTTTTACGACTGTCGGCGCCGTACCAGTCTGTTTGCCCGTCAGGGGCTGTAATAAGCAACTCATCACACCAGTAATAAATACATATTTAAATTGGCCATGCTTCCAATATGCGCACGAACAAAGTCGTTTATTCCCTCGCCACGAAGCGTAAATACATTGGGCATGTCTATCCGGTCGCTTAACGGAGTCGTACCCTTGGCGAGTTGATCCCGCGAGAAATACTACCCAGCGCCCGGGCGAAGGTTCAAGATTACTTATGTAAAAAATTGATCACATAAATATATCATATAACCGCAAAAGAATACTATTCCTCCAAAAAATCCCGGGAAAAACTATCAAATTAACTTATAAATTAAGATTAGCCCGGGATCGTTGACTTATGAGTAACTAACCGGCCTTGGGAATGCGGTCATATTTCGAGGCAATTTCCCGGCTTATAAAAAACCGATGTTGCTTTCCGGTAAAACAATCCAGGAGATATACCGGTAAATGCGAGTTCTTTAAATCCTTTACTTTTCAGGAAAGTAATGCCTTCGCGGTAAAACTCGCGCTCCGAATCGTCGAGCACGATCACACCGTTTGCCGAAACAGCGCCTACCGCCTGTTTGCAGCAGTTCACACGGTCGCGCCCATCCACTATAATAATGTCAAATTTTTCTTCCAGCTTTAGCGGCACACGGCAATAGTCTCCGTCGCGCACCAGCTCGCAAAAGATCAATTCGGCATTCTCCGGTTTTGTTGAAATGATCTTATCATACCATTCCTTATCATGTTCAACAGATACAACCAGGCCTGCATATTTTGCATAGAAGTACGTCGAATTACCCGATCCAAACTCGAAAACCGTATGCTGCTTCTTCAGGCGGTCTTTTATAAAGTCAATAAAAGAATAGGTCACCCAGGGGATAGGATCTTTATGCTGATCAACCGGGCTTTTGGTATCATAAGCATTAAACCAGCCGATTTCGTCAAGATAGCCTTTGTCATTAAATGAAAGCAGCGTACGTAGCCTGCGGGGACTGGTAAATACTTTTAACAACAGTTTGATTTTGCTCATCGTTTGGTGATCCTTTGAACCAGCGAAATTAGAAATAATGATTTAAACATCATGACTGCCTGGTCTCTAACTTTTGGAATAAATACAACAAAAAAAGCAGCGCTTGCATATGCTACCAGGGTAGCAATTGCCGCCCCCATCATACCCATACGCGGTATCAGCAGCAAATTCAATACGATATTTACGATGGCGCCGAACCCTGTGCGGATGAAGGTGAGTTTATTAAACCCTTCGGCTATTAAGTACTGGCTGCTGGCTGCTCCCAAAAACACAAAAACACCAGACCATATATGAACCGATAAAGTGGATGCCGCATAAGCATATTCGGGAGTAAATAACTTGTAGATCAATGGCGCTGCGAAGGTCATGACTATCGCTACGGGGAGGCTCAGGTAAACCATCAGGTCGTACAAATGTTGTATCCTTTTTTTATAGCGGACGGCATCGTCGCGTTTGGCATTTAAGATGGCCGGGAATAAAGAGGTTACGATCACGGCTGCCATAAAATTCCAGGCCTCGCTAAAGTTCGAAACTGTTTGATATGCGCCGGCCTCCTTTACGCTGTACATGTTTTGCAGCATGATCTGGTCTATCTTCATATACACGGCTACCATAATGCCCGACAACATTAAAGGCCAGGAATATTTAACCAGCTTTTTTGACAGGTCAAAATTAAACGACCAGTTCAGGATGCTGCGTTGTTTGCGCTGGTAGGTAAAATAATAGCCGATGGAGATGAGCAAAAAATCAAATGTGTAAGCATAAACAAACCATACCAATGGCATTTTTTTGTATATGAGGAACAATTTTACGGCTGCAGATACCAGGTTGCCCGCAATTTGCACCTGCATGATGTATTTCGATTGCACCTGCGACTGGAAGTACGCATCAATAACCGTAAACGCCTGTATTACGCCGATAAACGATAATATAAACACATAGCTGTACGGCGTTTGTTTGGCCGGGTAGATGAGGTATGCCAGGTAAATCAGAGGTATACAGCAAAAGCCGGCAAGTACCTTCATCCAGAAGGATGTTCCTAAAATCTGGTCGCGGTTATCAGGAAACTGGTGAAGCTCTTTAACGATAAACTGGTCAAGGCCGAGCGTTGCAACGGCCGAAAAAAAGTAAATATAAACGGTCCCACCAGCTAAAATGCCGTTATATAACCTGCCCAGGTATCTCGCCAGGATGATGGTTACGATCATCTTAATGGCCAGGCTCCCAACCCGCCCAACAAACAGCGCACCTGTATTTTTAAAATACTTTTCGAAGGCTTGCTGGTCGAACCCGGGAATTTTAGGGAAGCGCATATTTGTGCAAAGGTATTATTTAGTTGGTTATTATTTAGTTGGTTAAGTTAATGCGGTGCGACAACCGCTTATCAAGTTGATGTCAATTGCGAATACAGCGTATTCGTAATTTAACTAAGTTATATGAAGCCGTCAGTGACTTGAATTGCGAACGCGTTCCATTCGCAATTCTTTTAACCTGAAAGGTTTGATAACAAAAAAGACCCCAAAGGAGCCTTTTGAATTTATACGTAAGCCCTTTGCGGCTTTGTGGTTCAAATGTTATTGATTCACAAATTTCTTTGAATTCACTTTGCGCTCGTTCTCGTTCAAGAATATTTTACGCATGCGGATACTCTGCGGCGTTACCTCGATGTATTCGTCGGCCTGAATATATTCCATTGATTCTTCCAGCGAGAATTTGATGGCCGGCGCTATACGCACATTGGTATCGCTGCCACTGGCCCGCATATTGGTCAGCTGTTTTCCTTTGGTAAGATTGATCACCAGGTCATTGTCACGAATATGTTCGCCTAAAACCTGGCCCTCGTAAACATCTACTCCCGGGTCAATATGGAAACGGCCCCTGTCCTGCAATTTATCGATCGCAAACGCCGTTGTTTTGCCGGTATCCATGGATACCAATACCCCATTCAAGCGACCGGGTATATTGCCTCTCCAGGGCTCGTACGATTTAAAGCGATGAGCCATAATGGCTTCGCCGGCAGTAGCAGTAAGTACATTATTTCGCAGGCCGATAATTCCGCGGGCAGGTATTTCAAATTCCAGGTGCTGCAGGTCGCCCTTCGGTTCCATCACCAACAGCTCACCCTTGCGCTGGGTTACCAGTTCAATCACCTTACCGGCCACCTCGCCCGGAACGTCAACGATAAGCGTTTCTATCGGCTCACATTTCACACCGTCAATTTCTTTTACAATCACCTGCGGCTGGCCCACCTGCAATTCGTAGCCCTCGCGGCGCATCGTCTCGATCAGCACCGATAAGTGAAGGATACCGCGCCCGTAAACCAGGTACGAATCCGGCGATTCGGTTTCCAGCACCTTTAACGCCAGGTTCTTTTCCATTTCCTTGTACAGGCGGTCGCGCAAGTGGCGCGAGGTAACAAATTTACCCTCCTTGCCAAAAAAAGGCGACGTGTTAATGGTGAACAGCATGTTCATGGTCGGCTCATCAATATGAATAACCTCCAGTTGTTCAGGCTTTTCAAAATCAGCAATCGTGTCGCCGATATCGAAACCATCTATACCTACAACGGCGCAAATATCGCCCGACTTTACTTCGGTAGCTTTCACCTTGCCCAGGCCTTCGAATGTGTATAATTCTTTTATTCTCGATTTTTGAATAGTGCCGTCGCGCTTAACCAGCGATACCGGCATATTTTCCCTGATGACACCACGTGCAACACGGCCGATGGCGATACGGCCCACGAAGGAGGAATAATCCAGCGAGGTGATCTGCATCTGCAAAGTACCGTCAACAGAGGGCGCCGGCGGAATATTTTCCAAAATGGCATCCATCAGCGGGAAGATATTATCAGTAGGTACCTGCCAGTCGGTGCTCATCCAACCTTGCTTGGACGAACCATAGATCACCTGGAAATCCAGCTGATCTTCCGTAGCTTCCAGGTTAAAGAACAACTCGAATATCTGCTCATAAACTTCTTCGGGGCGGCAGTTTTCCTTATCCACCTTGTTTACCACCACAATAGGTTTTAAACCCAGGGCCAGCGCCTTTTGGGTAACAAAACGGGTTTGCGGCATAGGGCCTTCAAAGGCATCGCACAGCAGCAATACGCCGTCGGCCATTTTTAATACGCGTTCCACCTCGCCGCCAAAGTCGGCATGACCCGGCGTATCGATGATGTTTATTTTTACGTCTTTGTAGCGTACCGAAACGTTTTTGGAAACAATGGTGATCCCACGTTCCCGCTCCAGGTCGTTGCTGTCCAATATAAGTTCGCCCGTTTCCTGGTTATCTCTGAAAATTGCGCAGCTATGTAATATTTTATCGACTAATGTTGTTTTACCGTGGTCGACGTGTGCGATAATGGCTATATTCCTGATCTTTTGCATGAATCCCCTTCAAATTTGGCGCAAAGGTACGCTTATTTAGGGAATTTTTAAAGGATATGCAACGATGGGCGCAATTTTAATATTGCTCAGGCAAAGCGAACTTGAATTCACCCCAACTATAATTACCGGGTAAAATGTTGATTGCAATCCCGCAACCTCTGAACGATTTTGTTTCGACAAAATGCAGCTCGATGCTGGGCGCAACCAGCGGATTGGTTTTTAAGTGCAACCTGATTTATAAACCACTTAAGGTATTGCTAATTAGCATGTTATTATATAGCTTTACAAATCAAAGCAAATCTCTTCCGATCATGCAAAAGCTATCGTACGTGCTGGTACTGGCATTTTTCCTGTCAGCCTGCAGTTCAAAAAACAATTCAGCAAGTGTTACCGGTACCGACACGCTGAAATATGCTTACAAAGCCACCTACACATCGGATATCACCGTCCCGGGCAACCCTGTGAATGCACAAAAAGTGTTGCAAGTATGGAAAATGTTTGAAACCGGTGATTTTAAAGGCATGCGGACTTATTATGCCGATACCGTAACCTATAACGCCGCCGACGGCATGCATTTTCATGGCCCGGTAGATAAATTGCTGGCCTATGCCAAACAGGACATCGACGGGCTCGATTCGATGCGTTTTGACCTGGTGATGTGGCAAAGCGCCCATATTAACGATAAAAACGAGGATTGGGTAAATATTTGGTCGCGTGAACGACGTTATCCCAAAAAAGGCGGCAAAGCCGATACCGTTTTGATGCAGGAAAACTGGAAGGTAAAAGGAGGCAAAGTGGTGTCGTTTGACCAGTATTTGGCGAAGAAGTAGGTTTTGGTTGATTGGGTTGATTGCGCTGAATAAGTTTAATATTCCTGGTAATAACGGATAACACCCTTTCAAATAACATCACAATCTGAGGCTATTTTATGGCGTTTAAATCTTTAAAAGGCAAAAAGAACCGTAATCGCTGGTTCGTATTCCTCGCAATCCTGCTCTTGTTATTAACAGCGGGTTATTTCAATCGCGTTCGGCTTGAAAGGGTGATCATTGCCATTAGCATCAGCCGGATGCATACTTTTATGCCGCCTCCGCAATTGGCCGCCGAATCCTCCTGGTCGCGCTTTTGGGGCGAGGCAGTATTTTACTGGGATGTATCGGAATTGCGCGTGGCACGAGAACGGAGGCTGACCCTATTTAATCCTGAACTGAAACCGCTTGTAAAAGACATCGTAAAGCGCCAGGCCGCCGGCGATGGAATGTCTTATTCGATGCACATTTACCGCGAGATCCGGTGGCTGCTTAATTTTACGCCGGATACCGCCGAAACCCGCAAAAGGATAGCCGATCTGCGCAGAAGCCTGTCGGAGCTTCAGGAACAAAAACTGGCCGACGGACAGCAGCCCGCTGATGGAAGCTGGGCAAGAGGTATCAACGTTTGGTATCTCAAGCTCTATTATTCGGTCGATCATCTGAAAGACAGTGCGCGCATGGCCTACCGGCCCGCTTTCCTCGACCGCGTTAACGCACCGGATAAACTCAAGGCAAAGCTGGATTCCGACTTGTATGATAATTTCACCAAAACCGGCATCTTCAATCGGGAGGAACTTGATGAAACTTTTTCGGCCATGGACAGGCTGTTATTTGCCGGCAAACCGATCGGCTTCGCTTTTCATCCACAATTAAAAAATGCCTTGCGGGACTACGTAAACCGCTGGCAAAACCCCGCCACCGGCTGCTGGGGACAATGGCTGGTTGACCGCAAGGGAAGAATTTGGAAAATGGACGATATGGCGATGACGTTCCATATCGTCTACGACCTGCATGGGCAGGTGAGCCATAAGGATAAGATAGCAAAGCGCGTGCTGCAATTGGATGATGTTGAGTTCCCGACGGGCATCCGGTTCAACGGTCATTACGAAAACCATTTGAACTGGGATGTGGTGAAAATTTTTAAATATGCCTGGCCATCGCTGGATACTGCAACCCGGCGTCAAGCCGGTGCCGAGATTTCGAAATTGCTGAAATGGTGCCTTTCAGAATCCCTGCAGCCCGATGGCTCATTCAAAATAAGTGACCTCGACGATACGATGGGCGATGCTTATTACTATGGCGTTTCTTTTCTTGCGGATGCAGGGTATTTCAACGCCAAAGACCGGTTTTGGACAAGCCAGGGTTTTCCGGGCGGCGCTGCCTTGCGGGCGAAAATAGAAGCGAAAATAAAAACTGTCGGGTTAAGTGATTCGGGGATGAAGGATGCTTATGATGTTTTGGAGGGGGTGAAATAAGCATCGAAGAAGAGCAGATCAATAAATTTGAAAACTTGTCAAATCTTTCGGTCACATATAGTCTTTAAAATCTTCCGGCGGGGGCATCAAAGTCATCAGCAATATAAGTGATAAAGCCTTTCAGGCTGCCAAATTCCCTTGGAGCTTTGACTTTCCCGCCTTGGTTTGATAAAGCATCCACCAAAGCCTCAACTTCCTTCCTGGAATCGGGCGGAAGTTTATTTATCATCTCAAATAATTCACTGCTATCCATAAGTCGAATTTACGAAGAACGTATTTAACCGTCAAATAGTTGAAGATAATCCCTTTAATTTGTAAGCACAAAATAGATTTTAAAAACCGTTAGGCTTTACCAAAAAACAGGCTGAAATCCAAAAAATATAATTACATATGGCCAACAAATACACGTACAACCAGCAGATGAACATCAAATATGATCATCTGGAATTAATCGACGTACCCGCCATTGTTGCGGAGAACAAGGAAAAATGGTTTAACCAATCACTTACTCAAATTAACGGCAGCGTGGCCCGGCTTGGTATTGCGGAAGGCGGATACCACTGGCATAAACACGATAGCGACGACGAGTTCTTTTTTGTGCTGGAAGGGAAATTATTTGTCGACCTGGAAGATAAAACCATCGAACTTCACCCGATGCAGGGCGTAACAGTTAGCAAAGGCGTTATGCACCGTACCCGCGCGCCTCACAAAACGGTAATGCTAATGGT
>JABDGE010000005.1:27547-71596 GCA_013286235.1 Bacteroidota bacterium
AAAACCATCGAACTTCACCCGATGCAGGGCGTAACAGTTAGCAAAGGCGTTATGCACCGTACCCGCGCGCCTCACAAAACGGTAATGCTAATGGTGGAAACAGCAACTATTGACCCGATTGGGGATTGATCGTAGTGAATGGTGAATAGTCGGCAGCTACTGCAAACTGCCTGCTGCAAACTGCCTACTCACCACTCACCACTCACCACTCACGTTACAGTCCAAACGCTGCCTTCACCTTATCCACGTAATCCAGCTTTTCCCAGGTGAACAGTTCTACTTCCTTTTTAACCACCGTTCCTTCGGGGCTAACAAAGGTTTTTTAGAAAACCATCGAACTTCACCCGATGCAGGGCGTAACAGTTAGCAAAGGCGTTATGCACCGTACCCGCGCGCCTCACAAAACGGTAATGCTAATGGTGGAAACAGCAACTATTGACCCGATTGGGGATTGATCGTAGTGAATGGTGAATAGTCGGCAGCTACTGCAAACTGCCTGCTGCAAACTGCCTACTCACCACTCACCACTCACCACTCACGTTACAGTCCAAACGCTGCCTTCACCTTATCCACGTAATCCAGCTTTTCCCAGGTGAACAGTTCTACTTCCTTTTTAACCACCGTTCCTTCGGGGCTAACAAAGGTTTTTTCTACCACCTGGCTGGGCTTGCCGAAGTGCCCGTAAGCAGCAGTTTCGCTGTAAATAGGGTTGCGCAGTTTAAAGCGAGTTTCGATGGCGTAAGGCGTCATGTTAAATACTTCCTCAACCTTCGCAGCTATCTCGCCGTCGTGTAAGCCAACTTTGCCTGTTCCATAGGTGTTTACATAAATGCCCATTGGTTCAGCCACGCCGATAGCGTAGGATACCTGCACCAGCACTTCGTCGCAAACCCCCGCAGCTACCAGGTTTTTGGCGATGTGACGGGTGGCGTAAGCAGCTGAGCGGTCAACTTTCGAGGGGTCTTTACCCGAAAATGCGCCGCCGCCATGGGCACCTTTGCCACCGTAGGTATCTACAATGATCTTACGGCCGGTTAAGCCGGTGTCGCCGTGCGGGCCGCCGATCACAAACTTGCCGGTGGGGTTAATGTGGTATTTAATATCGTCGTTAAACAGATGGGCGTATTTTGGATATTTTGCCTTTACCCGCGGGATCAGTATGTTGATGACATCATCGCTGATCTTTTTCAGCATGGTTTGCTCTTCGTCAAAGTCGTCATGCTGAGTGGAGATCACGATCGCGTCGATCCGCACCGGAACATTATTGTCATCGTACTCCAATGTTACCTGAGATTTAGCGTCCGGGCGAAGGTATTTGATCTCCTTTTCCTCGCGGCGTACAACCGCAAGCTCCAGTAAGAGCGCATGGGCAAGGTCGAGTGCAAGCGGCATATAGTTGTCGGTCTCTACGGTCGCGTAGCCAAACATCATACCCTGGTCACCGGCACCCTGCTCCTCTTTTGCCGCACGCTCAACACCCTGGTTAATATCGGGTGATTGCTCATGGATAGCCGATAATACAGCGCAGGAATTGCCATCGAACATATATTCGCCCTTGGTGTAGCCAATTTTATTAATCACCTCACGGGCAATTTTCTGCACATCAAGATAGGCCTTTGATTTTACTTCGCCAGCTAAAACAACGAGGCCCGTGGTCACCAGTGTTTCGCAGGCAACTTTTGATTCGGGGTCGAATGCTAAAAACTGGTCAATTAATGCATCTGAAATTTGGTCGGCAACTTTGTCGGGGTGCCCTTCTGAAACGGATTCTGACGTAAATAGATATGACATAAATTAAATTTTTAAATGAAAAACCTGTTTTTTATAAATAGCGTAATTTGTGCGTTAACTAATTATTCTAAATGTAAGCGAGGGAAGATTTAAAGAATCAAGTAAAAGAAGTATGGTTTTAGCACTTTTTTACGTGGTTGCAATCCAGCCGTTCTACAATTCCTGTTTTTCAACAGAAAGGACGCGACGGCAATTAAATCAGTCCACTCTCAGCGGGCAAAAATAAAACAATTTTACAAAAGCCGAAAATAGATTTACTTTTGCCGGCTTAATATAAGTTATTTAGTTGAAAGGGAAAGCGTTATTTATAATAAACCCGATATCCGGCGGAAAAAAAAAGGACGGCGTTCCCGAACTGATTGAGAAACACCTGGACAAAGCGGTCTTAATACCGGCGATTGTATTTAGTGATAGCGTTGCACACGCCCGGCAGTTGGCGAAAGAAGCCGTCGGCAAATTCGACGTCGTTGTAGCCGTTGGCGGTGATGGTACGGTTAACGAAGTCGCATCGGCTATCGTAAGCACCGAAACTCCGCTTGGCATCATTCCATTTGGATCGGGTAACGGCTTGTCCCGTTTTTTAAAGATTCCAATGGATGCCGAAAAAGCATTAAAAAACTTAACTTCCGGCCGGGTGGAATCCATCGACTCGGCAATGATGTGCGGAAAACCATTTTTTAATATGGGGGGGATGGGATTCGACGCCCACATAGCCGAGGTGTTTTCACACAACAAAAAACGGGGCTTCCTCACCTATATAAAATCGTCGTTCGAGGAATTTTCGAAATACAAGCCGCAGATGTATCGCATGTTAATTGACGGAAAGACTTTTGACCGGGAGGCCTTTATGCTAAGCTTTGCAAATTCATCTCAGTATGGTAACAACGCTCATATTTCACCGCATGCATCCGTTCAGGATGGCTTGCTCGATGTTTGTGTTATAAAAAAGTTCCCGATTTGGCGTTTACCCGAAATGGGATTCAGGATGATGCTGGGTATTTCGGATAAGACAAATTTCGTCGAAATTATCCGCGGAAAAGAGATAGAGATCAAACGGGAGAAGCCCGGCCCCGTCCACCTTGATGGCGAACCGCAGTTTATGAATACTGATATTGTGGTTAAGGTTGTACCCGCATCGCTTAAAGTGATCGTCGGGATGGATTATCCTGGGTAGGCAGTTGTGAGTGGGCAGTAGGCAGTAGGCAGTGGGCAGTGGGCAGTTGTGAGTGGGTAGTGGGCAGTTGTGAGTGGGCAATGGGCAGTTGTGAGTGGGCAATGGGCAGTTGTGAGTGGGCAATGGGCAGTTGTGAGTGGGTAGTGGGCAGTTGTGAGTGGGTAGTGGGCAGTTGTGAGTGGGCAATGGGCAGTAGTGAGTGGGCTGTGGGCAGTGCGCAGTAGCCAGGGACAGGGAGGAGTTTTCGACTCAAGATTTTGTAATTGACCTATCAAAAGTAAATGAACGAATATTCACAATTCGCCACTCACTATTCACCACTCACCATTCACCATAGAAATATATGTCGAAAAAGAAATTTACCGGTATAATTTACTCGACGGATCCTCACTTTGAATACAAAGCGGATAGTAATGAGGCAGCTGCAACCCTCCCCCCTCAGCAGCAAAACCTCAAAATTTATCTCGACCGGAAAGGCGGCGGCAAAATGGTGACGCGCGTAACCGGGTTTATCGGTAGGGAGACCGATCTGGAAGTCATTGGTAAAACGCTAAAATCAAAATGCGGGGTCGGCGGATCGGTAAAAGAAATGGAAATACTGATCCAGGGCGATTTCAGGGATAAGATACTTACCCTGCTCACCGCCGTCGGCTATAAGGCAAAAAAGGCGGGGGGATGACTCCGGTTTGCAGTAGGCAGTTGGCGGTGGCAGTTTGCAGTGGTACAGACGAAGAAGGAAGCAGTATATCACGTGGGATATCAATTTTTAACGTAAATTTTCTTCAAACCTCTTTACCGCCCGCGGTAGGGAGAGTGAAGGAGCGCAGTCCCGCACGTGCGGGAGGTGAGTTAATAGAGCGCGTCAATAACCGCCAGTGCCGCCACAATAAGCCCCATCTCACTTTCCAGCGACAGGGCCAATGCCCTTTCCAGTCCTGTAAAAAAGTCAACTTAGTGTATTCAATATTTTTATTTTTTAATTATTAAGTATTGATTATCAATTAATTATATAGTGTGTAAAATATACATTATGTAAAAAATATTTTGTTTTTCTTGTTTCTTAGTGTATAAATTGGGAATTTTGCGGCAACCAATTTTGCTATTTTAATGAGAAACCGTTCTAACCAGGTTCCCGATCTAAGTTATATCTCACTTGATCGGGCGGTGCATGTTTTGTACCAATTATCTCCCGCTGAACTTATCGAAGAAGCCTTAAAAAGAAACGAAGGCGTTTTAACCGACAACGGCGCGCTGGCGGTGGATACAGGTGAATTCACCGGCCGTGCCCCGAAAGATCGCTTCATCGTCGACGATGAGATCGCCCATGATACAGTGCACTGGGGTAACGTTAACTTAAAATTCGATAGCGCCGCTTTCGACCGGCTTTTACAAAAAGTGACGGGCTATTTGAGCGGGCGCGACATTTTCGTGCGCGATGCATGCGCCTGCGCCAACGAAAAATATCACGTTGACATCCGTGTGGTTACCGAAACGGCTTACCAAAACTTGTTTGCTTACCATCTTTTTATTCGCCCCGAACTGGTTAAAACCAACCCCGAACCGGAATGGACCGTGATAGCCGCGCCAGGCTTTAAAGCCGACCCAGCTGTGGACGGCACCCGCCAGCATAACTTTTCGATCATCAATTTCAGCAGGAGGATAATCCTGATTGGAGGAACCGGCTACACAGGGGAGATAAAAAAGGGTATTTTTTCCGCTTTGAACTTTATTTTGCCTACTGAAAAAAATGTACTGCCGATGCACTGCGCAGCCAACACCGGCGCAAAAGGCGATACAGCCCTTTTCTTCGGCCTCTCCGGGACCGGGAAAACTACCCTTTCCGCTGATCCGGAGCGCGGGCTGATCGGCGACGACGAGCACGGCTGGAGCGACTATACCATATTTAACTTTGAAGGGGGCTGCTATGCCAAATGCGTTGATCTGACGCCCGAAAAAGAACCGCAGATATACAACGCCATACGGTTTGGGGCCCTGGTAGAGAACACCAACTTTTTTACGGGTACCCGCAGCGTAAACTTTTCTGACATTGCCAAAACCGAAAACACAAGAATTGCCTATCCCCTGTTTAATATTGCGAATGCCGTTTCGCCGTCAATTGGTGCATCGCCAAAAAACATCTTTTTTCTTACGGCCGACGCTTTCGGCATATTGCCTCCGATCTCAAAACTGACGCCGGAACAGGCGATATACTATTTTATTTCCGGCTATACCGCAAAACTTGCAGGTACCGAAGATGGAATAACAGCACCGAAAGCGACATTTTCGGCATGTTTCGGCGAAGCATTTTTACCGTTAAACCCGGTAACTTACGCAAAGATGCTCGGCAAGAAGATCAAAGACCACGAGGTAAACGTTTGGCTGGTGAACACCGGCTGGTCGGGCGGGGCTTTTGGTAAAGGCAAGCGGATCAGGCTGAAATATACCCGGGCAATGATAACGGCTGCCTTAACCGGCGAACTCTGCAATGTGAGTTTCACCGAGCACGTGGTTTTCAATCTTCAGATGCCGGTAACCTGCCCCAACGTGCCCGACCAATTGCTCGATCCTAAAAACACATGGGCAAATGGCGCCGTTTACGATGAAAAAGCCAATCAGCTGGCATTGGCATTTGTTAAAAACTTTGAGCGTTATACAGATTTTGTCACTGCGGATATTGTAAATGCAGGCCCCAACGTTAGTGTCACAGTTTAGTAACATAATTTTTATAGGCTATTACTTGCTATTATTAAAAAAATTAGGTTTTATTGTAAAAAATTGCATCAGTGCAATTCACGATCAACTTTAAACGCTTTAATATCTGCCCTGAATATTAACTTCTTAAAGTTTTTACTAAAAAATAATAAAGAGCGACATAAAATGTTTGTTTAATTCATTAATATTCTATTTTTGTTACTCGCTTAATAAATCGCATTTAACTAACTTAATATTTATAAAACTAAAAACTAAAGTAATGGCAAACGCACCAACAAAACCAACGACTCCTGTTAAAAAAGAAAGCGCAAGCTCATCAGGCTTGTTTGCGACGCTCACTATTCCAATCTGTATTGTAGTTGCAATCCTGATTTTCATTTTCATATTAGGCGATCCAAGCCACTTTACGGGAGGCGATACTTCCGCCGAGCCTACCGATTATTATGGAACAGTGCACAGAGGGGGGACTATCGTACCGTTGATCATGTCGTATCTTTTAATCGTAATTACATTTTCCATAGAACGTTTTGTGGTAATAGGCAAAGCTTCGGGAACAGGCAGTGTTGACGTGTTCGTAAGAAAAGTTCAGAGTTTTCTTAACGCCGGTAATATCGACGGAGCCGTTGCGGAATGCGACAAACAAAAAGGTTCAGTAGCCAATGTGATCAAATCGGGCTTGAAGAAGTACCGCGAAATGGAAAACGAAGTAGGTTTGGATGTCGACCAGAAAACGCTGGCTATTCAAAAGGACATCGAAGAAGCAACCGCGCTTGAAATGCCGATGCTGGAGCAAAATCTTACGGTTATTGCAACCCTGGTGTCTATCGGTACATTAACCGGTCTGTTAGGTACAGTTGTTGGTATGATCAAGGCCTTCAAAACGCTGGCATCATCCGGCGCGCCAAACACCACCGAGTTGTCTACATCTATTTCCGAAGCGCTAATCAACACCGCTTTAGGTATCAGTACCTCTGCGATATCCATCATTATGTACAATGTGTTTACATCAAAAATTGACAAGCTGACCTACGCAATTGACGAAACTGGTTTCAGCATTGTTCAAACTTTTGCTGCATCGCATAAAAATAAGTAACGGCGCGCTATTGCTTAGTTTTCACCCCGTTTACTCGTTAACATGGTGTTGACCTGTAAACGGGGATAGTATAATTCACTTATACATTTATTATTAAAATAAACAACTATGCCCAGAGTAAAAGTCGCCAGGAAGAGCACGGCTATCGACATGACCGCCATGTGCGATGTTGCGTTCCTGTTGCTTACCTTTTTTATATTAACAGCAAAACCAAAAATTGACGACCCCTCACATGCCACCGTGCCGCCGTCGACCAATATGGCGCCAGTGGCTGACGCGAACATGATGACGGTTTCGATTGGCGGCGATAAGCTTTTTTTCTCGGTAACAGAGCAGGATGTACGCGCTGAAGTGCTAAAAGACATGGGGACGGCATACAATGTTCCCTTTACGCCAGAAGAAATCCAAAGGTTTTCGCTGACGCAGGTATTCGGGGTGCCAATGAAGAGTATGAAAGCTTTCCTGGACACACCGCCCGATGAGTTGAAAAACTTTGTCCAGACGGGTATTCCGGCAGATACTACCAACAACAACGAATTGTTTAACTGGATATATAAATCACGGCAGGCTGAAAAGTTGCTGCACGATAAAGACTTGCAAATGTCGATCAAAGGCGATTCCAAAGAACAGTACCCGGAGATCAATTTGGTAATATCCTGTTTAGAGAAACAAAAGCTATTCAAGTTTGATTTAATCACCGCGCTGAAAACAGCGCCTAGCAAAAGATAAAAAAATGGCAGAATTAGATACCTCCGGAGGGGGTAAACATAAAGGCGGGAAGATCAGGAGTAAGAAAGCCTCAACACGCGTCGATTTAACGGCCATGGTTGACCTTGCTTTCCTGTTGATCACCTTTTTTATGTATACCACTACCCTCAACAAGCCAAAGGCGATGAACCTGGTAATGCCTGATAACTCAGTAAAAACCAGCCAATTGCCTGTAGCGGCCAGTCGAACGATGACGATAGTGCTCGGAAGCCATGATAAAGTGGAATGGTATATGGGCGAGCCCGGAAAAACCCCGCCAACAGTAGATGGCTATGGGGCAAGCGGCATACGTAAAGCGTTAATTGACAACGCCAAGGTGGTTGCCGCCACGCATGCAGCACCGGATAACACGATGGAAGTGTTGATACACCCCAGCGATAAGTCCACCTACAATAACCTGGTTGCCACGCTTGACGAAATGAGCATCACCAACATCCATATCTACGCAATCGTAAAAATATTGCCTATGGAAGTTGATGATCTTAAAAAGAATGGGATTTATTAATAATTTTTAGACATTACATCACCTTAATTAATATTAAAGCCTAAAAAAATGTTAGGATCAAAATTAGATATATTTAACCAGCAATGGATTGATGTAGTATTTGAAGGCCGCAACAAAGCATATGGCGCTTACGAATTAAGAAAGGACAACGGCAGGAATGCCCGCACCGCCCTTATTATTGCCGTTATCGTGTTTGCTGCGATCATATCTGCCAATACTATTATCAACTTCATTACAGGCTTTATTCCTAAAGCCAAAGAAAAAATAAAGATCACCAATGTGGTACTGGCGCCGCCGCCCGTGGACATTAAAAAACCACCTCCACCCCCGCCGCCGGAACCGCCAAAACCAAAGGTTGACCAGGTAAAATTCCCTCCTCCTGTGGTTAAACCCGACGTTGAGGTAAAGGAAAAACCGCCAACAATTGAAGATTTGAAAATTGCCGACCCGGGTCAAAAAAACCTGAAAGGTGATAAAAACGCCGATGTAACCATCGATGAACCGGTTGGAAACGCCGATACCAAGGTTACCGAAGACGATGGAAACAAGATCTTTACTTCGGTTGAGCAGGTTCCAGAATTTCCGGGAGGATTGGATAAGTTTGCAGCATACCTGGCAAAAAACATCCGGTATCCGGCAGTGGCAAGAGAAAACAATACGCAAGGCAGGGTTATCGTAAGTTTTGTTTGCGAAAAAGATGGTTCTCTAACCGATGTTAAAGTTGCCCGCGGAATTGGCGATGGTTGCGACGAAGAAGCGGTACGCGTTATTAAAGCTTCTCCGCACTGGAAACCGGGCATCCAAAATGGTCGTCCTGTGCGCGTTGCTTATAGCGTTCCGATCAACTTTACATTGTCTGAGGAATAATAAAATTTAAATGTTACCAGGTAATAGAAGGCAAAAATCGCTCCCGAGGCGATTTTTGCTTATTTTAGGGGCTATCCTGTTTGTTGTGGTCTTCGGCTGGGGTGTGATGGTAATATTTGATAACACCCTGTTTCCCAACTTGCCGCAATACCAAAAGATTGCATTCGGGTCGTTAATCATTATCTACGCTATATTACGGTTCTCGCGCTTACTAAAGAAAAAGGAAGATGAATTATAGTTCAGGCCGGATACTGGCTACAATGACTTTGCTTTTGGCTGCTCAAAGCTGCAGACATCAAACACAAACAGTAGTATCCGGGCACTTCAGTTCCGACAGTTCGGCAATGGTTGTTGACGAATCACTACAGCCCATCGTCGATGACGAGCTGTATATTTTTAAGGCACTTAATGACAAAGTACATCCCAGGATATTATATGCACCCGAAAATGATGCCTTCAACATGCTGCTGGAAGATAGCGTACGGGTTGCGCTTGTTTCACGCGAGTTGACCCCGCAGGAAAATAAGACGCTATACGACCACCAGCTCCGGCCGGTGACCACCCGTTTCGCTATCGACGCCATCGCCATTATCGTTAACAAAGCCTCCAACGACACAATGATTACCGTTAGCGAAATAAAGAAAATGCTGAACGGCGAAGCGAAACAGGATAAAAATATCATCTTCGACAATCCGAACTCGGGACTGGTGAGGTATTTAAAGCAATTGTCAGGGAATAGCGCGCTAAAACAAAAAAATATCTTTTCTTTGAAGTCGAATAAAGAGGTGATCAAATATGTCAGTAGCCATGCAGACGCTATCGGTATAACGGGCTTCAGCTGGCTTGATGATCCGGATAAGGATTATGCGGATGCCGTAGATAATGTAAAGATTGTTGCCGTTAAAGATGATACGGGCAAACAAACGCCCGACCAATATTTTACGCCGTCGCAAACCACGCTTGCCTTAAAGCAATACCCCCTTACCCGCAATTTGTACATGATAAACTGCGCCGGCGCAATGAGTTTAGGCATGGAATTTGATTTTTTCCTTAGAAGCGACCGCGGACAAAGGATCATCGAAAAGTCGGGTCTTTTGCCTGACAACATACCCGGCAGACAAATCAATATTGTAAAATAAATAAAACAATAGTTGCAGTTGATTATTTTGTATAAACTTGTTTTAACTTGTTCATGTAAAATCGGTTAAAAAAATATAATATTGCAAAACGGTAGTGTAGCAAATACAATTACCTTATATGACGCAAAAAATTAGATTAAAGAAACATTGTTGCAAGTGTTGACAATTTAATTGTAAATTAGTAGTTAACGCTTATACAAACGAATTAAACCGGTGATGGCTTTGGTTTAAAGACCAGACGAAGCTACGCACCCGCAATGAGGCCCCTAATTAACAAAGATTATAATTTAATAAAAGCCGGGGAGTGCCATTAGGGCTCCATTAAAACAACGAAAAGAATACTGCGATGAAAATGATCAAAAAAATGGCCGCCGCTGGTTTGGGACTGTTACTGTTAGGTTCGTCAGCGTTCGCACAAAGTTTAGACGATGCTAAGAAAGCGATCGACGCCGAGCAATACCAGAAGGCAAAATCCATGCTGAAAACGCTTACGACGACACAAGCGGACAAGGACGAAAATTATTTTTACCTGGGATGGGTCTACCTCAAGCAGGACTACATCGACTCGGCAAAGGCCGTGTTTAACAAGGGTATAAATGTAAACGGTAAGTCGGCATTAAATTTTGCCGGGCTGGGCGCCGTTGCTCATATTGAAAAGGACAACGCAACAGCTACTACTAATTTCAATACCGCAATATCGCTTGCAGGCAAAAAGAACAGTACGCCGTTTCTTTACGTTGGTTTGAGCTATTTACTGCCGGTGAGCGGCAGCGCTGTTGGGCCGAACGGATCGGCGGTAGCGCCGGCCGATGCCAACGCAGCCATCACTATTTTGAACCAGGGAAAACTTGCCAATCCCCGCGATATAGACGTTTTGATCGCCCTCGGCGATGCCTACCGCTCACAGTTAAAAAGCACTGATGCCTATAATGCTTATTCATCAGCATTAGCCATCGATCCTAACTCTCCTGCTGCCAATGTTGCAGAGGGCGTTCTCTGGAGATTTGCCGACAATTATGACGGCGCTTACCAGCAGTTCCAGAAAGCAATAACCGCTAACCCTAACTACGGACCCGCTTATCGCGAATGGGCCGAAACTGCTTTAAGGCAGGCCGGCTCCGACCCATCGTTGTACGATGCGAAGGTTAAAGAGGCGGCGGATAATTATAAAAAATTCATCAGCCTGACCGATTATTCTGTTGAATCGCAGATGCGCTATGCCGACTTCCTGATCAGGACCAAGGATTTCGTGACCCTGCAAAAAGTAGCGCAGGACCTTTCTGCTTCAGCCAAAAGTAACCTAAGGGTGTATCGCTACCTCGGTTACGCAGCATACCAGAATAAAGATTATCAAACAGCCTTAAGCGCGCTGACCAAATGGGTGACCGAGGCCGATCCAAAACGCCTGTTGCCTTCGGACTACCTGTATTTAGGACGTATAGAAATCGCCTTAAAGAACGATTCGCTTGGCATCATGAACCTTCGGAAGGCATTGACATTGGATACTACGCAGGTAGATATTTACGGTGAAATTGCAAACAGCTTATATGCTTTGAAAAAATTCCAGGAAGCAGGCGATGCTTATCACGTATATGCCGAACACTCGCGCCTTGCAAAACTGATGGATCATTTCCACGAGGGATACAGCTATTACCAGGCATATATGGCGCAGGCCCGTCAAGCTCAAACGGTAAAAACCATGAAACCCGATTCCACGCTGCTAACAAAATCAGATTCGGCACTCACTTATGTGGAGCGTAAGGTACCCAACCCGAATGCCGCCATAGTCTATTTGCAAGCCCAGGTCAAAGATTTTGAAGACTCCGGCGACCGTAATAATATCAAAGGGTTGGCCAAACCTTTCTACGAACAATACATACAGTTAATATTGGCAAAAGGCGGAACGCCCGCGGATGACATTAAATCGAATTTAGTAGACGCCTATACCTATTTAGGCAATTACGCAGAATTTAAAGATAAAGATCATGCAAAGGCCATGGGTTATTTTAATCAAGCGAAAGAGCTCGATCCGACGGATGCGCGGGTAACCTACTATTTCTCCACCGCGGGAAAGAGTAAATAGCCGCCGTCCATTACAATAATTATAAAAGCCTTCCATAATTGTACGGAAGGCTTTTATGTTTTACATCCGTTTGTATATTTGCAGCATGGAAGCACAAAGTTTGCCAGTTAATTACCTTCCCATCATCATCCAGATGCTTGTGGCTTTAGGTTTCGTGGTTACCACCATGATTGTAACCCACAAAATAGGGCCAAGACGAAAAACAAAGGATAAGTTAACACCGTTCGAGTCGGGTATCGAAGTGATCGGGAACGCCCGTACACCTATTTCTATCAAATACTTCCTGGTAGCAATCCTGTTCGTATTGTTTGATGTCGAGGTGATATTCATGTATCCCTGGGCGGTAAACTTTAAGGACCTGGGCAGCCAGGGCATGATCGAGATGTTTATCTTTATGGGTACATTGCTGCTCGGTTTCATCTATGTGATAAAAAAAGGCGCATTGGACTGGGACTGAAGGCAGTTGGCAGTGGGCAGTTGGTAGTATGCAGTTGGCATGGTCAGTGGTGAGTATTGTCCCGATAGCTACCCTACCGGGTGGACACAAGTAAACCATTCTTACAAATCAATGCCTCGTAGAGGCTACCCGTTTGTAGAAATAGACAAAAAAGGACATTTTTGCCCCGCCGGCTGGCGGGCTACCCAATTCGCGGAGGGTAGCTTTAAATGGTGCAAAAAGAGTGGCTGAAGCGACACCCGCCAATACCTGTTTAGACTGATTCTAAATATATTTGCCTGATTGCATTGTGTACTTCTTACATACTAAATGTTGTAAATTTGTCATGAAAAGCGCCATCCTGCCGCGATTAAATGAGCGTTCGGATTTTTTTAGATTATTTGAGCTCAAAGTTTGCGGATCAAGGTTCAGGCCATAAAATTGGATGGGATTTTGTATTATATAGATCATGAGTGAAATTCAATTAGTAGACGCCCCGGCCGGAGTTGAAGGAGCTGGATTTTTCGCCACCACGGCGGATAAGGTGCTGGGCATCGCAAGAGCAAATTCTTTATGGCCCCTGCCTTTTGCCACCTCGTGCTGCGGCATCGAGTTTATGGCCACGGCAGCTTCCCATTATGACATTGCAAGATTTGGTGCCGAACGGATGAGCTTTTCGCCCCGCCAGGCCGACCTGCTGATGGTAATGGGCACTATCTCCAAAAAAATGGGCCCGGTTTTGCGCCAGGTTTATTTGCAAATGGCCGAACCCCGCTGGGTATTATCCATGGGCGCCTGCGCATCCAGCGGCGGCATATTCGATACTTACTCGGTGCTGCAGGGAATTGACGAGATAATACCGGTTGACGTTTACATCCCCGGTTGTCCGCCGCGTCCCGAAGCCGTACTCGACGGCTTTATGCAGATACAGGAATTGGTTAAAACCGAAACACTGCGCCGCCGCAACGAACCGAAATACCAAAAACTCTTAGCTTCATACGGAATTCAATAATGGGCAAAATTTCAAACGAGGACTTACTGGCTAAAATTTCTGCAGAATTTGCGGATAAGGTGACTTCGGTTAGCGAGCCCTTTGGCTTACTCACCTTTGAAACGGAGAGGGAACAGCTAATTGACTTGCTGGACTTTTTGAAAAACGACCCCGAATTGCAGTTTATTTACCTGACCGATCTGACGGCTATTCATTACCCCGAACAGGAAAAGCCTATCGGGGTGATCTATCACCTGCACAGCCTGGTAAACAACGTTCGAGTGCGGATAAAAGTGTTTTTAGCAGGTGACGATGTACACATCCCTACGGCCACCGGTTTATGGCACGGCGCCAATTGGATGGAACGTGAAACTTATGACTTTTTTGGGGTAATTTTTGACCGCCATCCCGACCTGCGCCGGATTTTGAATGTCGACGATATGACCGCTTTCCCGATGCGGAAAGAATTCCCGCTGGAAGACCCGAATCGTGTTGATAAAAAAGATTATTTTTTTGGAAGATAAAAAGCAATGCGCAACCACCCGGTATATATAGATAACGACCCGCAAACCGAACCCTCGACCCTTAATTTAGGGCCGACACATCCCGCCACACATGGCGTTTTCCAGAATGTGCTCCAGTTAGACGGGGAACGGATCATTAGCGGCGTATCAACCATAGGCTACATACACCGTGCCTTTGAAAAAATTGCCGAACATCGCCCCTACTACCAGATCACTCCCCTAACCGACCGGCTGAACTATTGTTCATCACCCATCAATAACATGGGCTGGCACATGACGGTTGAGAAGCTACTCGGGATAGAACTGCCAAAACGGGTTGACTACCTGCGGGTAATCATCATGGAACTGGCCCGGATAACCGATCATATTATTTGCAACGGGATTTTAGGCGTCGACACAGGCGCGTTTAGCGGTTTCCTGTACATGATGGAATACCGCGAGGCCGTTTACGAGATCTACGAAGAGATCTGCGGCTCGCGCCTGACCACAAATATTGGCCGCATCGGTGGTTTTGAAAGGAATTTTAACTCCATCGCTTTTGCCAAGCTGCGTAAATTTTTGAAAGAATTTCCGCCCGTGTTGAAGGAATTTGAAGCCCTGTTTAACCGTAACCGAATCTTTATTGACCGAACAAGGGACGTAGCGGCCGTAACTGTTGAGAACGCGCTGAATTACAGCTGGAGTGGTCCTATATTACGCGCTGCCGGGGTGGACTATGATGTAAGGGTGATGAACCCTTACAGTTCCTATGAAGACTTTGATTTTGAGGTGCCGGTTGGAACGAACGGCGATGTTTACAACCGCTTTTTGGTGCGGAATGAAGAAATGTGGCAAAGCATGCGCATTATAGAGCAGGCTTTGGAAAAAATAGAGAAGGAGCCATCCGACATTTTCCATGCAGATGTGCCGGACTTTTATTTGCCGCCTAAGGAAGATGTTTATAACAATATGGAGGCCCTCATCTATCACTTCAAAATAGTGATGGGCGAAATTCCGGCGCCAAAAACCGAGGTTTATCATTCGGTTGAGGGCGCCAACGGCGAGCTGGGCTTTTACCTGGTGAGCGACGGTGGCCGTTCGCCGTACAGGTTGCACTTCCGCAGGCCCAGTTTCATCAATTACCAGATGTATGCACCCATGAGCCGCGGAATGCTTTTATCAGATGCGATTATCAATATGAGTAGCTTAAACGTTATAGCGGGAGAGTTAGATGCTTAAAGTTGAAGAAACCTATGCGCCGGTTGAATTTTCAGCAGCGCTGGTCAGTAAGTTTGACGAAATTGTAAGCCGTTATCCCCAGGGAAAGCAAAAGTCGGCCTTGTTGCCTATTTTGCATTTGGTACAGGCGGAATTTGGGTGGGTAAGCGTGCCGGCGATGGATAAAGTTGCAGAGTACCTTGACCTGAAGGACATCGAGGTGTACGAGGTAGCGACGTTTTACAGCATGTATTTTTTACGCCCGCAAGGCAAATATATGCTGGAAGTTTGCCGCACCGGTCCATGCTGCCTGGTGGGGGCCGAAAAAATAATGGATCATATTGAAGAAAAGTTGGGCGTTAAAGAGGGCGAAGTTACAGCCGACGGCATTTTTAGCTGGCGAGGGGTGGAATGCCTGGCAGCATGCGGATACGGCCCGGTATTGCAAATTGGCCCCGAATACACGTTTTACGAAAATTTAACCAACGAATCAGTTGACAAACTGATCGCTGATTTGCGGACAAAAGCTAAATGATCGATGCAGGTAAATGATTGTCACGAGGTCTACTTTAATCATATCGGATTTGGTTTTGGCCGCTACTGTGGGTGTAATGAATTTTACAAACGGGGGCTTTAGCGAAACACCCGTATTTTTAAAGCTGCTGGTGATCATAACTTTTGCAGTGTGTATCGTAAGGCATATTAACTATTACAAGCTAACCAAAAGGATATATTAGCATGACCAGGAGAAAATTAGTGTTGACAGATATTTTGTGGGCAATTGTGCTGATTCTCATGGTATTTGTCACGGACGTTTTCAGAACACAGGTAATATCGATGATTCTGTTTGTCCTTTTTGTTTTTGCAGGGTACATTTTGAGGCATATGAACTATTACAGGCTAACCAAAAAGATTTATTAAACCGTAATGGCACGCAAATTATTGTTAGAGCATATTAAGGTAGAAGGAATTAACACCTTTGATGTTTACCGCAAAAAAGGCGGCTATGCTTCGGTTGAAAAAGCTTTAAAAACCATGACGCCCGATGCGGTTGTGGATGAAGTAAAGAAATCGGGCTTGCGCGGTCGCGGGGGAGCAGGTTTCCCAACGGGAATGAAATGGAGTTTCCTGGCCAAACCGGAAGGTGTTGCCCGCTACCTGGTTTGTAACGCCGACGAATCGGAACCCGGTACATTTAAGGACCGATACCTGATGAATTATATCCCGCATTTGCTGATTGAGGGGATGATCGTTTCCAGCTTTGCGCTGGGGGCAAAAACATCGTATATCTATGTGCGCGGCGAAATGATGCCGCAGATCAGGATACTCGAAAAAGCCATCGCCGAAGCAAAAAATGCAGGCTTTTTGGGCAAAAATATTTTAGGCAGCGGTTACGATCTGGAATTATACGTCCAGCCCGGGGCTGGAGCCTACATTTGCGGCGAAGAAACCGCTTTGCTGGAGTCGTTAGAGGGCAAGCGCGGCAATCCGCGCATCAAACCGCCTTTCCCGGCTATCGCCGGTTTGTGGGGTTGTCCTACCGTGGTGAATAACGTCGAATCGATAGCAGCTGTGGTGCCGATTATCAACGAAGGCGGCGAAGAATATGCCAAAATCGGCGTAGGCCGCAGCACCGGAACCAAGCTGATCTCCGCAGGCGGGAACGTTAAAAATCCCGGCGTTTATGAAATCGACCTCGGCCTGCCCGTTGAAGAATTTTTGTACTCGGATGAGTTCTGTGGCGGGATAGCAAACGGCAAACGCCTGAAGGCTGTTGTTGCCGGTGGGTCGTCGGTGCCGATTTTGCCCGCCAATTTATTTTTGAAAACGATCAATAACGAGCCCCGGCTAATGAGCTACGAATCGCTGGCTGACGGCGGTTTTGTAAGCGGTACCATGCTTGGTTCGGGCGGTTTTATCGCATTCGACGAGGATCAGTGCATCGTTCGCAATACCTGGAACTTTACCCGTTTCTATCACCACGAAAGCTGCGGGCAATGCTCGCCATGCCGCGAGGGAACGGGTTGGATGGAAAAAGTGCTGCACCGCATGGAATACGGCCACGGCAAGTTGAGCGATCTCGACCTGCTGGTTGACGTTTCTAAAAAAATTGAAGGTAATACGATTTGTCCGCTGGGTGATGCGGCTGCGTGGCCCGTGGCCAGCGCCATCCGCCATTTCAGGGACGAATTTGAATGGCATGTTACCAATGCTTCTGAAGCGGTGACAAGGAATTACGGGCTGGCGCATTATGCCGATCCGCTTCAAAAACTGGAAACTGCAGGCTAACTGATATAAATTTGGCTATGTACAATATTGATGAGTTGGACCTTTCTAAAACGTATTCCTACGCTGATTATGTGTCGTGGCGTTTTGAAGAGCGCCTGGAACTAATCAGGGGGAAAATATTTAAGATGTGTCCTGCACCGAGCGGGGATCATCAAACTGTGACCGGTAACATTTTTGGCGAAATATATCAATTCCTGAAAGACAAACAATGCAGGGTTTTCATTGCACCGTACGATGTCCGTTTGGTGAGGAATGAAAAAAGCGATAAAAAGGTCAAAACAGTGGTTCAGCCTGACGTGTGTGTGATTTGTGACCTTGCAAAGATAACTGACCAGCGGAGCTGCCTGGGCGCTCCGGACCTGGTGGTTGAGGTTTTATCACCAGGAAATAATTCAAAAGAAATAAAAATAAAATACGATCTGTACGAGGAATTTGGGGTGAAGGAATACTGGATGGTTTACCCGGATGAGCTTTCCTTAGTGAAATACGTTTTAAATAGCGAGGGAAAATTCAACCCAGAAGGCCGGGCTCTGACCCTGGGTGATAAGCTTACTACGCCCATACTGCCCGGATTTGAACTATCACTGGATGACGTCTTTCGTAATTTAATATAACATCAATGAAAGTAACTATAGATGGCATAGCCGTTGAGGTTGAACCCGGAACCACCATTCTTAATGCCGCGAGGCAGATAGGTGGCGATATTGTTCCGCCTGCTATGTGCTATTACTCAAAGCTAAAGGATAGCGGCGGTAAGTGCCGTACCTGCCTGGTTAAAGTGAGCAAAGGTTCCGAAAAAGATCCCCGTCCTATGCCCAAACTGGTGGCATCCTGCCGCACTACGGTAATGGATGGCATGGAGGTTCAAAATATTACTTCGCCCGAAGTTATTGAGGCGAGGAAAGGAATTGTCGAAATGTTGTTGATCAACCACCCCCTGGATTGCCCCATCTGCGACCAGGCCGGCGAGTGCGATCTGCAGAACCTTGGTTTTGAGCATGGCGCTGTAAAAACCCGTTACGAGTTTGACCGCCGCACGTTTGAAAAGATCGACATTGGCGACAAGATACAACTGCATATGACGCGCTGCATCCTTTGCTACCGCTGCGTGTTCACCGCCGACCAGATCACCAACTACCGGTATCACGGCATTTTAGGCCGCGGCGATCATTCCGAAATATCAACCTATATCCAACACGCAGTTGATAATGATTTCTCAGGAAATGTGATCGACGTATGCCCGGTTGGCGCCCTTACTGATAAAACCTTCCGTTTTAAAAACAGGGTATGGTTTACCAAACCGGTAGACGCACATCGGGATTGCGATCATCCGGGCTGCAATGGCAAGGTTACCCTTTGGTACAAAGGCGAAGAAGTGCTGCGCGTAACTGCCCGCAAAGACCAATATGGCGAGGTGGAGGAATATATTTGCAATACCTGCCGCTTTGATAAAAAGAAAACAGCGGATTGGGTGATCGAAGGGCCACGACATATTTCGGATAAATCGGTTATCAGCTCCAATCACTATGATTTCATACCGTTGCCGGTAGTAAAAACAAACCTGGTATTGCAGGAAGCTAATAAAGAACAGTTTGAACGAGACACACGCTTATAATGGGAATAGCAGAGTTATTAATTAAAATAGCGCTGGTGGTGATCATTTTTTTGGTCAGCCTGGTAATTGCCATGTATTCCACCTATGCTGAGCGCAAAGTAGCGGCATTTTTGCAGGACCGTGTAGGCCCTGACCGGGCCGGGCCATTCGGAATTTTACAACCTTTGGCCGATGGCGGCAAAATGTTTTTGAAGGAGGAAATTATTCCTACCAATGCAAGTCCCTTTTTGTTTATCGCAGGTCCATCGCTGGCCATATTAACCGCCTGTATCGGTTCGGCCGTTATTCCCTGGGGACAACGGCTCACCATTGGCGCTTATACGTTTAACCTGCAGGTAGCCGATATCAACGTTGGCCTGTTGTACATTTTTGGCGTCATTTCGCTTGGGGTATATGGTATAATGATTGGCGGCTGGGCCTCAAACAATAAATATTCATTACTGGGCGCCGTCAGGGCCGCTTCGCAGAATATCAGCTACGAAATAGCTATGGGCTTGTCTATCATTGCGTTATTGATGACTACCGGCACCCTTAGCATGCGGCACATTGCCGAACAGCAGTCAGGCTTCTGGCATGGACATTGGTTTACATGGAACGCATTCAGCCAGCCGCTTGGTTTCCTTATATTTATTGTATGTGCGTTTGCTGAAACTAACCGTTCTCCGTTTGACCTTCCGGAATGCGAAACGGAACTGATTGCTGGTTACCATACAGAGTACTCTTCTATGAAAATGGGTTTTTACATGTTTTCCGAATACATCAATATGTTTGTATCGTCGGCAGTCATGGCAACGCTTTATTTCGGCGGATACAACTTCCCCTTTATGCATCATTTGGGCCTTTCGGAAAATTGGGTGAGCATACTCGGCGTAATCGCCCTTTTTATCAAGATATTTGCCTTTATTTTCTTTTTTATTTGGGTGCGCTGGACCATTCCCCGCTTCAGGTACGACCAGCTAATGGACCTGGGCTGGAAGGTGCTGATCCCCCTGGCTATCGCCAATATCGTTATTACGGGACTTGTTATTACTTTTTTAAAATAGATTGAGGAGCTTATTAATGGAACCATTAAGTAATAAACGGAAAGTACTTGAAGCAAAGCCGCTCAATTTTATGGAGCGGATCTATTTGCCGGCAATATTCCAGGGCCTTGCAATTACCATAAAGCACTTTTTCCGGAAGCCGGTAACCATCAGGTATCCCGAAGAGAAACGCGAGTACTCGGAAAATTTCCGTGGCATGCATTCGCTTAAACGCGATGAACACGGCCGCGAGCGCTGCACGGCCTGCGGTTTGTGCGCCCTCTCCTGCCCTGCCGAAGCCATCACCATGATTGCCGCCGAGCGTCAGAAAGGTGAAGAGGACTTATACCGCGAGGAGAAGTACGCAGCTGTGTATGAGATCAATATGCTGCGCTGTATTTTTTGCGGGCTTTGCGAAGAGGCATGCCCAAAGGAAGCGATTTACCTCGATGGTCCGCACGTTCCGTCAGATTACCTGAGGAAAGATTTTATTTATGGCAAAGACAAATTAGTAGAGGCTCCCTTAAATCAATAAAGAACTTTTATACCTTTGCCCATCAATTTTAAGAGGCAAAGGTATTTGTAGATATTAACCATGAGTACATTTTACTTCATCGCATTTTTGTCCATATTTTTTTCGATACTGGTTATCACTGCGAAAAACCCTGTACACAGTATACTTTACCTTATTGTTACGTTTTTCACCTTTACCATTCATTATATCTTAATGAATGCCCAATTTTTAGCTATCGTAAATTTCATCGTATACATGGGCGCTATATTGGTACTGTTCCTTTATACGCTGATGCTCATCAACCTGAATAAAGAGTCGGAACCCCGCAAATCAAACCTGGTAAAAATTGCCGGCTTTATCGGCGGCGGCTGTTTTCTAATGACCATACTCGCGGCTTTGAAAGCCTTTAAAGTATCTCAGCCCGTTATACTTCGCGACCCCAATCTCGGATTGGTAAAAAACCTTGGGAAAATATTATTCAACGAATACCTGTTGCCATTTGAGGTATCGTCTATTCTGCTGTTATCAGCGATGGTAGGCGCGGTACTGCTGGCAACCAAAGACCATAAAACAACCTGATGCAAACGTTAACCACAAATATCCAGGCGATACCGATTAACCATTACATTTTACTGTGTTCGATCGTTTTTTCAATCGGCGTGATCGGTGTACTCATACGCAGAAATGCCATCATTATTTTTATGTCGGTTGAGTTGATGCTCAATTCAGTCAATTTACTGCTGGCGGCATTTTCCGTTTACAGGGGAGACGCAACCGGGCAGGTTTTCGTGTTTTTTATTATGGCGCTTGCTGCAGCCGAAGTGGCAGTAGGATTGGCGATCATTGTAATGATCTATCGAAACACAAGCTCGGTAGACATTAATGTATTAAACAGGTTGAAGTGGTAGAGCTGTGATTTCGGATTTCGGCCCCGATAGCTATCGGGATTCGATTTCGGATTTTAGAATTTAGGTTTTTAATAAAGTTTTTAAATAAAATCCAAAGCGTTTCTAAGCCGGCGGGCTTAAGAGATTGCGCGGAGATAGCACATATGGACAAACTTATCTGGCTTATTCCTGTACTGCCGTTAGCCGGTTTTATCATCAACGGCCTCGGTCGAAATACTTTGTCAAAGGGTGTCATTGGCTTTTTGGCCTGCCTGGTGGTATTGATTTCGTTTGGAATTAGCGCAGCCGTTTTTCTGCAGGTGCAAAGCACCGGCAGCCCTGTGAGTGTTACTTTGTTCCAATGGTTTGGCTGGGCTGATTTTAAGATGTCTTTTGCCTTTCTGATCGACCAGCTTAGCGCTTTAATGCTGCTCATAATTACAGGCGTCGGTTTCCTGATCCACCTGTATTCAGTAGGTTACATGAAGGACGATGCAGGATTCGGTAAGTTTTTTTCCTATCTGAACCTGTTTATCTTCTTTATGCTATTATTGGTGATGGGTTCAAACTACCTGGTGATGTTTATCGGCTGGGAAGGCGTCGGGCTCTGCTCCTACCTGCTTATTGGTTTTTGGTACACCAATCCCGACTATGCCGATGCTGCCAAAAAAGCTTTCATCATGAATCGTATCGGCGATCTTGGTTTTATCATTGGCATATTTTTGCTGCTTTATTACTTCGGCAGCGTCAACTTCGCTGATATTTTCCCATATGCAGGAACCGGCAAATTTGTAGGCGCTCCCTATGTTTTGATCACCATCCTGCTGTTTGTTGGTGCAGTGGGTAAGTCGGCACAACTGCCCTTATTTACATGGCTGCCGGATGCTATGGCCGGCCCGACCCCGGTATCCGCGCTCATCCATGCTGCAACCATGGTAACCGCGGGTGTTTACATGATAGCCCGGTCGAATATATTGTTCACCCTGGCGCCCGATACCATGCACGTAATAGCCATCGTTGGCTTAGCGACCGCCGTTGTAGCTGCTTTGATCGCCATAACACAAACCGACATTAAAAAAGTACTTGCATATTCCACAGTTTCACAGTTGGGCTACATGTTTTTAGGGCTGGGTGTGGGCGCCTATACCGGTGCATTTTTCCATGTGCTCACCCATGCGTTCTTTAAGGCCCTGCTTTTCCTCGGCGCAGGCTCTGTTATCCACGCCATGAGCGGCGAGCAGGACATGCGTAAAATGGGCGGCCTTAAAGGCAAGTTAAAAATAACATTTGCTACCATGCTCATTGGCACGCTGGCAATTTCCGGGATTCCCCCGTTTGCGGGCTTTTTCTCTAAGGATGAAATACTTGCCCATGTATTTACGCAAAGCCCCACCATGTACACGATCGGCGTAATTACGGCCATGTTCACGTCATTCTATATGTTCAGGATGCTGTACCTCACTTTCTACGGAAAATTCCGCGGAACGCACGAGCAGGAACACCACCTCCACGAGTCGCCGGCAAACATGACCATACCGCTTATTGTGCTTGCTGCACTTTCGGTAGTGGGCGGATTTATCGGTGTTCCCGAATCCTTAGGCGGTCATCATTGGCTGGAGCATTTCCTGTCGCCTGTTTTCCAAAGGTCGGCAACCCTATTAAAACCGGAAGCCTCAGCCGGGGCGACCGACATCGTGCTGATGGTGATTTCCGTTGCGGCGGCCTTAATTGCATTGGCTTATGCTTACGTTAAGTACGTAAAAAATTCTCACGTTCCGGTGTCGGATACCGAACAACGCCCGGCTTTGGCCAATCTGTCCTATCACAAATTTTATGTTGATGAAATTTACGATGCGCTGATCCGTAAGCCGCTGGATGCTTTATCAGGATTTCTATACAATACCGTTGAAAAACTGGGCATTGACGGCATCGTTAACGGGTTGGGAAAAGGCACAATTGAAGCGAGTAAAGGGTTGCGCCTGCTGCAAACGGGTAACGTGGGTTTCTACATATTTATGATGGTGGTGGGGATCATCTCCATACTGTTGTGCATAGTGGTTAAATTTTAGAAGATTATCGTTTAAATTATAAAATGACGGTTAGTATATTAATTTTTTTGCCGGTAATTGCTGCCTTAGTTGTCTTGTTGTTTAAAAACAATTGGGCCAAACATGCTGCTTTAACATTTTCCATTGTCGAATTAATAATTGCCGGTATATTATTATCCCGCTTTGTGCCCGACGCCACCTTCCAGTTTGTAACGGATATCCCCTGGATACCAAAATTCGGGATCTATTTTAACGTTGGCATTGATGGCATAAGTATGATCATGGTGTTGCTATCCACCTTGCTTGTTCCGCTTATTATATTAACCACGTACCAGCACCAATACAAAAACGCCAATGTCTTTTACGCCCTCATCCTGTTTATGCAGGCCGGCATGCTGGTGGTGTTTACTGCCCTTGATGGATTTTTATTTTATGTGGGCTGGGAAGCGGCATTGATACCCATTTATTTCATCTGTTCACTTTGGGGCGGCCAAAACCGTATCCGCGTCACATTAAAGTTCTTTATTTATACCTTTTCGGGATCCCTGTTTATGCTCGTGGGTATCATTTTCCTGTACCTGCAAACCCCGGAAAAAACTTACGACATATTCCATTTTTATAATTTAACACTTCATCCGCTCCAGCAATCCTGGGTGTACTGGGCATTTTTCCTGGCCTTTGCCATAAAGATGCCGCTGTTCCCTTTTCACACCTGGCAACCGGATACATATACCGAAGCGCCCACCGCCGGCACGATGATGCTTGGTGGCATTATGCTTAAAATGGGTATATATGGTGTTATCCGATGGATGATCCCAACCCTCCCGCTGGGTTACATACAATGGTTCAGCACGCCTTTGATCCTGGCTATTATAGGAATAGTCTATGCCTCAATTATTGCATTTACGCGTAAGGACGGCAAACGCCTCGTCGCCTATTCTTCCATCGCACACGTAGGTTTGATCGCCGCAGGTGTATTCGCATGGACCTACTCCGGCGTCCAGGGCGCCATGATACAAATGCTAAGCCATGGCATTAACATCGTAGGGATGTTCTTTATTTGGGATATCATCAGCCGCCGCTTAAATACCCGCCGGATAGATGAGTTGGGCGGTATTGCAAAAGTCGCCCCTAAATTTGCCATCGCATTTCTGATCATCGTTTTAGGTACGGTGGCCCTGCCGTTAACCAATGGTTTTATCGGCGAGTTCATGTTGCTCAATGGTGTTTTCGAAGCTAATCAATGGCTGGGAGTAGTCGCCGGGTTAACCATGATCTTAGGCGCGGTATACATGTTCCGCATGTATAAAAATGTAATGCAGGGCGAAACGAATGCCCTCACTGTCACGTTCACCGACATTAGTGGTTCCGAGACACTGGTGCTGGGGATTATTTGCGCGCTCATTATTGCCGTTGGCATTTACCCGCAGCCCATCCTTCATATTTCCGATGCAGCTGTTAAAGAATTAGTTCATACCGTAACGCTTAAATTTTCCCAGGTAAAACCATGAGTACCTTAATAATCCTTTCCGTCCTTCCCTTATTGTTGCTATACTTAGGTTTATACAAGGTGCAAAAAGCATTGTTACCGGTTACGTTGATTGGTTTACTGGCTGCGCTTGGCACTACCATCGCTTCGTATACTTCGCAGGACCTCGCTACGCCTGTGTACACAGGGATGATGCTATTCAATAATTATTCGGTCGTGTTCTCGGCTATTACCATCATCTCAACGATATTGATATTACTGCTTTCAAAAGGATATTTTGAAAGGATAAGCAGTCACATCGCAGAATATTACGCAATTATATTGTTCGCGCTGGCCGGCATCATCGTGATGGTTTCATTCTATAACCTGGTGATGCTATTCATCGGCATCGAAATCATGTCGGTGAGCCTATACATCCTGGCCGGTATCAAAAAGACCGATTTTGCATCCAACGAGGCGGCTTTAAAATACTTTTTAATGGGCGCCTTTTCAACGGGTTTCCTGTTGTTCGGCATCACGCTGATCTACGGCTCAACAGGCTCATTTAATCTCGAAGCCATCAGGAATTGGGTAGTAAGTAACCCGCACAATGTGGATACAATGTTTTATGCAGGGGTTTTGCTCATCATAGTTGGTCTTTGCTTTAAAGTCGGGGCAGCGCCGTTCCATTTCTGGACCCCTGATGTGTACGAAGGTTCCCCTACATTGATCACGGCGTTTATGTCGACTGTGGTAAAGACAGCCGGTTTCGCTGCCTTCTTACGGCTGTTCAGCGCGTGTTTTGCCCCGGTATCTGATTTTTGGGTTCCGGTGCTGCTTGTCATAACCATTATTACCCTGTTTATCGGTAACATCACGGCCCTGTATCAACAAAACTTTAAGCGCATGATGGCCTATTCAAGCATCTCTCATGCGGGGTACCTTTTGTTTGCCATCGTGGCGCTTGGGGCGGGGTCAGCAAGTTCGGTGGTAATTTATGCAACCGCATATTCCATTGCCTCGATCATCGCTTTTGGGGCACTGATATTGGTTCGGCAGCAATATGGCAGCGACAGCTTCGAAAGTTTTGACGGTTTAGCAAAAAAGAATCCATTTTTAGCACTCACATTGTCCATCGCCATGCTATCCCTCGCTGGCATACCGCTTACCGCCGGTTTTATCGGTAAGTTCTTTATGTTCTCCGGCGCTCTATTGCATTTCAAATATGTAATGGTATTACTCGCAGTCGTAAATGCCATTATAGCCATATTCTACTATTTCCGGGTCATCGTGGCAATGTATTTCCGCGATACCGAACGCGGAGAGCTCACGGTACCGGTATTTTATAAACTCGTACTGGGGCTGGGAGCGCTGGCAACCATACTGATCGGCATCTTTCCGTCCATCATCTCTGGCCTTCTTTAGCGCGGCCGAAGCAGAATAATTGTGTGGCCCCCGGAGTTTACCCGTAGATAATCAGGAGAATTACATTGTGGCCTAAATTGCCTCGTTGGCGAACTTGTCCCCGTTAAGTTTTCTTTGTGCTGTAAGTATTGCCTATCCCGCCCTTTGCCGATTCCGGACTTCCGGTCTTTGCGCCTTCCGATCTTCCGGACTTTCGGACTTCCCGTCTTCCGGACTTCCGGACTAATCAATAAAATCCGGCAAATCGTGTTATGTAACGCAGACATTACAAATTCCGTTTAATATTTGTAGATTTACAAATATCCGAATGGACGCTTTCTGGCAACACCTGCAAAATCTGACTGATGCGCAATCCATCATAAGCATAGGTTTTTACTTTTTGCTGCTGGTGGTTTATGCTGAAACCGGTCTTTTTTTTGGCTTTTTTTTGCCTGGCGACTACCTTCTGTTCATGGCAGGCTTGCTTTGTTCAACAGGGAAATTCGATATTTCTATCTATACACTTGTCTTTTCATTAATTGGCGCGGGCATACTGGGCAACTATACGGGCTACTGGTTTGGCTATCGGGCAGGGCCATCGTTATTTAACAAACACAATACGTTCTTCTTCAGACGGCATCACGCGGTCATCGCCGAGGCCTTTTATGCCAAACATGGGGGTAAGGCATTGGTTTTAGGTAGATTTTTCCCTATAATTAGAACTTTTGCCCCTATCTTTGCAGGAGTAGTAAAACTCGATATTAAAAAATTTACGATTTATAACATAACAGGCTGCATTGCCTGGGTTTGTACCTTCACCCTTGCAGGCTATTTTTTGGGCAGAAAATATCCCCAGCTGAAGAACTATACAGAATATGTTATACTCGGCTTGATCGTAGTTACCTCTATTCCGCTCCTGTTAGCTTTGTTCAGGCGAAGATGGCTGGGCGACGCAAAAGTTAATGAGTTAAAATAGAAATCTTCAAATGAGCACACAGCATCCATGGCACCAGGTTTCACCAGGTGAAAACATACCTGAAATTGTACACGCAATTATCGAGATTCCCAAAGGTTCAAAAGCTAAGTATGAGATCGACAAAACTTCGGGACTCCTAAAACTCGACAGGGTGCTCTTTTCATCGGTAATGTATCCGGCCAATTATGGGTTCATACCGCAAACGTATTGTGATGATAACGACCCGCTCGATATTCTTGTACTTTGTTCCATTGACGTATTCCCGATGTCGATAATCGACGCCAAACCGATTGGTGTAATGCATATGGTCGATAATGGTGAGCAGGACGATAAGATCATTGCGGTAGCTAAGAATGATATGTCGGTAAATTATATCGACGATCTGTCTGAGCTGCCTCCGCATACCATGACGGAGATCGTCCGGTTCTTTAAGGACTATAAAAAATTGGAAGGAAAAAACGTCACGATTGAGCACTTGCTCGGAAAACGTTATGCGTTCAAAGTGATAAATGAAGGCCTGGAATTATATAAATCTACTTTCCCGGTTTATCAATAATTAACATATGGGGCCTGATCTCGAAATAAACGGTTATTATCTCTTACTCACCTTCTTCCTGGTTTTGCTCAACGGCTTTTTTGTGGCTGCAGAGTTTGCTATGGTAAGGGTGCGGGGTTCGCAGGTCGAGATCAAGGCAAAAACCGGGAGCCCGGTCGCAAAGGTGGCCCGAGGCATTCTTCATAACCTCGACGGTTACCTCGCCGCGACCCAGTTAGGCGTCACCATTGCTTCGCTTGGCCTGGGATGGGTGGGCCAGGATATTGTTACTAAATTAATGCTCAACCTGTTTTTCACGTTTGGCGTAGTAATTAAATCCGGCGTCATTATTACGGTCAGCCGCTTCATTGCGTTCACGCTGATAACCTTACTACACATTGTCTTCGGCGAGTTGGCTCCTAAGTCGATTGCCATTCAGCGATCGGTTCGCACCTTGATGACGATCTCGTTGCCACTGCGCTTTTTCTTTGTGATTTTCAGGCCACTGATCTGGGTGCTGAATGGTTTCGCCAATTTTATTTTGAAATTAACAGGCATCTCTCCTGTTCAGGGCGAAACGTCGCACAGCTCAGAAGAGCTGCAGTATCTGCTCGACCAAGGCAAACAAACGGGCGCCCTTGACTCAACTGAGCATGAGCTGATCCAGAATGTTTTTGACTTCAACGAGCGTGTGGTAAAAAACATCATGGTGCCGCGCACCAAGATCATGGGTGTGGATATCAATACGCCAAAAGATGAATTATTAGATGTGGTGATAACCGAGGGCTACTCGCGTATCCCTGTTTACGACGATGTGATCGATAAGATTGTAGGCATCGTCCACGCCAAGGATATTCTACCCCTGCTGGCCCGAAATGAAGATATCGTACTAAAAAATATCATACGGAAACCCTATTTTATTCCCGAGACAAAAAAGATCAACGATCTGATGGCCGAGCTTCAGCAAAAGCGCATACAAATTGCCATCGTATTGGATGAATTTGGCGGTACAGCCGGAATGGTTACGCTGGAAGATATTGTTGAAGAACTGGTTGGCGATATACAGGATGAGTACGATGAAGAAAAACCGATCGTCGAAAAAGTGAACGACCGCGAGTTTATTGTAAACGCCCTCGCTCCCATTTACGATGTAAACAGTCATTTGCCGCATGACCTGCCTGAAGACGGCGATTTTGATACCGTATCGGGCTGGCTGGGCGATATATTTGGGAAAATTCCCGATGTTGGCGAGCAGATGGAATCAAACGGCTACAACATCACCGTATTGAAAAAATCAGACCAAAATATTGAATCGGTTAAGCTTGAGCTGCTGATCAATGAAGAAGACGCGGTTGATTTACATTGATGTGTTCTTTCTGTATAGCTAAAGTCTAAAAGTTTTACCACGGAGGAGGCACGGAGATCGCGGAGTCTTGTAAGTTTGCCAATTTTTCTGTGTGTTCTCTGTGCATTCTCAGCGCTCTCTGTGGTTAAAATGCACTCTAAGCGTTATTTTAGCCGAAACATCAGTCGCAACTGTTTTCGGTCCCGATAGCTATCGGACTTCCGGACTTCCGGACTTCCGGACTTTACTTACTTTACTTACTTCAATGCAACTGTTTTACACACCCGATATTCTTCCAAACGCACAGCATTACATGCTCAATGAAGAAGAGAGCAAGCATTGCATCCGCGTACTGCGGCTCGAAAAAGGCGCAGAAGTACAACTTATCGATGGCCGGGGAGGGTTTTATACCGGTGAAATAGCGGATGCTCATCCAAAAAAAACATTACTGCAAATAATTTCGGTACAGCAAGCGTTTAATAAACGAAACCACTATTTGCACATAGCTGTGGCCCCAACGAAAAATATTGAGCGCCTGGAATGGTTCCTTGAAAAAGCAACCGAGATCGGTATTGACGAAGTATCCTTTATTATTTGCCGGCGGTCTGAGCGCAAAGAACTAAAAATTGATCGCCTGAATAAAATCGTTACTTCGGCAGTCAAGCAGTCCATCAAGGCTTATCATCCCATTTTGAATGAGCCGGTGAGTTTTGAGCGGTTTATGAACAAGCCGTTGATTGGCCAAAAATTCATCGCCCACTGCGAACACACGGTCAAAACAAGCCTCGGGGATGAACTTGCTAAAGGTGACACCTGCCTTGTGCTGATTGGCCCGGAGGGCGATTTTACCCCGGATGAAATTGATACGGCTTTGAATAAGAATTTTAAAGCCATAACTTTAGGCGATAGTCGTTTGCGAACAGAGACGGCAGCTTTAGAAGCGTGTTTCGAAGTGAATTTTTTAAACCGATAAGAAGATGAAGCATTTGCTGTGTGTGGTTACCGGGTTTTGCCTGCTTGTTTTGTCAAGCAGTTTTAACCTGCCGTCCTATAAGATGGCAAAACTTAAATACAATGGCGGCGGCGATTGGTATGGCGACAGGACAGCTTTGCCAAACCTGATCAAATTCTGCAATGAGAATTTGAAAACCAACTTTCAGCCGGAAGACGATGTTGTGGATGTAGGCAGCAGCGAGCTATTCAATTATCCTTTCATCTTCATGACCGGGCACGGCAACGTGATATTTTCCGACCAGGAAGCACAAAACCTGAGAAAGTATTTAACCGGCGGTGGTTTCTTACATATCGACGATAACTACGGCCTTGATCCTTACGTGCGTCCTCAAATGAAAAAAGTTTTCCCTGAGCTTGACTTTGTTGAGCTGCCCCTTAATTATCCCATTTACCATCAAAAGTTCGACTTCCCGATGGGGCTTCCTAAAATACACGAACACGACGGCAAAAGGGCGCAGGGGTTCGGGTTGATCTACAAAGGGAGATTGGTTTGCTTTTATACCTACCAGTGCGACCTGGGCAACGGCTGGGAAGATTTTGGCACCTATGCCGGCGACACGCAGGAAACTCGCGTCAAGGCCCTTAAAATGGGTGCTAACCTGGTACAATACGTCCTTACCCAACCGTGATCATCAAATTAATAGCAATATGCACAAGGTTAAAGTAAACGGCGAATATAACTACGAGATTACATCCGGCAATGACACGCTGTTCGTAAACGGCGAAGAGGTCGCTGCTGATATAAGCCGTCTCGCCAACACCCACGCGTGGCATGTTATCCATAACCTGCGGTCTTACAATGCTGAAGTTATCAGCTTCAACCGCGCTGAACGATCTGCCGAAATAAGGATCAACAATAATATTTATTCAGTTAAGGTAAAGGACCAGTTTGATATTTTGTTGGATCAATTGGGGCTAAGCGATCTTACCGCCGCCCGCATCAGCGACATCAAAGCGCCGATGCCGGGCCTCGTACTCAAAGTATTTGCCGGCGAGGGGATGGAAGTTAAAAAAGGGGATAACCTTTTTGTTTTGGAGGCGATGAAAATGGAAAATATCATCAAGGCGCCGGCGGACGTAGTAGTTAAAACCGTAAAAATCAGGCCCGGAGATAAAGTGGAAAAGGGGCAGGTATTGATGGTTTTTTAACTTGTTTGAAGCCAAAATGATAACCGGCTTATATGCCCGAATTGTCAATGACCGGATAATCTTTTCCGATTGAATAACACAGCAATATACAAATCCACGAAAAAGGCCTGCCGGAGAACCTGCAGGCCTTTTCCTATATCATTATGATTTAATTCACTGACTGGTTTTAGGGTTAAATGGCTTTGCATCCTTAACACTGTAATGCGGCTTACCTTCAGGACGTACTTCAGGTTCACCCACGAGGGTCATTGCGCAACGGAAACCAACTTCAGCGCTTGACGCATCTTCGTCCATAAAGCGGCGGGTAGCTGGGTTTAACCAAAATGCAAGGTCATTCCAGGAGCCGCCTTTGTATACCTTAGAATGGTCGTTTACCAATGTAGTGGTTCCGTACAAAACGGTACTAACCGTATCGCCGAATCCCCTGGCATCCGCGTTAAACTTCTTGCCGGCAAGCGGATCGGCTGTGGCAACTGTTGTTGGCTCCGGGGGTGGGGTCGTCGCATTTGCAGCAACGGCAGCGCCTGATGTTGCTGTATTGGGCTGATTAGGATTAGCATTGTTAGCCGCCTGCTGTGCCAGGTAATCGGCATATTTTTGCTTTTTGTTACCTACTGAAGGATCCTTTATCGGCCGGCCGTATTTATCTTTTGCATAAAGGCCTTTGGAAGCATCAGCCAGTCTCTTATTGCTGAACTCGTTGCCGCGGAAGGGGTTAAAATCGTTAACTTCTTCAAAAGAAGTCTGACGCCAGGTGTCCTCTACCCATTCATTTACGTTCCCGGCCATGTTATACAGGCCAAAATCATTTGGTGCATATGAGCGTACAGGAGCGGTGATATCGGCCTTATCGTTCAGGTCGCCGCCAACACCCATGTTATCGCCTAATCCGCGTTTAAAGTTGGCCAGGATGAGTCCACGGGTAGCTCTTTTAGAAGAACGTACACCTAAACCGTTCCAGGGGTAGATTTTACCGTCGTCAATATTTTCAAATTGTGTATTGCCTATCAATCCCAGGGCAGCATATTCCCACTCGGCTTCAGTCGGCAGGCGGTAAGCCTGTTTCAAAATACCGTCTTCCATTCGAACGTGACGCACAGGCTGTTTCCCTGCTTTTCCATTTGCGCCGGTCGTAACCTTAGCATTAGGGCTTAGGTCAGGCACCATTTTCTTACCGTCAATTCCGGCCCCGGTATATTGTCCGTTCAGGTAAATATCGGTATTGAATGGGTCTTTATCGGCGGGTGCGGGCGCAGCGCCTTTACCTTTTTTTCCGTTACCGGGCATGTCTGCCCAGGCAACCATACGCCCGGTCTCTCTTAAAATATTTTCGTTAACGCGATCTGTACGCCATACGCAGTAATCCTGCGCCTGGTCCCAGCTTATCCCCACAACCGGGTAGTCCTGGAAAGCCGGGTGCCTTAAATAGTTATCAACATAGGGTTCGTTGTACGAAAGCGGGTTACGCCATACCAGCGTGTCGGGCAGCGCATTGTAATACAACTCGGCATCCTGTGGATATGTTACACTTATCCAGTGCAAATAGTCGAGCCAGTCCTGGTTGGCTACTTCTGTTTCGTCCATATAAAAAGACGGTACCGTAACCCTGCGGCGCACGTTATTATAGTCATAAGTGACGTCCTGGTCGGCACTGCCTCCCATAACAAAGGTACCGCCCTCAATAGCTACTAAACCAGGTCCGGGCGAAGGATGTGTCTTACGAAAACGCTCATAACCACCGGTCTTTTTATCATTATATACGATACCTGTTTTAGTAGATGCCGCATGTTTACTACAGCTGCTCAACAACGCGCCTATCCCCAATAACACCATCGCAGTTCTTGTAAAAAATACTTTCATGTTTATTGCCTGTTTTTTGGAATGTAAATTTATAACATTTTAGTTAAAATGCTAATTATTTTGCCTAAATCTTTTTCAAGAATTTTAAATACCGCATGTTTTTTAACGACGAAATACCGTTTTAAGTTTCAAAGGGCCGATTTTTTTTGGTGGAAAACTTCTTTGCCCGCTCCTACGTATTAGCATGCATTTGCGTTATATTTAGTATTTGAAACTGATAAATTAAATTGATGATGAAGTTTTTTCCTACAAAGGTTATCGTTCTTTTAAATATTATACTACTCCCGGGGCTGGCATCTGCTCAAACAACCATTGGAACCAATACCGACGGCAGCAATTATGTTGCCTACCCGATTGCTGTGCCATTTTTGAATATTACACCCGATTCACGCTCCGGAGCGATGGGTGATGCTGGTGTTGCTATTTCGCCTGACGTAAATGCCAACTACTGGAATCCCTCAAAACTGGCCTTCCTCGAAAGTGACGACGACTTTTCCTTATCATACAGTCCCTGGCTCCGCCAATTGGTTCCGGATATCAGTTTGTCGTACTTAAGTTATGCACATAAGCTGGATGAGCGCGACGGGCTTGGCCTTTCTCTGCGCTATTTTAATTATGGCACCATTCAATTCCGCGACGTCAATCAAAACGATCTTGGAACCTATTCTCCCAACGAACTGCATTTAGCAGGATCATTTGCGCGCAAATTTGGCGAGAACCTTTCACTGGCGCTTAGCGCAGGTTTTGTTCACTCCAACCTATCCAACGCCTTTTTCGCCACGGGCACGGGAGCGCAAACCAAAGCAGGCAACGCCGTAACTGCCGGCGTTTCGCTGTACTACAACAGCAAATTCCAGGAATTTGGCAACGACGCGATCTTTGCTTTTGGCACCAACATCTCCAACATCGGTTCGAAGATAAGCTACAGCGAAGATGGCCCGAATTATTTCCTGCCTACCAACCTGAAGATCGGTGCTGCCAATACAATTAACCTGGACGACTACAACCAGATTACCTTTACATTAGATCTGAATAAGCTGTTGGTGCCTACCCCGCCAATTCTTGATAACAACGGCAATATCATAAAAGGACAAAGCGACAACGTATCCGTACCATCCGGAATTTTCGATTCATTTTCCGATGCTCCGGGCGGCTTCAGCCAGGAAATGCAGGAAATCACCATTTCGGTGGGCTTCGAATATTGGTATAACCAATTATTTGTGCTAAGGGCGGGTTATTTTTACGAAAACCCCATTAACGGCGGCTCGCACTACTTAACCGCTGGTGTAGGGTTCAAATATCAAGACTTTGATTTCGATTTTTCCTACCTGGCCGCCAGCCAGCAAAACAGCCCGCTGGCCAATACCCTTCGTTTTACTTTGATTGCTAACTTTGGGGGCGATAAAAACGTCCACAAACAACAATAAATGGCTAACATTAGGGTAGGCTTTGGTTTTGATGTCCACCAGTTAAAAGAAAATCATCCTTTCATTTTAGGCGGGGCAAATCTCCATCATCATTCAGGCGCATTCGGCCATTCCGACGCAGATGTGCTCCTGCACGCTATTTGCGATGCACTTTTGGGGGCAGCTAACCTGCGTGATATCGGCTTTCATTTCTCCAATAAGGACGACCGGTGGAAAGGGATCAGCAGCCTCATTCTATTGGAGCAGGTAATCCAACTATTAAAAGAAAAAAACTGGCAAATAGGTAACATCGATGCCATGGTTTGCCTGGAAGCGCCAAAGATCAATCCACACATTCCCGAAATGAAGGCCAATATTGCCAGGGTGGCGGCAATAAGTGAAGAAGATATTTCAATAAAAGCAACCACTAACGAGCAATTAGGCTTCATCGGCCGCGAAGAAGGCGTTGTAGCTTACGCAGTTTGTTTGATTGAAAGGCTTTAGCCGACGAGTTGGATACCAGGCATACATCCATTACCACCTCGCGTTACTGCCTACTGCCTACTGCCTACTGCTACTGACTCGCCACAGCGGCAACATCCTTCTTAATCACTACGTTTCCTGTGCGTTTCAAAGCGCCCCAGCCGCTAAGCTCGCCTTTCAACGCCCGGCGGATTGATTTGAAAAGTACATAGTACATCAGCTGCCGCCAGATAAAGCGCTGCGGGATGATGTACACAAGTTTCTTGTAATCCTCCTTCTGCATCCAGAAAGCGATCACGGCAACGATAAAGTCAATCACAACAAATCCTACATAATACGCAATGATCTTTCCAGGCTTATCGCTGAACAGCCCGATGATCATAAACAGATCGGCAAGCGGCGAGAACAATGGCAATATGATTTGGAATATCAGTATGTTAGGCATACCGAGCATACCGAAAAACTTGTATTTCTTATTGAAAAGCGCGTCCTTGTTTTTCCAGAAACTTTGCATCACCCCAAAGCTCCAGCGGAAGCGCTGTTTTAACAGGCCGCCAACCGTTTCAGGGGCCTCGGTGTAGGCAATGGCCTCATCGGCATTGCGTACGATGTAGCCTTGTTTTAATATGCGCATGGTCAGGTCGCAATCCTCGGCCAGCGTATCATAGGTAAAGCCGCCGGCTTTATAGATAGCGGATTTCCGGAATGCCCCGATCGCTCCAGGAACGACGGTTATACTGTTGATCAGATCGAAGGCACGCCTGTCCATATTTTGAGCCGTGATATATTCGATAGACTGCCAGAAAGTAATAAGGTTCTTTTCGTTCCCTACCTTAACGGTTCCGGCTACCGCGCCAATCTCTTTGTCGGTGAAATAAGTCATCAGATGATAAACAGCGTCGGCTTTCAACTGCGTATCGGCGTCTATGCAAATTACGTATTCGCATTTTGCATGACTGATCCCGAAGTTTAAAGCCGAAGCTTTACCTCCATTCGGCTTGGTAAGCACCTGCACCAACGGATGGTGCCCGTAAGCATTGTTCACCAGTTCGAAGGTTTTATCTTTTGACCCATCATCCACAAAAATTATTTCCAACGACGGGTAATCTGTCTGCAGCAAACTTTGGATAGTTTTTATGGCAGTAACTTCTTCATTATAACCCGGTACGATGATACTTACAGCAGGCATGGTTGATTTGTCAAATACGATCGCCTCAATTTTTTGATCTTCGAAATACTGGCGCAAGGCCAGGATAGCAATTAACACAACGCGACCAACGGCCAGGAAAATAGCCGACAGGAACAGGTAAATAAGAAACCAGTTTCCATAAAAATAAAATTCGATCATGAAATTATACAACGACCCCAATACACCCGAATTCGCATCGTCCCTGATGGGCGGCATCAGGTCCGCTTTGGTTTTATGCAGCACGTCGGCTATGGTAGTGAATTTATACCCGTGGCTTTTAAAATAGTGGATAATAGCCGGCAACGCCTTTATCGTTTCTTCGCGGGTATCGCCGCCGGCGTCGTGCAGCAGCAGCATTGACCCGGCCTCGTGCTGCCTGATCGTACGCGCGATAATACTATCTGCGGTCACACCTGGCTGCCAGTCCCAGGGGTCGATTGACTCTCCTATGGTGATGTAACTTTGCTTTCGGCTCTCAGCAACCGGGATTACCTCAGCTATAGTTTGCGGCTCGGCATCCGCGTTAAACGGCGGCCTGAAAAGTATCGTGCTCCTGCCGGTAACCGACTCGATCAGCTTCCTGGTTGCATTCAGCTCGAGATTCACCCTTTGCAGGCTGATGGTAGAAATGTCCGGATGAAAAAATGTATGGTTACCTATTTCATAACCCTCGTCAAACTCCCTTCTCAATAGCGGCACATTCTTTTCGGCCATCGAACCCACCACAAAAAAAGCCGCCGGTACATGTTCCCGCTTTAAGATATCGAGAATCTGTGGTGTATAATCCGGATCAGGGCCGTCATCAAACGTTAAAACTATTTTACCCGGCGCGTAGCCGTATTTGCGGATAACATATTTTGTAGGGAGCTTGATATAATTTTGATTGGTGATAAAAAAGTTCGTCGTGTCCATCTGCACGTCGATCTTACCCGTCGTCGGCGTGGTCACCAGGTCCAATACTTCCCCGTCGCCATCGTAGGATATTTTATTGTTCAACCCCACCGATGTTAATCGCTTCACATCAATACCGGTTTTCTTCAATGAGTCGATGGAAAGGTTTTTCTGAAAGAATGTCCACAAGCGGGGATCTTCTGCACCCAGTCTCCACAGGGCCACGCCCCCGGTAGCCCAGTCATCAGCCATGCGGATAATATTGAAATTGGTTGCCGCGTCTGTAAAGTAAACAGTATGCTGCAGGCTGTCCTGGTCAAAATAAGCATAGTGCAGGTTTGCCGAGTTAGGGTCGTAAATGATCTTGCTGCTATTTTCCTGCGCAGTGCTAATAGCCTGCGGATACCCGAGTGGCTTACCTACGCTCGCTTCGGGCCAATCATATGCTCCGGCTGCAATGGTGAGGATCACCTTATCGCTGGGGATCTTGCTGCAAACATTGTCCAATATTTCCTCTACCCAGCGCTGGTTCGAAAGGTCGCCTGCGTTGCTATCCTCATTGTGCTGGTCAATCGCCATCACAAACAAAAAGTCATTCACATGCTGCAAGCGCTGCAGGTTGAACCGGTCATCGTCCGGAATCACATTTTGAGTAACCAAAAATCCCATCGGATGAAGAATGGAATACAGGTCGTTTTCAAAAGTGATGTATTCTTTGCTGTTAATATCCTTGATGTTGTCGAAATCAAGGTTGATACCTTTAAACTTATAACGCGTGAGCTGGCGGGCTAAATTGTTGATAAACTGGGTACGAAGCTTTTTATTTTTAATGATCCGTTCAATGTCATCCACATCAAACCCGCCGCTTGTATTGTTGTAGTTTACATAATTTGAAAGGGTGATCAATACCGGTTTCCGGTATTTCCGGTTAACGTTTATCAGCCCGGTATCGATGTTGGCCACCATAGTATCCCGGCCAGGGCTCATAAAAAAGCCTTCGCTCACCACCATATCCAACCGCGCTATGTTATCGGCAAGGGAAGTATAGGCCTGGAATTCCCAGGGACGGTAAAAGGCAGCATTTATACGGTCTTTGTTATTCGGATGCTTTAGCTGATGCAGCTTCCTGGTGCGGGCAAGTTTTTGTATTTCGCCCTTATCGATCTTAAAATCCTTATATTTCTTTGATCTTTTTAAATTTTCAAGCTCTTCTTTCGTCAACTTTTTAGGAGCGGGATTTAGATTAGGAAGGCTTGGATAGTTTTTTGAAGTGACAGTAATGACTGCTGCGACCAGGCTAACTGCCAATACAACTATTATTACACGGCTGATCCACTTAAAACGTGTCCACCTACCAGGGGTATCAGCCTGAAAAACCTGCTTGTTAGACATTTAAGATCTCAAAATTTTATAATCCTAATACGATTGATATATAAAAGGTTTAAATAAGGGGATTCGTTTATTATTTAGGGCTCTTAACTTGCTCAATTGCTGAAAAATCAACCCCGCATTTACAATTGCTGCCACAGCTTTTTTTTGTAAACAAGCTTTTATAAACAAGCCTGCAAACATAAAACACGGCGGCCAAAAAAAGCAGGCCAATAATAATTATCTGGATGATCATGTCACAAATTTAATACAGAATTTATATATATACGAATAGACCGATAAAATAGTATAAACACGAATTTTGACGAATTGAGTTACCCGAATTGATTAACACGAATTTCACGAATTGGTTGACACGAATTTCACGAATTAATGACACGAGTTTCGCGTATTTTCAAGCGTGAACTATATTGAGTATAATAGTAAATTTCATATAGATCGAAATAAATCTTTTGATAATCAGCGTCTTACATATCAGCTTCGTGCTTTCTGCTTTGCGCTTTCGGCTTTCGGCTCAGGGCATTCGGCTTTCCGCTTTTACGCATTCATAAGTGCAATAGTACCGCCAACCCAGTCAAAATCCTTATTATACCTTACGCCGATCATTTTTCCGCGACTTAGCCGGGCCAGGTTTATGGCTAATGTGGGTTTTTCGTCACCGTCGGGCCATAAATACAACAGCCTGATTTCCACCTTTACCCCGCCGTCCGGGGCTTGTACCGCCGGCTCATAGTTCACTTTTTGCTGTAATATCCAATTCTCAGGATCGTTTATCGCATGAATGTCATTTTTTGTTACATCGATGATGACCCCCTGCCCCGCAAACGAAAAAAGCGGTTTAAGCACGTAATTTTCCAGGTCGGATGGGATCTCTCTTAACGTATGCAAAAATTGTGTATTTGGAACATACCCGCTATTTAAAAACGGCATGGTAAACTTACTCACCCGGTAAAACCAGTTTGGATGAGTTATCCATTCCACATCCAGGGGCTGCCTTATGTCAACTACCTTTTTAAAAATATCCGGGTCGTTTTCTATCTCGTCAAATATCAGCCGGTTGTATATCCGTTTAATCGGCGTCCTTTGCCCATTCTTTTTATAGTAAAGATGGTTTCCCTCCTGTTCAAGCTCATCCAACGCAACCACAGGCGTTCCGATGTATTTTTCCGTCTGGTAAAAATCGACAGCAGTTTTTTGTTCATGGGCATTTACATCCATCACTATAACTTCTTCGGGCCGGCAGTCGCCCACAATCGTCCTTTTGAGAAGGTCTAAGTAACTTTCTTTATCCAAATCGCCAAAAAAGGGTGTCCATTTACTTTCCAACTGGTAAGCATCCCTAAACTTTTCAAAAATATTTACCTGGAAACCATATAACGAAGGAAAGCCTTGTAGTTCTATTAGCTTTGGCACCAGGCCGCCATCGCCATCGTTACAAACTCCAAAATCAAGGGCTATAAAATGGGGATGATCATTTTCATTGGCAACGCGCCACTTTTCGGGGATTGCCCTTTCAGTCAGTTCCTTAAAATCCGGCTGAAGAATTACATTGACGATATCCTCGCCGGCTGCCAGCAGTTGGGCCTTAAAATCTTCCGTTAAAAAAACCGGCGTTTCCGCTACCCTAAATGCTATCGGCTCCTTTAACCCGGCATTTAAATGCGCTAAAAAATCCTGGTATTTATCTTCGGTAAAGTTTTCGTTGAACGTTTTCCGCGCAGTTGGATCCATGACAGTTTATACTGATTATTCTGTTAATCGGGTTATGAATCAGACCCAAGAGTTTCGACTTCCGCATTCCGCATTCCGCATTCAAACTTTCGGACTTTCAACCTCAACCTACGCTTCCTGCAAACTCAAAACTGCCTGGTCTAAAAAGTTCGGGATAATGGTCTGCTGCGTAAAGGTTATCTTATCCGGGTCTTCCAGGCGTTCCAGCATTTCGTTGTACTTATCAAGGCCGTGCTCATTTACCACCTCTTTTTTCTTTTCATCCTTTAGCAGCAAAGTACGGATACCCTTTGCATCTGCTTCCGGGTGAAACTGCGTGGCAAAAAAATATTCGCTGAAACGTATGGCCATCATCGCCCTCGGAAGGTCGACATAGGGTCGCTCTTTCTCAATTGCCAGCAATTGCATGCCCAAATCAATAAAACGTCTTTCATTCGGGTTGATCACCTGCCAAAGGCGGGAGTCCACCGCATAAAACGGGTCCGAAAGCCCCGCAAAAATGGGTTCATTCCTTGCAGTCGGGGTTTCATGAACAGGCAAAACCCCAAATGACGGCGATTTACGCATATTTATCACGCCTAACTTGTACCGGCGGCACATCAGCTGGAATGCATGGCAAACAAAAAAGCCATATTTTTTTTGCGAAGTGCTGGAAAGGTTATGATCTTCCAGGCTGTCGATCAGCTTGAAATACTTCTTTTCCCATTCCGTTCCTTCACTTTCAAGCGGATCGCCCGGGCCGCCGCTCGAAATATAAATATCGAAATTGGTACCCGGCACCTCTACTTTTCTGCGGACATCGAACACCTCGTAACTAAGGTTAAGCCCGTTTTTATCGCGATAGCGCTCCAGTATCTCGCGGAAACCCCGCATCCCTTCATTTTCGACACCGTTGTAAAAATCAAGTATTGCTACTTTTATGGGCTGTGTGCTGCTTTGTACCATTCTTTTTAAATTCCCTTCAACGTTTGCGATGTGATGTAATCAACTACGTCCGCAAAGTTACTGTTTTGTTCGTAAACCTTTAGCTGCCTGTCGGCCCCGGTACCATGCTCCAATATTTTATGCACATAGGCCAGGTCATCGCGGCAACCCAGCTCATCAACCTCGTCATCAATAAAGTCAAGCAGTTCCAGCACCAGCGAGCGGGTGTTCACCTCCATCTCCTTACCAAAATCTATCATTTTACCGTCGATGCCGTACCGGGCCGCACGCCACTTATTCTCGTTGATCAATGCGCGGTTGTAGGTAATAAAGGCCATATTCTGCTCACGCAGCTTGTAAAGCTTGGCACATAATCCCTGGAACAGCGCCACAAAAGCCATCGTCTCGTCGATCAGCATCGGGCAATCGCAAATGCGAAATTCGATGGTCTCAAAGAACGGGTGAACACGGATGTCCCACCATATTTTCTTGGCATTGTCGATGCAGTTCGTTTTTACCAGCAGTTTTATATAACGGTCATATTCCTCAATACTGCTGAAATAATCGGGAATGCCTGTTCTTGGAAATTTGTCGAACACCTTCGTTCTGAACGACTTAAAGCCGGTATTTCTTCCTTCCCAAAATGGCGAATTGGTGGATAAAGCATACACGTGCGGCAAAAAATAACGCACCTGGTTAGCTATATGCACCGCAAGATCGCGCGATTGTATACCCACATGCACATGCAGCCCGAAGATCAGGTTCGATCGTGCAGCCTCCTGCATTTCGTCCACGATCTCAAAATACCGGGGGTGCTCCGTTATCAATTGCGTTTGCCAAAGCGAAAAAGGGTGCGTTCCTGCAGCCCCTATCCGCAGGCCAATATCGCCGGCCAATTGTGCTACGGTACCTCGCAACTTGCTCACTTCTTTGCGGGCTTCATCCGTATTGTTGCAGATGTGCGTACCTACTTCAACCACCGCCTGGTGCATTTCCGCCTTTACCTGGTCCTCGTGTATTTTTTGGGCGCTCTCAACAATTTTTTGATCATGCGATTTCAGTTCCCGCGTTACCGGGTCAATCACCATGAATTCTTCTTCAACGCCTAAAGTAAATTTGTTCATATCAGCTGTAGTTAATCAATAATTTATTAGGAGCCCGCGTATTCACCTATAGCGATGGGTTTGAAACCCATCGCTATGAACGGTCATTTAGCACTCTTTTTCGCCTTCGCTTTCACAGGCTTATCCTTTATCACTCCTTCGTCTAAAATTTCATGGGCTATCTTGCCTTCCGTTGCTTCCTTCCTATCCGCTTTCTTTTCCACTTTCTTTTCCGACGATAACAGATCCACGCCCGCGGCGCCAGTCCTCACAAATTCTCCCCAAGTCAAATTGTCCGCGTCATTTTTATGTTTTTTGGCCCGCTCAATGGCATAGTCGGCGGCGGTTTCCACCACCCAGTCAAAATTTTCCTGGCCAACACTGGTTACTTCAGCATCAGGCGCCGGGTTGCAAAAATCAATGGCATAGGGAACGCCGTTGCGAATGGCAAACTCAACCGTATTGAAATCATAGCCGAGGTATTTGTTCAGCTTGATCACGTAATTTTTAACCAGCTCCAGCAGTTTCTTTTCAGCAGGCGCTTTTCCGTGTTCATAACGCAGGTGATGCGGGTTGCGCGGCTCGTATTGCATGATCCGTACATGCTTGCCGCCTATGCAGTAACAGCGGAAGTAATCATCAAAAGTAACCTCCTCCTGCAGCATCATTACGTACTGTTTGGTTTTGGCGTATTTGTCGAAAAAATCATCGCTGTCATGCAGCTTGTAAACCTCTTTCCAGCCCCCGCCGTCAAACGGTTTCATATATGCCGGGAAACCCACATAGCCAAATATCCCCTCCCAATCAAGCGGGTAGGCAAGGTTGCGGAATGATTGCCCAGTGGTATCATCAGGCATATCTTTTGACGGCAAAATAACAGTTTTCGGCACCGGCACGCCGATCTTTACCGCCAGGGCGTTGTTAAAAAACTTTTCATCGGCACTCCACCAAAACGGGTTGTTGATCACCGCCGTCCCACAGATCGCAGCGTTTTTGAGCATAGCCCGGTAAAATGGCACATCCTGCGATATACGGTCAATGATCACCGCATAATCCAGCGGCTCCGCCTGCATTACTTTGTCAATGTGCACAAACTCTGCGCTAATGTTTTTTTCTGCTTTTTGGTTGATCCGGTCAACAAAAGCATGGGGGAACGAATTTTCCTGCCCGAATAAGATACCTATTTTTTTCATGGTAGTTTTATTTTGATGTAATACTTTTATCTATTGCTTCTTGACTCTTGCTTCTTGACTCTTGCTTCTTAGCCACGCTTTTACTGCAAACTGCCAACTAATTTCCTGGTTCCTGCTTCTTAGCAAGGCTTTTACTGCAAACTGCCAACTAATTTCCCGTTTCTTGGCTCTTGATTCTTGATTCTTGACTCTCGACGCTATCGTATCGTCGATAAATAATGCGGAAACATCACCCGCCACATCGGCCAGTCATGGCTGCCACCCCCCCCCGGCGAACGCGCCCGCCGGTATGCCTGGTATGATAAGATGCTGTACGATGAGCTGGCGCCCTGGG
>JABDGE010000006.1 GCA_013286235.1 Bacteroidota bacterium
ATCATTTATAAGGGCAGGGTAACGGTAAATTCGGTATACTCATTTTCTTTTGACAATACTTCAATATTTCCTCCATGGCCTTTCACTACAATATCGTAACTCATTGACAGGCCGAGGCCTGTGCCTTCGCCGGTGGGCTTGGTGGTAAAAAAGGGCTGCATGATCTTTTCCTTTATATTGTCGGGGATGCCGTTGCCATTATCCATCACTTTTACCTGCAAATATTTCCCGGCTTTTCCACCCGGCGACTTAGCAGCGGCGTGGGTAATGATGCCTGTTGTTAACTCCAGTAGCGGTTTATAGCCTGCAGGCGCAGTCTTTTGCTTTTGCTGGATGGCATAAAATGCGTTTGTAAATAACTTGAGCAATACCCGGCCGATATCCTGCGGCACAACGTTTACCAACGGCAGGTCTTCGGCGAAGTGCATTACCCATTCGGCGTTAAAAGACTTGTCCCTGGCCCGCAATCCGTGATAGGCCAGCCGCAGGTATTCGTCGACTAATTTATTGATGTCGGTTGGCTCTTTGGTATCGTTGCCTGCGCGGCTATGCTGGAGCATGCCTTTTACAATGCCTTCGGCGCGCTTGCCATGATGGCTGATCTTTTCGAGGTTTTGTTTAATGTCCTCTAAAATGTCAATTACTTCCTCTTTTGTACCGGTCTCCAGTTCGGTTTGCATTTCAGAGATCAATTCAATATTCACCTCTGAAAAATTATTCACAAAGTTCAAAGGGTTCTGGATCTCGTGCGCTACGCCTGCCGTAAGTTCGCCGAGCGAAGCCATTTTTTCCGATTGGATCAGCTGTTTCTGTGTAAGCTGTAATTGCTCCAGCGCCGCTTCAATTTCTTCTTTTTGCCGCAGCAGCAGCAGATTCGCCTGCTTCCGGTTCCTGGCATTGCGCCAAAATAAAAGCACCAGCAGCAACAGCACGGCAAGGCCGGCCATCAGCGCCCACATGCGCACCTCTTCGCGGTACCGCAGTTGGGCTTCGGCTATTTCCTGTTTGCGATTCTTTTCCTCAAAATCCATCGAAAGCAGCTGTTTTAACCTATCCTGGCTATACAGGCTGTCTTTAGCTGCGGTAGCCAGTTTGAAGTATTTGTAGGCGTCGGCAACATCATTGTCTTCGTCATAGTCTGTGTAAAGCACTTTACCCGCATTTAAAACATCCTGCTCATATTTACCATCACTGGCGGTTTTCAGCGCCTTCCAGGCATATGCCTCTGCCGAATCCTGCTGTTTAAATTTATGGTAGAGTTTTGAAGTACTTAAATAAGTTATGCTGAGCATTTCAACATCATCAATGGATTTAGCAACGGCCACGGCGGTAAGCAGGTGCTTTAATGCAGCAGCCTTATTTCCCCGCGAAATTTCAACTTCGCCCAAATCACGTTCAACATTATCTATTTCTTCCGTGAAATTATTTTTTTTAGCGTCTGCATAGCAGAGATTTAAATAGTAAGCTGCTGAATCGATCTTACCCGTATATAAAAAACATTCCCCGATATTCATATTCAATACGGCATTTTGCGTCCGATCTACAAGCCTGATCAATTTGTGTGTGGCTGCATAAGGGCGCCATTTGTTAACGGCGCTGTCAAGATAGGTTAAAGCATCTTTATAATTACCTTCCTGCACATCCGTAGAGCCGATATTGTTATAAACGGTAACTATTCCAGATATATCGTTCAATTGTTCGTAAACCATTAAGGCCCGGAAATAATACTGCATGCCCTTAACATAGTCGCCCATGGTAGCGTAAGCATTCCCCATATTACTCAGCATCCTGCCCTGTCTTAATGGTTTATTGAGCTTTGCGGCCAGGTCATAAGCCTGTTGAGAAAATATTATTGACGAATCAGGGTTAGGTATAAAATAGTCGTGACTCAGTCCTGTCAAGGCATTTAAACGATCGGAATCTGTCTTAGCATTACGCAAAGCCAGCCGCAGCGTATCAATGTGCTTGCGCTGCGCCTTGCAGTGGGCAACAACGCACAGCAACAAAAAAAACAGCAAGGCTTTTTTCATTAACAGGTTTAAATAATAGGCAAGGTAACAATAAATTGCGAACCTTCACCTTCGTTGCTTTGCAGGTCAATTTTACCGCCATGTGCCTTTACCACAATATCATAGCTTAATGACAGTCCCAGCCCCGTGCCTTCGCCGGTAGGCTTGGTGGTGAAGAAGGGCTGCATGATCTTGTCTTTAATATCGTCGGGAATACCGCAGCCGTTGTCTTTAACAACTATTTGTATTGAACCGGCCTTTAAGCAGGTGTTCACCTCGATTACAGGTTTGAAATTGGAGTTGGTGGCCTGTTTTTTTTGAACGGCATAAAATGCGTTGTTGAACAGGTTGAGCAGTACGCGCCCGATGTCCTGCGGGACGATATTAATGTGCGGGAGTTTTTCATCGAAATGCGTAACCAGCTCGGCGTTGAAGGTCTTGTCCTTCGCTCTTAATCCGTGGTACCCAAGGCGAAGGTATTCATCGGCGAGTTTGTTGATATCTGTGGGTTCTTTGGTACTGCTGCTGGCACGACTGTGCTGCAACATACCTTTTACAATGCTGTCGGCGCGCTTTCCATGGTGGATCACTTTTTCGAGGTTTTGTTTGATGTCGGCGGCTATCGCAATGGCTTCCTCTTTGTCTCCTTTGGCCAGTTCCTCTTCCATTTCGTCGATCATTTCCATGCTTACCTCGGAGAAGTTGTTGACGAAGTTTAACGGGTTTTGTATCTCGTGCGCAATGCCGGCCGTTAATTCGCCCAATGAAGCCAGTTTCTCCGATTGAATAAGTTGCTGTTGGGTGGTTTGGAGTAATTCCACGGTTTTTTGGAGCTCATCTTTTTGTTTGGTCAGCTCGACCGTTCGCTCGGCTACCATCTTATCCAGCATGATGTTTTGCTGCGTGACAAAATTGAATTCTTCGCGCTGCTTTTTTGTTGTGGCCCAGCGGGCAAATATCCAGATGAAGGCGCCGAGTATGGCGAACACGAAATAGTTTTCGTATTCATCGTAAAATTTATCGGAAATGAGGTTTACCAGGCCCGCCAAAATACTGGCGCCTGCCAATGGATAATGCGCTTTCAGGACTGTTGAAAAGGCTTCGAAGTCGGGTTCCCGCTCCAGGAAGATGACTTCGGCCAGTAAAAGACCGCCGCCCAGTATCGGTGTAAGCCAGTCCTGCAGGCAGCTTTCGCCTAAAATAAAGCCTCCGGCAATGAGCCACGAGGCCATGGTAAATTTCGAGATCCATTTGACCCGGATGGGAGAAAACCTCAAGGAACGTCGCAGACGCCATATCAATAAAAAAGCCGCAAGGAATGCAAATACACTCATAGGATTGTTACGGCCCTAATTTAAGTGTTATCTGATGAAAATCGCTAATACTATTCCTGATAGTGCGAATATAGCTGGTTAAGCCACATAAATGGTTATTGTGGTACCGGTATTGTAATCGTAAATGTTGAACCTTTGCCTTCTTTACTTTCAATATTAATAGCACCACTATGCCCTTTAACTATGATGTCATAGGTTAGGGAAAGGCCGAGGCCGGTGCCTTCGCCGGTTGGTTTGGTGGTGAAAAAGGGCTGCATGACCTTTTCCTTTATGGAATCGGGTATACCCACGCCGTTATCCTTCACCGTGAGTCCCCATCCTCCTTCAGGGGGCGAAAAAGTAGTTATTTCAACAGTCGGGTTATAACCGGGGCCGCCTGCTTTTGCTTTTTGGTTTACGGCGTAAAAGGCGTTGTTGAAGAGGTTAAGAAAGGCGCGGCCAATATCCTGCGGCACTATGGATAGTTTTGGGAGGTTTTTTTCGAAATGTGTAATCAGCTCTGCCTTAAAGTCCTTGTCTTTAGCCCGCAAGCCATGAAGAGCAAGCTTTGAAAACTCGTCGGCGAGGATATTTATGCTGGCGGGCTGTTTTTCACCGGTGCCGGTGCGGCTGTGCTGCAGCATCCCTTTCACAATAAAATCGGCGCGTTTGCCGTGATGATTTATCTTCTCTTCGTTTTGAATCAGGCCATTAATAAGTTCAATTTCCACCTGCTCATTCCTTTTCGCTTTTGGCTTTTCGCTTTCAGCTTTCAGTTCCTCCAGCATTTCCTTGTTCACTTCGGAGAAGTTGTTGACGAAGTTGAGCGGGTTTTGAATTTCGTGGGCGATCCCGGCAGTTAATTCTCCAAGCGAGGCCATTTTTTCGGACTGGATAAGTTGGTTTTGAGTGGCTTTGAGGTCGCCGAGGGCTTTATTCGTTTTATCACGCTCCTGTTCTATTATTTGTTTTTGCTTGCTAAGGAGGTTATTGGCCTTTTGTTTTTGACGGTTATTGCGGTACAGAACGACGACGGTTATGCCGATAAACACCACCACCACCAGGGCGCCGAGCAGGAATGCGTTTTGCAATTTTTTCTGCTGGTTGAGTGTAGCTATTTCCTCCTGTTTTTTTGCCATATCGTAATTGTATTGCAACAATCCAGCCTTGTTGGTCACCTCGCTGTTAACCATGCTGTCGCGATAGGCAACATACAAGCCCTGGTATTTATAGGCGCTGGCGAAGTCCTTTTTTTGCGCGTAGGCGACTGCCAACGCTCCGTAATTGTCGCGCATAAATTCTATCGTCCCTGCCTTTTTTGCAGCTTGCAGTCCCTTATCGCCATAGTAAACGCCACTGTCGGGCTTATTTGCTTTATTATAGGCTCTGCTCAATATGCCATCTATCCAGGCAATGCCTTCGGTATCATCGATCTGAACGGCCAGCCGAAGCGAATGAAAAGCATATTTGAAAGCCATTGACAATTCACCCGTCCTTACGTATACATCTGCCATGTTGCTCTCGCAAACCTCTCTATAATAGGTGGTTAGTCCGGCTATGGCGAGTTGCTGCCTGTAGGCTTTGATAGCTTCGGGATAATTACCCATTAAACGATACCGTTCACCAATGTCATTATACAGCCTGGAGCTGAGGTTACTGTCGTCAAGCGTTTTGTTGGCTTGCAGTGCTTTTTTGTAATAGTAAAGCCCGTTTTTATTGTCGCCGATGGTGGTATAAAAACCAGCCAGTCCAGTCCATGAATTCGCCAATTCGTCAAGGGAGTTGGCCTCCTCGGCCGAGGTTATGGCCTTTAACGTCCATTCGATTGCTTTTGGATAATTGCTTAAAGAATTTGCGTAAGCGCTGCCGACTGCACGCTGCACAATAGCTAGTAGTTTCTTGTTGGGAAGCTTTTCAGCGAGGGTGTCGGCTTTTAGAAAACAAGAAAGGGATTTTTGATTATCGATCTGGGCACTTATCCTGGCCATAGTAATCCAGTAGCGCACCAAAACCTGATCATCATTTACATTTGCCATTAACGCGCGGGCATGGTTCAACACCATTATAGCTTTCTCCCTATGCCCCTCCTGCGATAAGGCGGTTGCCTGGTTAACCAGGGCGAACGTTTCGCCATACTTATACCTGATTTTTTGAGCAATTGCTAAGGCTTCGGCCGAAAACGTATCTCTGCCGGCGGTATTTATGGAGTACATCGCACCGAGTTCGTTCAAGTGATTCACCCGGAAAGTGTCAGCTTGCGGATGCTCACTTAGCTGTTGCTTCAATTGCCTGACCTGGCGTTGCTGGCCGTGTGCCCCTCCAATGTAAACCACCAGCAGGCAAGCTATAAGTACGCTTTTCATTGTGATATTTTTCGAGTTAGACCGGTAAGTTAATAATAAATTCCCACCCCGGGCCGGAACATTTAACCTGTATGCTTTCGCCATGACCGTTCGCCAACCCGTTGCCACACCAGGTTGGGGGACGTTATACCTTTTTGTTCTTGCGGGCTACCTCTTTTGGTTAGCCGTAAGGCATTGTTATTGTAAATGTCGACCCGTCTCCTGCCTTGCTTTCAACATTGATAGTACCGGCATGCCCTTTCACCACGATATCATAGCTTAGAGATAAGCCCAACCCCGTGCCTTCTCCGGTAGGTTTTGTGGTGAAAAAGGGCTGCATGATCTTTTCCTTTATCGCCTCGGGAATGCCGGGGCCGTTATCCTTTACTTTGATAATTACTTGTCCGGCAACCGAATTGGTCGTCACCGATACATTAGGTTTATAATCCGCATCCGCGTTTTTTTGCTTTTGATTCACTGCATAAAACGCATTGTTAAACAGGTTGAGCATTACCCTCCCGATGTCCTGCGGAATAACGTTAACCAATGGCAGGCTTTCATCGAATTGGGTAATGAGTTCGGCGTTGAATGATTTATCTTTTGCGCGCAGGCCATGGTATGCCAGGCGCAGATATTCATCAGCCAGCTTGTTGAGATCGGTGGGTTCTTTTTGCCCGGATGCAGCCCGGCTATGCTCAAGCATGCCTTTTACAATGCCATCCGCGCGTTTGCCATGGTGACGAATTTTCTCCAGGTTTTGCTTTACGTCCGATGCGATGGCTTTGGCTTCAGCGATGTCGCCCTTATCCAGTTCTTCATCCAATTCATCAACAAGCTCCGCGCTTACTTCGGAGAAATTATTAACAAAGTTTAAAGGGTTTTGTATCTCATGGGCAATGCCTGCAGTAAGTTCACCCAGCGAGGCCATTTTTTCGGATTGGATCAACTGGGTTTGGGTGGCTTTCAACTCGCCCAGCGTTTGTTCTAACTCGTCGCGCTGCGCCTCTATTTCTTCCTTTTGCTGCATTACTTCTTCGGTACGGATATGTACCTTGTGCTCCAGCACCTTCTTGTCCTGCAGCAATTTGCGCGACCGGTATGCTATAAATGCATAAACTGCCGAGACAAACAGAACTATCCATAGCGCCCAGGCCCACCAGCGCACCCACCAGGGCGCGTTGATTACGATTACTATATTGTCGCCTGTTTTGTTCCAAACGGCCGAACTGTTGGCTGCAATAACCGTAAAGGTATAGGTACCGGCTGGTAAATTGGTATAAGTTGCCCACCGGGTATGCCCACCCTGCACCCAGTTTTTATCATATCCGCTTAGCTTATAGGCGTAGGTGTTTTCGGCGGAATTATCAAAGTGAATGGCCACAAAATTAAAGGTCACCTTGTTTTGATTATAGCTTGCCTCCAATTTTTTCTGGCCGGCAACTATTATGCGGCTGCCATTCTCATCGTTTGACAGCGGGTCGGTAAAATAAACGTCCTCAATGTTTACAAATGGCGGATGCTGGTTATCCGCTAAGTCAGCAGGGTTGAATGTAACCAGCCCGGTATTTAGCGGAAATGCAATATCACCGTTGCCCAGCACCGCAGTAAGGCTATTGGAGTTTGCTATTGTTTTGCCGGGTATAATGTCTTCGGCCTTAAAGTTTTTAATTTCCAGATTTTTAAGGTTCATCCTGGAGAAACCGCGTTGTGCTCCAAGCCAGAGGTTTCCGGTCGAATCTTCATCGATTGATCTTATATCATTAGAAATCAGTCCGTTTTGCTCTGTGATGCGTTTGGTGTAAGTGCCTTTTTGGGGATCGAATAAAAACAGACCTTCCTCATAGGAGGTTACCCAAAGCCTGTTGAACCGGTCCTGGTGAATAGCCAAAATGCAGGTTATGCTAAAGTTTTGCCGGGTATAATAAGAGATAAATTTACCTGTTTTACGGTCGAAACGGTTCAAGCCACCATCGTTTGTTCCTACCCAGATATTATGCTGACGATCTTCATAGATCACATGGGCATTACCATCATCCAGCACCCCATTGTTAGCCTGTGTGGTTAATTTAAGATCACTGCGAAAAGGATAACGTTTGAATTTTTTAGAAGCGATATCAAATGAAACCATTCCCCAGTCTCCTGTTCCGATCCAAATCGTTCCGTCAGACGCCTGCATTATGTATCCAACGCCAATGGTTGGAAAAGCAGTGCTGTCTTTTGGATTAACCGGGTACAAAATGTCCGTTTTTTTTACGGGATCGTATACCCGGAAACCTTTTGAAGTGGATATATACCAAATCCCATCTTTACCTTTTATCATCCCGCCGTAAAAACGTTCGCCTGCCGGCAGCGTATAAAACTTTTGCGTGTTGTATGTGCCTGGTCTCCACTCGTATAAATTAGTATTATCATTTAGCTCTACGCCGCTTTTATCGGCGTTTGCGATCATGTTATCCGGTAAGCCCTTTTTGCCGGTTTTGTCGACAATGTAAGTGGTAAAGGCGCTCTTTATCCGGTCGGGCCGATTAACGCCATCGATATCGGTTCCTATCCATGGCACCCCGGACTTATCGATAAATGGGGCCCTTGGGAAGAAATCGCTGAAAGCGCCCGGCTGAGACAGATCGGGTAAAAAACTTTCAAATTGATTAGTTGAGGGGTGGAACCGGAGGAGGCCTCTTTTTGTCGACAACCAAAAATCTCCTGCACCGTCTGGCGCCATTGCAGTGAAAGGGTTTTTTTGGCCATGTAAAAAGGTATCCTGTTGCACGTAGAGCGACCAATCTCCTGTTTTTTTATCTTTTTTCAGCAGCCCGGAATCGGTTGCGAACCAAAGCTGTCCCTTCGTGTCTTCATAAGCTTGTCCAATTTTTTGCCCGTATTTTAGCGTGTCGATATTGAACGGTTTTTGGGCATGCGTATGGGTGTCGAACAGGAATATTTCGGCGTGCTGCTGATGCCTTCCGCGTGTTTTTATCCAAAGTATGCCTGGCGCGGAAGGCGATTCATAAAATGGGATAACTCTTTTGGCCCGCGCGGTATCGGAATTGGTAAAATAGCCCTGCAAAGCGTCGCTTTTAGCATCATAATGAAACAGGCCATTATCGCTGCCCAGCCATACCGAACGATCGGCAGTTTTAAAGACGTTTATCAGTTTCGGTTTAAATAAATACCGGTTTTTTTCATTGGGACCAAAAAAATCGAAGCGCTTTGTGTTAAAGCTAAACCTAACCAAAACGTATGTTGGTCCGACGTAGGCGCCACACCATAAACCTGTTTCATCGTCGTCGATAGCATACACAAATTGCATCGGTGTCCTCGGATAAGAAAATTGTTCGAAACTATCGGTCGCCGGGTTATATTTAAAAAGACCGTTTTCAGAGAGCGTGACCCAAAGATTTTGCGATTTGTCCACGTAAATAGTTATCACATCGGTGCGCGCAATGCGGTTTATCTTTGGATTGCCCAACTGGTATATTTTATACCGGTAGCCATCATACCGTACTAAACCACTTTGCGTACCTATCCATATATAACCACGGGCATCCTGCGCAATGTCCCTTATGTAATCATCCGGCAGGCCGCTTAAAGCATCATAATGATCAAAATAAATGCCCCTGTTTTGGCTGATGCCGATAACAGGTACAATCAATGTTAAAATGAGGAACAGGATCTTTTTCATGTTATCACCAGGTTTTTGATTCTTTTTCCTACGATGGACTGTTCCCATCGTTAGCGTATGCCGGGGCTTCGCCCGTGGTTATTCAGCTTTTCGGGGCAGGTGGACAACAAACTCCGAACCTTCGCCTTCAACACTATTAACCTGTATATTTCCACCGTGCCCTTTTACCACCATATCATAGGTTAAACTCAAACCTAAACCGGTGCCTTCGCCTGTGGGCTTGGTTGTAAAAAATGGCTGCATGATCTTGTCCTTAATCACATCAGGAATGCCAATGCCATTATCTTTTATCTTTATAACCACGCGCTCATTTTCCAGTAAGGTGGTAACGGTTACTTCGGGTTTGTAGCCATGCCCCGCGGTTTTCAATTTTTGATTTACCGCATAAAATGCATTATTAAAAAGATTAAGCATTACCCGGCCCATATCCTGCTGCGATACATTTATTTTAGGCAGCTTCGGATCAAAATGGGTGACCATCTCGGCGTTGAACAATTTATCTTTTGCCCGCAAACCGTGGTACGACAGTTTTAAAAACTCGTCGCAAAGCACATTCATGTCGGTTAGCTGCTTTTCGCCTGTATTGGTGCGGCTGTGCTGCAGCATGCCTTTTACTATAAAATCGGCCCGTTTGCCGTGGTGGTTTATTTTTTCTTCATTCTGCCCGATATCCTCAGCAATAGCAAGCGCTTCGTCCACATTCCCGCCTTTTAATTCGACTTTTAACTCATCAATCATTTCCCGGTTTACCTCCGAAAAATTATTGACGAAGTTGAGCGGGTTTTGTATCTCATGGGCAATACCGGCCGTTAGCTCACCCAACGAGGCCATTTTTTCTGATTGGATGAGCTGGGTTTGGGTAGTTTTAAGTTCAGCAAGCGTAGCTTGGAGTTCGTCGCGCTGTTGGGTGAGCAGGTCCTTTTGCTCATCTAATTTGCGATTTTTTTTGCGTTGCGATAAATTATTCCGCCATATAAGCAAAGCTACGGTCAAGATAAAAAGTACAAGGGCAACTGCGGCAATAAGCTGGTAACGCTCTTTTTGATCCTGCTGTTCCTGCAACAATTTTTGCTGCCGTTGCTGTTCGTCAGATAGTACATGCTGTATCTTGTTGAACTTTACAGCGCCAAAAAGGGTGTCGTTATAATTTATAGCCAACTGCTGGTAGTGGTAGGCGCTGTCAATATTCGATTTGCTTGCGTACAGGTGGGCAAGCAACCGGGTAGCATCGAGTTCGGTACCGGGGAATGACAATTCTTTGGCAGTTATAAAAGCTTTACGGGCATAATAAATACTTGAATCAGCTTTATTCACTTTGTTAAACAAGTTAGCCACCTGTAAATCAATCAACATACCGTCAGCCGGCGCTTTCGCAGTTACAGCGTCAACCAATCCCTTCCGGTAATAACCCAAAGCAACTTCGTATTTACCAAGCATCGTATATGCATTACCCAATCGGCCCAGCAATTCGGGTATTATATCAAATGGAAAATGCTTGTTATGGTACATACGCAATTCATAATTCAGCGCGGAATCGGGCATATTCAGTTTTTCATAGGCATTACCAATATTCGACAGTTCATTCATCGTCCAGTAAAAATAAACTCCCGACGATCTAAGTAAAATTGCATGTGATGTTTGGTAATACCTTAATGCGGTTCGCGGGTCACCCATATCCAGGTAGGTATTTCCTATGCTATTCAGCTCATATCCCTCTCCAAATAGCGCTTTTTGTTGTCTTGTGAGCTCAAGGGCCTGAAATTGAATGTTCAATGCTTCGGCAAAGTCACCTGTTTCGCGAAGGACCCATTCCATATCAGATAGGGCGAGGGCTACCATCAGCTTATTCCTGGTTTTTTTTGCTACGTCCAGTGCTAAATGCGCATAGAACAAGCATGAATCAGTATTAATACGCCGGTAATAAGACGATTCCATATCATATAGATTAACCAAATTCTGATCGTTTTTGGCCGCGGCATAAGCTTGACGATATTTTTTGAGCGAATCGTTAATATTGTAGTTAGTTACTTGCTGCGCTTTTATCCTGCCTGCAGAAAACAGAAAAATAAATAGGAGCAAATAAAAATATCTTTGTTTCTTCATAATCAAATTGTTGGCAGATAGACGGTAAACTCGGACCCTTCACCTTCTGTGGTGTCGACGGTTAGGTTTCCCCCATGTCCTTTCACCACAATTTCATAACTCAACGATAAACCTAACCCCGTACCTTCGCCGGTTGGCTTGGTGGTGAAGAAGGGCTGCATGATCTTGTCTTTTATTGAGTCGGGGATGCCGTTGCCGTTGTCGCGTACTGATGCCCCCCAACCCCCTGAAGGAGGAGTAAAAGTTGTTACAGTTACAGTAGGTTTATAGCCCGGACCGGCAGATTTTGCTTTTTGGGCAATTGCATAGAAAGCGTTGTTGAACAGGTTGAGCAGAACCCGGCCGATGTCCTGCTGTACGATGTTAACCGCCGGCAGGCTTTGATCGAAATGGGTTATGAGTTCGGCATTGAAGTTTTTGTCTTTCGCGCGGAGGCCGTGGTAGGAAAGTTTTAAAAATTCGTCGGCGAGAACGTTGATATTAGTCAACTGCTTTTCGCCGGTGCTGGTGCGGCTGTGCTGCAACATGCCTTTTACGATAAAATCGGCGCGTTTACCGTGATGGTTTATTTTTTCCAGGTTTTTCACCATGTCGGCAGCTATATTTTCCGCTTCGGCTATATCACCTTGTTTTAGCTCCTCCCTGAGGTCGTTCGCTAATTCAATAGTCACCTCCGAAAAATTATTCACAAAGTTTAACGGGTTTTGAATCTCGTGGGCGATGCCTGCCGTAAGTTCGCCGAGGGAGGCCATTTTTTCGCGCTGCACCAGTTGGGTTTGTGTGGCTGTAAGTTCCAATAAGGTCTTTTCAAGCGCCTTGTGCTGCTGTTCTATCTGCTCATTCCGTTGATGCAGCAAGCGGTTGGCCTTTTTTCTATTGGAGTTATTAAACCACAGAATTACGAGGATGAGCACGACCACCCCAAGGATGCCGGTAAGCGCATAAAACCTGACCTTGTTTTGATAAGCGACTGCTGCGGCTTTTAACTCATCCTGCCGTTGCTGTTCGTTGAATGTAAGGTTTTGTACCTGCAGGGTTTTTTGCTGGCTGAACAAACTATCCTGCGCCTTCAGCATGATCTGCTGGTAATCATACGCCTGTTTATAGTCATTTTTCGATTTGAAAACATCGGTCAGCAACAAAGTTACCAGCATCACCTGGTTTGGGTTGTGCTCAAGCTGCGCCTGCTGATAAGCTGTTTTTGCGCAATAGATACTCGGCCCGGCCCGGTTTGAGCCCTTTGGTTGGGATACTGACGCCGAAATAATCTTTGTAGGGTGTTTTATCTTTGCTGAAGCGAATGTCGCGGTAGATGCGCATCACGCATTTTTTCGGGTCGAGGTTTTCATCGACATTTTCATCAATTGTATGGACGGCATGCAGCAGGGCGACTGTAAACTCCACAACGTTTTCGCGCGCCGCCTCGTAACGGTCTTTGTTGAGCTGAAACCATTCGCGGTTATTGTTCCGGATTAAGTCCTTTAAAAAATCAAACGTTTCCTGCCTGATCATCGGTGTCTAATTGTGCCTGGTAATGGATTTTGGGCGATAGCCAGTAGAGCAGCATCACCCGCGAGTACCTGAAATTTATAGGGGAAAGAACGATGCAACCGATAATGATGGTGCTTAAATAAAGCCAGGGCGACGTTTTATTTTGAGTAATGATAAAAGTTAATAAAGCGATGGTAACCGCTTCGGCCACGTTTAGCGCATAGCTTACATACATGGCCGCGTAGAAATAGCCCGGCTCAATTTCGTAGTACAGGTTGCAATGCGGGCAACGGTCGAGTATTTTGTTGGAGCCAAACCTGTAAACGCCGCCTTTGAACATATCGCCCCTGCGGCAACGCGGACACTTGCAATGAAGCATTGCCCATGATTTTGGAGTGTTCGGCATGGTATGTATAAAATACCCCATAGGGGCATGGTTCAATTAATTCAGATGCAGCTTTTCGTTGCGGATATCGAGGTTTACATTTTTGCGGCGGAATTTTTTGTACCAAACATATCCGACAATTGCTACCGCGAGATAAGGCGCCGCTAATAAAAACATGATGCCTTTGTTTAAGCCGTTCGCAGTGACAGAGCCGTTGGCGGCATTTGTTTTTACAGCGGCTGCGCAAGCCGCACATTGAGCTATTGCCGGATGCGCCGCCATTAAAGCCAAGCCAAATACGATAAGGGATAGCGCAATTTTTAAGCTTGTTTTCATGGGGACAAAGTTAGGGAAATAATAAATAGGATGCAATCGAATGGCACTGTATGCAATTGAATTGAAATAAGAGAACTTGTATTAGGATTGAATAGGTTCTCCGTATACTGCTCTCCAGGGAGTTGAATTTAGAATAACACATCTTAATAGACGTATTTGGTCGCCGGCTGCCCTTCTCTGATTAATAATTGCAATAGCCTGTTGTATATCACTGAGAGCTTGTTGGCTCTCGGTGTTTGGCTTCCAAACCATATTATGTGGTAAATATATCGTCTTTTTGTCAGGGGTTGAGGTGGAATCCCATGCAATATAGTATCCTGTTGCTCGCATCTGTTCTCTAACTAAATTTTCTAGGTTGCTAGAAACATCAAAGGTTATTACAGAATTCATGAATAAAATTTGTTTTTTATAGCGTAAGATTTTAGAAAAGCAATTGCACCAAGCACGGTTCCAGACACTATCCCCAAAGGAATTTTTTTCCCGTCTGGGTTTTCATTTTTAATTTTTATGTATTGATAAAAATCATTAAAACCATTACTGACGATGGCGCTTTTTATATAATCTTTATTGCCTCCAACTGCCGCAATAAAGAAGTCAAGTTCTTCATAGTCATTAACAGTAGCAACATTGCTATTAATCTTATCTTCTAAATCGTTTAAGTTTTTTAAACTTAAAACAGGATTGTCCACTGCCATCATTAGCTCGGTATTGATTGATTATTTTCTTGTGTTGGTTCTATTTGTTGATTGCTTTCTTCGCCAGGTTGGCTTGATTTATTAAGTTCTTGCTTTAAAGAAATTTGTTCAGCTAAATCCAGTTTTGTCCGAATTTCATTGAGATATTTTTGAGCTTCTCCATTCATTGCCTCTATGTCATTCTTATAATGACCGAAGTGCTTGTTCATGTGTTTCGTAACCTCTTCTTCAGTCTTGAAATAAACGCTTCCTACAATGATAATTACAAGGGTAATAATTATTGTAATAGACAGATAGAGATCGCCTATTCTATCATTTAATGATTTAAACTTCTCTTGAATTATTTCATTTTGTTCTTTTATCTGAACTTCGTCTCGTTGTTTAATTTCGATTTTATAATTTCCTGCTTGAATAGTATCAATTTTTGTGCCTGTTTTGGAATTATATTGTAATTCACCGCCGAGGGACCGTTGTTCCTTAAATTCAAGAAAAAAATAAAACGCAATCGAAATAGCAATCCCGAATGCAATCCCGACAAAGACTTCTAATTTGCGTCGTATCATTATAAGATAAGGAGGTCAAATATATTCAAGTTAATCGATCCTTTTCGTTAAGATAATTTATTCAGTAAATTATTACACTATACTAAGAATAAAGTCACGGTAAAAAATTTCTAATAAGTCATCTAAAATTATTAATAAATTTTTTATTATTCAAATGCAAACGGATAGTTCGCTTATCTGTCGAGCCACAATCTTTCTGTTCAATCTTGGCTAAAGTGTGTTGATAATGTTTCATTTCGCAATCATACCCTTTGATCGAGGATTGTGACATTGAAGGGACTCCCAGGGTGGGCTTTAAAAATGATAATAGGGTGATATCATCAAATAAACGATCACGCCTGTTACGGTTACGTATAGCCAAATGGGGAAGGACCATCTTACCAGCCGTTTATGCTTTTCTACCTGCATTTGGAGGCCGCGGTAAAAGCTGAGCAGGATGAGCGGCAATACTACTGCGGCTAATATGATGTGCGAAGTGAGGATCACATAATACACATAACGGATATTGCCGGCGGTGGCTTTCTCCGCGTCAGACAGGATGTGATCTCCGTTGATATCGCCGTACATGGTTTCGGGGGCGAGGTAATGGAATAATATGTACGAAACCAAAAACAGCGACGACAGGCAAAATGCCAGTATGTTGACCCGTTTGTGAATGGTTATGTTTTTTTGCTTGATAAAATAAAGGGAGGTGAGCAACAGGATACTGCAGGTGCCATTTAATGCCGCATTGAGCTTTGGTAAATAGGCAACAAAGGATGGAACCTGCGCCGGCGCCGGGATGAGATGGCGGTTGAGTACCAGCACCACTACAAATACGAATATGGATACGGCTGCTACGAAACGGAAGATGAATTTGTCAGTCATTTTTTTGAGTCTTAAGTCATTAGTCTTGAGCCAGAAATCAGCGTAAAACATGTTACTTAGTTTTTGGCTCCTGGATTATTTAATTGCGTCTATCAGTTAATTTTCCACAGATGAGATTCATTCGCTTGATATCAATGTTTTTGCTTTTTTTCGCTTTTAACCTTCTTTTCGTTGTCCGCTTTCAGCCTTCAGCTTTTTAATATTCGGGTGTGTCGTGACTTAATATTTCCTGGGAAATGAGCACTTTGATCTCATCATTCAACCGGCTCACATCATCGATAACTGCCCCGCTATAGTAGCCACGGATACGTTTTTCTTCATCGATCAGCATCAGCTTGTCGCTGTAATAAAAATCAGTTTTGGAAACCTGCAAAGCGTTTACCAGGAAGCCCTGCCTAGCGAGGTTGTAGATGGTGGTGGTATCGCCGGTCAGGAAGAACCATTTCGGCGGATGGGCATCAAAGCCGGCAGCATACTTTTTTAGGACGGGAACGGAATCGCGGGCGGGATCGACGGTGATGGAAACGAATTCAACCAAATTGTTTTTGGCAAAGGCGTCAACAAGGCGGTTAATGTTGGCGTTCATCTGCCCGCAAACGCCGGGGCAATTGGTGTAAAAAAAACCGGCTATAAATATTTTACCGCTGAAAGTATTGAGCGAAACCTGCTGCCCGTTTTGATCGGTAAGCTTAAAGTTTGGCAGGGTATGGAATATAGTGTCGGGAATGTTTTTTCCATGTACCCGGTGGGTGGTTGTGGCGAGCTGTTTCGGCCCGAATACCGGCAGCGCATGGTAATGGTTTTTGCCTAAAGAGATCAGTAAATAATATAAAAATCCCGGTACGGCTAACACCAGCACCAGGATCACAATTTTTTTCAGTATGCCGGCTTTCTTCATTTAGAGCCTCAAATCAATCCAATAGTGGCTTTCGTTTGTGAGCACCAATATTAAACCGATTATGAAAAGAACGGGAACGATAATAGCCAGGGCCATATCCAGTTTTTCGAACTTTAAGTGCATAAAATAGCCCACGATGTAAAATGCTTTAAACAGCGTTAACACGATATAAATAGGGTTAGCCCAATGCGAAGCATTTCCGCCGGAGTTATAATGCGGCACAAGGTACAGCGCAATAAAAAACTCGATGCAGGTAATGCCCAAAAGGATATAGAATACTCTCCAGATGCGCTTCTTGGTCATGGTATCATGCTCGCCGTGACCGGCTTCTTCCGCATGAACGTTGGTGGTTTCTGTTGACATGTATGCCAGGTTTTAAAGGATCAAACTAAATAAAAGAATGTAAATACAAACACCCACACCAAATCTACAAAGTGCCAGTAAAGGCCCACTTTTTCGACCATTAAATAGCTTCCGCGTTTTTGGTAGGTTCCCGCCAGCACGTTGACCGTGATGATGATGTTGATGATAACACCCGAAAACACGTGGAACCCGTGGAATCCTGTTATCGTAAAAAACAGGTTTGCGAACTGGTGCGACGTCATGGCCTGTTGAGCGTAGGAAGGGAGTACGTTATTGTGTGCTTGAAAAAATTCCTTCAAAACTTCCGCTGTAGGAATATGTCCCCACCAGAAACCTTCGCCATGCAAGTGAGTCCATTCAGCCGCCTGGCAGCCCAAAAACATGAGGCCGCCGAGGATGGTAAACAACATCCACATTACCACTTCTTTTTTTGCGTTGCGGTGACCGGCTTCAACGGCCAGTACCATGGTAACGGAGCTCATGATGAGGATAAAGGTCATCATACCTACGAACACCAGGGGTGCGCCGTGTTCGATCAAACCCGGGAAAGATTGGAATACCAATGACGGTGCGGGCCAGGTTGGGGCGCTAAAGCGTAACGCACCGTAAGAGATCAGTAAGGATGAAAAGGTGAAGGCATCTGACAAGAGGAAAAACCACATCATCAATTTACCGTACTCCACGTTGAAAGGCGATCTGCCTCCCGACCATGGGGTGGATTTCACCTCATCCATTGGTTGTGTTACTGCTGTACTCATTTGTGTTCTAATATTGGTTCAAAAGTAAAAAAACATAAAGATAAATCCATATAATATCGAGAAAATGCCAAAAAATAGAAGTCATTTCCATGCGATACAGGTTTTTGACCTGCGGCGTATTTTTGTAGGTCGACCGGATGGTGCTTGCCACTACAATTAAAGCCGCAATAATGTGCAATAAGTGCATCCCGCAGAATACATAAATAAAGGAGCGGGAGGCGTTGGGATCAACAAAATAGACGCCCATTTTGATGGCCAGCACGTACAGGCCATATAGCTGCAATATTAGGAAAGTGATGCCTAAAAGCAAGGTGATCCATAACAAACGCCGCTGATTATCGAATTGCAGCCGCTTCGCAGCGCGCGAGGCAAGGATTAAGGTAATGCTGCTAATGAACAAAACAGCCGTACTATACATAAATACTTGCGGCATGATCACATTAAGGCCGTGGCCCTTGCCCCCGCTATACACAATAAACCCGCTGGATAAGGCTGCAAAAAACATAAACGAGGTGAATATAAATATCCACATGTTGAACTTTTTGGCCCCGAGGTTAAGCCTGTCTTCCTGTTGTCCTGTTGCCATTACTTCGCTTTCCCTATAAAATCAAACAAAAACATTAATTGTACTACCGGCAGGTAAATAAACGAGCCGTACATGAGCTTTTTTGCCGCGTCGATGTTTAAGCGGCGCAGGAGGGTAAAAGCCAGCGCCAAAAACGCCAGGCTGAATACCAATGATACCCCACCGACGTAATAACCGCCGAAATGGTAGAAGGTTGGCAAAAGGCTAACCGGCACCAAAAGCAGTGTAAATATAAAGGTAATTATTGCACTTGTTAGGTTGCGTTTGCCGCTGGGGAGGAGGCGAAAGCCCGCTAACTTATAATCATCGTCCAGCACCCAGGCAATGGCCCAAAAATGCGGGAATTGCCAAACGAACTGGATACAGAACAAGATGACGGCAATGGCGTCGATACGCTCATGCGCGGCTACGTAACCGATGAGCGGGGGCAGCGCTCCTGGTATTGCGCCAACGAACACCGCGATGGGCGATTTCCGTTTAAGCGGCGTATAAGCAAATGCGTATAAAATTATGGAGAACACCGAAAGCAAACCCGTAGGGTAATTCAGGCTGCCCAACAAATAGGTACCGGAAATGCCCATAAACAGGCCCAAAACAAGTGCCTGGCCGGTGGTCATCCTGCCGGCGGGGATGGGTCGGTCCATGGTGCGGCGCATAAGACGGTCGAGGTCTTTTTCGATGATCTCGTTGAAGCAATTGGCGGCGGCTGTGACCAAAAATCCACCAATGATAAGTTTTACCCAATTTTCCCAAACAATGTGGCCGTTAACCTTGCTGCCGATGAGAAAAGATATCGAAGCCGAGAAAACCACAAGGAAGGTGAGCCTGAGCTTAATTAGTTTTGAAAAATCAGCCCATTTCATCTGCGCACCTCCTGTTTCCTGGTTGAACTATATAGATTGAGCATGAGGTAAAACTGCGCGCCGAAAATGAGGCTTGCAAGCAAAATATGGGCCGCCTGCGCAAAGGGCGGCAGCGACCAATAGGAAAGCAATATGCCGGTGACAACCTGCAGCGCAATCATCAGGAATACAAAGCTCATCACCTGCTGCTGTACGGAATGCCGGGTGAAGCCGTTTCTTACGAGGGCGAACAACACGATGTTGGCGAGCACCACCAAAATGGCGATGTCGCGGTGCTGAACAAATATGATGCCGGCATCGGCTATCCACTGTTCGCGGTAACCGCCCTGCAGGTGGGCCGATACGGCGTCGATCTTTTCGCGCACCTCCGTACCGAAAACAATTTGCGTTACTGAGATAATCAGCGCGAGCAATGTTACTACATGCGTTATGGCGCTTGTATGCAGCTTATGCTTGCCGTAAACTTTCGCCATGTGGTAAGTGCCTATCGCGATGGCTACAATTGCAAGCGCCAGTAACATATGTATGGTGACGATACCGGGTACGAGATTGGTAGAAACTACGATGGAACCCAGCCATGCCTGGAAGCCCACCAGCAAAAGATTGACCACGCATAAAAATGGGATCAGCTTATTTTCGCGGCGGTAGCTGAAGGAGAAGATTGCAGCGAACAGCAATCCAAGGCCGGTAATTTCGCCTAATACGCGGTTGATGTACTCCGTCCAGGTTTTGGCGGCGTTAAATTCTTCGGGCAGGAGGATGGATTTATCCTCGCGGATGCGGCGGGCCAGGTCGCCAAAACCAAATACATCGAGTGTTTTAGCGAATTGCTGGTTTTTGGCCACGCGGCCTGCTACGTATTTTTGTTTGTAATCCTTTGGCAGCTCGCTTACAGATGTGGGCGGAACATACCTTCCGAAGCATTTTGGCCAATCAGGGCATCCCATCCCCGAACCCGAGCTGCGCACAACCGCGCCGGCCAGGATCAAAATAAAAAGCAAAGCTATTGTGATCAAATTAGTTTTTTGAAACCTGCTTTGTGAAGGGGATGTCTTCATTTGTGGATGTCGTCCAGGTCTTAAGCCTAAAGTCTTGAGTCTAAAGTCTTAAGCCGGGACTGGGCTATCACGTTGAGTTAAAAATAAAGTCCTTAGTCTCAAGCCAATTGAACAAAGCACGACTCAAGACTAAGGACTTCAGACTTTCGGACTTATTTTACTTGTTCGTTGGCTTTGTTAGTAACGGTCCATTTATTGTATTCTTCCAGCCCTTCGGGGTTATCCTCGAAGTCGTGCGGAAGGTTTGAGCTCATTGTTTGCGAGAAAGGCACGGTTTGAGGGATAAAATCCTCGTCGGCGCCCGGCTTGCTGTAATCATACGGCCAGCGGTAAACGGTTGGTATTTCGCCAATCCAGTTACCATGGTGGTGCTCGATAGGAGCTGTCCATTCCAGCGTGTTTGACTGCCAGGGGTTCTGTATCGTCTTTTTACCCCAGAATATGGAATAAATAAAGTTTACGATGAATGCGATCTGCGCTGCGCCGGTCATAAAGGCCGCCCATGTGATAAATACGTTCACAGATAACCAACGCGCCATCGACGGGAATTCAGTGAAGGCGTAATATCGACGCGGAACGCCATCTAAACCCATAAAGTGCATGGGGAAGAACACGAGGTAAGCTCCGATGAAGGTTATCCAAAAGTGCAGGTATCCCAAACGCTCGTCCATCATACGACGGAACATTTTCGGGAACCAGTGGTACACACCGGCAAGCATACCGAATATAGCGGCGGAACCCATTACCAGGTGGAAGTGGGCAACCACGAAATAGGTATCGTGCAAAGTAATGTCAAGAGCGGAGTTACCCAGGAAAATACCGGTTAAACCACCAGAGATAAAAAAGGAAACCATACCGATGGCAAATAACATGCCCGGCGTGAACCGGATGTTGCCCCGCCAAAGCGTAGCCAGCCAGTTGAACGTTTTTACAGCCGATGGTACAGCAATAATGAGCGTGGTGATCATGAACACACCGCCGAGGAAGGGGTTCATGCCGGTGACGAACATGTGGTGGCCCCATACGATGAACGACAGTACGGCGATACCGATGAGCGAGTAAACCATCGCGTGGTATCCAAAGATAGGTTTACGCGAATTTACAGCTAGCACCTCGGACGAGATACCCATTGCCGGCATGATAATGATATATACTTCGGGGTGACCGAGGAACCAGAATAAGTGTTCGAACAAGATCGGACTGCCGCCTTCAAATGGCTGAACGGTGCCGTTCAATACAATGTCTGAAAGATAAAAGCTTGTGCCAAAGCTGCGGTCGAAAATAAGGAGCACTACGCCGGCAACCAATACCGGGAACGAAAGCACACCTAAAACAGCGGTAAGGAAAAGGGCCCACACCGTTAAAGGCATTTTCCACAGGTCCATACCTTTGGTGCGCATGTTCAATACGGTACTGATGTAGTTGATACCACCCATCAGCGAGGATCCTATAAAGCAAACCATGCTGACTAACCAGAGAGTCATACCTTCAGCAGAACCAGGCATCGCCTTTGGTAAAGCTGATAGTGGCGGATATACGGTCCAGCCGCCGCTTGCGGGGCCTTTTTGTACAAAGAATGATGAAAGCATGATGATACTGGCGGCGAGGAAAAACCAATAAGAGAGCATGTTTACAAATGGCGAGGCCATATCGCGGGCGCCCACCTGCAGCGGGATCAGCAAATTGGCGAAAGTACCGCTTAAGCCTGCAGTTAACACGAAAAATACCATGATGGTACCGTGTATGGTAACCAGCGACATATAAAAATCGGGGCTAAGACGGCCACCCGGCGCAAAACGACCCAGTAAAGTTTCCAATAGCGGGAAGGTTTTATCGGGGTAAGCTAATTGTATCCTGAACAACAGGGAAAGACACATGCCGATGAAAGCCATGGTAATACCTGTGATAAGGAATTGCTTGGCGATCATCTTATGGTCCTGGCTGAACACATAAGTATTAAGGAAAGTTGCTTTATGATGGTGTTCGTGACCTTCTTCGTGATGTACCAACCCGTGATCGTGAACTGCTAATGTTGACATAATCGCTAATCTTTGTTATATTAATTGTTTAACGCTAACCTGCTTGCTGCAGCCGGAACTGATTTTTCTGAAGCCAGCTTTAATTGTTGTTTTAATTGTGGTGTTAAGTATGGTTTTTGGTGCGAGATCCAGTCCTGGTATTCGGCCTGGGATACCACCCTGACAACTTTTTGCATGTTATAGTGGATACCGCCACATATTTTGTTGCAGTAAAGCAGAAATTCAAAGTTCGGATTGTCTGTTTCCACACGCATTTGCGCAGTAGTTATGGTTGGGGTAAACCTGAAGAATGTTGGCAATCCCGGCACGGCATTCAGCTGTACGCGGAAGTGCGGCATAAATACGCTATGGATCACATCCTGCGCGTGGATATTTAACCTTACCGGCGTGTTAACCGGCAATACCAGCGTGTCGGCCTGCAGGTCATCTAAACTATAACGATCTTTAAAATCGATGCCCAATACGTTCAGCGGGCTGGAGAGAGTGTAATTTACAGTTCCAAGTTTTCCATCGGGACCAGGGTAACGGAGTTCCCATTTAAACTGGTGGCCGGTAACATCGATGTTTAAGTCGCCTTTTTGCTCATCGGAGTTCATTACTTTTTGCCAGGTGAAAAATCCGAACACCACCAGCACCGTAAGCACGATGGCCGGGATAATGGTCCATAATTTTTCAATGGTATTGTTATGGGGCAAATAGTAGCCCTTGCGTTTTTCGGAACCACGGTATACAAATGCAAAGCCAAACAGTAATATTTGGGTAATAACAAAGACGATGAGCGTTAAGATGGTTGTTACGTTAAACATGGTATCGATTTCGCCGCCATGTGCCGAGGCCGCTACCGGAAGTTTCATGCTCCCCTGGACGAATATCGACCAAAATGCGCCATACATACCTGCAATAAGGAATACGAGGCAGATAATGCCCATAAAGCCGTTCCAGTTTATGCCCTTTTTACCCTGCATTTTCTGGGTAATGTCATAAACCTTTAATATCCTGCCAACAATGGCAAGGCAAACGCAGCCGACCAGGAATAACAATGTGTAATATAATACGCCTGTCCACATTGCGCTGTTAGCCATGGAGTCGGGCGATCCGGGCGTTGTTGTGCCCTGGGCAACCGCAGTAGTAGCATCCTGTGCCATCACCGTCGTGCCAAACAGCATTAGCGCCGCCAGGAGCGGATATATTTTTTTAGATCTTATTACTTTTTTGAATGCCATTTTTTTGTCGTTTGGTATTCTGCTTATTGTTGCAAATTTAATAATTATTAGATGTGGTGATGCAGGCTCTCTTCCAGGAAGGGGTGCTTCCTGGGAACAAGCGATTTGAATGTGCTCAGCGCGCTCATGGTCGTAAACACAAACAATCCAACAAAACCTATAAATATGGTGATTTCGGGGATGCCGATCTCGGTGTACCAGGCTGATTGCGGACCAACGGCGCCCGGCATGATCATCTGCCAGTAATCCAGCCAGTGACCGCAAATCAGGATTACGCAGGCGGTTTTTAATACTTTAACCGCACGTTTTGAATCGCGCGACATCAATACCAGTAAAGGCGTTAAGAAGTTGATGATGATGTTTAACCAGAACCATGGTTTAAACTCGGGTACCCACCGCAGGTAAAAATACGAGGCTTCATCAGGGATGTTAGCGTACCAGGTTAACAGGAACTGCGCGAACCAGAGGTAAGTCCAGAATATCGAGAAACCGAACATTAATTGCCCGAGGTTATGCAGGTGATCTTCGGTAACCCATTGCACGTAACCGTTTTCGCGCAGGCGGATGAGCGTGTACGTAATCACGGATAGGCCCCCAACCCATAATGCTGCAAAGTTATACCAGCCGAACATGGTTGAAAACCAGTGTGCCTCCAGTGACATGATGGTATCGAAAGCAAACAGCGGCACGGTAAAGCCGAAGATAACGAGGAATATTACCGATACGTTGAAGCTCTTTTTATAGTTGAACATGCCGCCCAATGCATCTTCATTTTCGGAATACTTGATCAGCAAACGGCCGAGGATTGCGTAGGAAACCAGGTAAAAAATAATGCGGATGAGGAAGAAGGGGATATTTAAGAAACCTGATTTTTTGGTGATCACCGCATCGTAATTAACGCTTCCGGGTGTGGTTATCCCTTTTAATGCCCATGCCTTGTACAGGTAGGGCAGTGTAGTTTGTTTACCATATTCGTTCAAGCCGGTATGGGTGATGAATAGGCCGCCGAGGATGATAGCCAGCAGGATAGCTGCTGCGATCGGCAATGTTTTACCAAATGCCTGTGGGATCCGCAGAATGGAAGCCGACCAACCGGCCTGTGCAACATATTGCACGGCGCAAAAGAATATGCCGCAAATACAAACACAGGTAAAGTAGTAACCCATCAATAGCAGGTTTGCAAAGGTGCGTTCGCCACCAAAAACAACAAAGCTGAATATAGCGCCAATCACGCCAACTGCTATCATGATAAGGCTCCAGCTTTTAGCTTTCCCCTGGAATTTAAATATTTCGTCGAAACTATGAGAAGTCTTCATTTAAAAAACGTGCTTATAAAGTTTGTAAATGGTGAACATACATGATCACTTTCCAGCGCTCAGTCGGATCAAGCTGTGAAGCATAGGACCCCATTGCATTCAACCCATAAGTAATTGTATGATAAATTTTACCGTCGGTAAGGTCTTTCATGGCGCCGCCGCGTGACGAGGTACCTTTTGAGTACGATGGGGGGGCAGGGAAGCCGTGTGCAACTACCAAACCATCGCCCTGGCCGTTAACACCATGACATGGAGAGCAGAAATGCAGGAACAATATTTTCCCTTCGGCATAATTTGCCTGGGTTTGCGGCAGCGTGGTTTTCACTTCATCGCTTGCAGCGAGGTAGCCGTCCTTGGTATTTGGATAGTCAAAACGGACAAAGCCAATCGGGGTGGTTCCGGCAGGCGGAAGCTGCGCGGTTTTGCCATCCTTAAAATTGGGGTTCTTTTGATCCGGATCGTATGCAATATGCTCATACATATTGGGGGCGTATTCCCAGCCGGTGCTGCGCTTGTCATTGCAGGACGATACGGCGATCAATGCAGTAACGGCGACAGCGATGGTTCCCAATATTTTTATCTTATTCATAGCTAACATATTTTCTGTCGTTATGCTTCACTTCTACAGCGCCTGCTTCTTTTAATATTTTTGTTATATCCTCATGCGGGGTGTTTCCTTTTGCATCTATCGCGATCACAAAACGGTCGTCTGTCGCCCGCAGGTCCATTACCCTCGGCGTACGGCCGGGGAACAAGTGTGTGGCGTAGAAGAAAGTGAGCGTCATACCGAAGGCGGTGAACAATACGGTCCATTCAAATGTGATGGGTACAAAGTCGGGTATGGCAAAAGCCGGTTTGCCGCCAATATTCATCGGCCAGTCATGCACCAGCATGTAATAAGCCATACTGAATATGGTTGTACCGCCCAGGCAGCCGAACATAAATGCTGCATAACCGAGGCGCGAATCCTTTATGCCTAATTTTCTTTCGATGCCGTGGATAGGCATAGGGGTGAAGACATCGTATATAGGTACGCTGTTTTTTTGCAAAAGGTCGATCCCGTGCATCATTTCATCAGGATCAGCAAAAAGGCCTAAAATATATTTGGTTTTACTCATTTTTATACTTTTTGATAATCAGCAATTTCAACGCTATCAAATTTAACCAGCGAATCCTTGTAGTATTTTACCTGCTCGGGGTCGAGGTCGCCATGGGCCAGTAATTTTTTCTTCGCCTGCTCGCTCGTGCTCTTCAGGATCAGCTTCACTTCGCCCATTGCTATGGATGGCAATACGCGTATGAACAGCAGGAACATGGTGAAGAACAAACCAATCGAACCGATAAATACGCTCATATCAACCCAGGTTGGGTGAAACATAGCCCAGCTTGAAGGAAGGAAGTCGCGGTGAAGCGAAACAACGATGATCACAAACCTTTCGAACCACATACCGATGTTTACCACGATAGACAGTACCCAGGAAATCGGGATATTTCTGCGGACGGATTTAAACCACATCAGCTGGGTCATCAGTACGTTACAGCCATACATCATACAGCCAGCCCACCAGTACGGACCGATAAACCTGTTGAGGAAGGTATAACGTTCGTATTCGTTGCCTGAATAGTAGGCAATGAAGAACTCTGTAAGATAAGCCACACCAACAATAGACCCCGTTAACAGGATGATCTTGTTCATGGCCTCGATGTGGAACATCGTGATATAATTCTCCAGCCCTAAAACCTTGCGCGTCACCAGCAACAGTGTTTGCACCATGGCAAAACCGGAGAAGATAGCCCCCGCGACGAAGTATGGCGGGAAGATGGTGGTATGCCAGCCAGGTTCCAGCGAGGTGGCAAAGTCCATGGATACGATGGTGTGAACCGAAAGTACCAGCGGTGTCGATATACCTGCCAGGATCAAACAAACGGTTTCAAAACGCTGCCAGGTTTTTACCGAACCTGTCCAGCCGAATGACATTACCGAATATATTTTTTGACGGATGCCGGTTGCGCGGTCGCGGATACTTGCCAGATCGGGCAAAAGGCCTGTGTACCAGAACACCAATGAAACCGAGAAATAAGTCGATATTGCAAATACGTCCCAAACCAGCGGTGAGTTAAAGTTCACCCAGATAGAGCCGAACTGGTTTGGCAGCGGCAATGGCCAGTATGCTAACCAGGGGCGGCCCATGTGCGAAACAACGTAAGTGGCGGCACAGATCACCGCGAAGATAGTCATGGCCTCCGCGGAGCGGTTGATGGAGTTACGCCAGTTTTGACGGAAGAGCAGCAAGATGGCCGAGATAAGTGTTCCGGCGTGACCAATACCTACCCACCACACAAAGCCGGTGATGTCCCAGGCCCAGCCCACTGTTTTGTTAAGGCCCCATTCGCCTATGCCGTACCAAAATGTCCAGCTTACGGCAAAAACCCAAAGGCTTGCGCCCAGGGAGGCTATCGTAAAGCCGATCCACCAGGCCCGGCCGGGCATATTTTCCACGGGACGCAAAACATCATTAGTGATTTGCGCGTAGGTAATATTGTCGCCCGTGATTAAGGGTTCTCTTATTATTGATTCGCTATGAGATGCCATATTTTATCCCTGTTGTATTTTAAGCTTCTGTTTCTGTAATATTTCTAACCTTTACCTGGTAACCTACGCCCGGCTGCGTACCCAATTCTTCCAAAACATAGTAAGTTCTGTCGCTCTTTAAAGCCTTTGAAACTTCGGAGTTCGGATCGTTGGCATCGCCCATCACGATAGCGTTGGCAGGGCAGGTTTGCTGGCAGGCAACTTTAACATCGCCGTCCTTAAGCGGACGTTTTTCGATCTTCGCTTTTAGCTTACCGGCCTGGATGCGCTGTATACACATCGAGCATTTTTCCATTACGCCACGGAAACGGGTAACCACATCGGGGTTTAGTACAAGCACGGTATGATCGTTTTGGATATAGTTTTCGAAACGGGCGTCGTTCCAGTAGTTGAACCAGTTAAAGCGGCGCACTTTGTACGGACAGTTGTTGGCACAATAACGGGTACCCACGCAACGGTTATAAGCCATGTGGTTCAAGCCTTCGGAAGAGTGAACGGTGGCCAATACCGGGCAAACGGTTTCGCAGGGTGCGTGGTCGCAGTGCTGGCATAGCATCGGCTGGTAAACTACCCGGACGTTGTCAAAGTTGTCGAGATTGGCAATTTCGTGCTCCTCGGTTTTACCACCATCCCCATTGTCGTCAAAGCTATAGTAACGGTCGATCCTGATCCAGTGCATTTCGCGACGGCGGCGAACTTCGTCCTTACCTACCACCGGAACGTTATTCTCGGCGCTGCAGGCAACCACGCAGGCGCCGCAGCCGGTACAGGCGTTCAGGTCGATGGCCATTACCCAGTTATAGGTAGGGTGCTCATATTTTTGCCAGAAAAGGTCGTAATCTTTATGGTCTTCCTCCTCGCCCGAACGTGCGGCAGGGTTTTTAACGTACTCCTTGAAGGTAGCTTCCTTAATGATGCTGTTACGACCTTCGATAGAGTGGTGTGTTTGCGTTTGTGCCAGCGGCCAGTTATCACCGGTGGGCTTTAAAGTGGCAACACCCGATGTTTGCAGCGTGCCATTCCGCAGGCTATACAGCGGGAAAGTGTTTTTGCCTACGTTATCGCCAACAGGACCTGAAATGGTGCGTCCGTAGCCTACTGCCAATGAAATGGTCCCTTGTGCCTGGCCGGGCTGTGATAGTACGGGGATAGTTATGCTGTAGCCGTTTGCCTCGATTTTCACCGCATCGCCATCTTCATAACCCCATTTTTTCATGTCGGAAGGGGATACGTTAGCATAGTTGTCCCAGGTAACTTTCGATACCGGATCGGGCAACTCCTGCAGCCATGGGTTGTTAGCCCTTTTACCATCGCGCAGGGCAACTGTTTGGTACAATGCAAATTCTACACTGCCACTTGCTGCCGCCAGCGCTTTGCTGTGGTCGAGTATTTTTTGGCTTACACTGTCTAAAGCATAAGTGAACGAGTAGGAACCTGCTGCTTTTGGCGCGGCTTTTATAAAGCCGGTTTGCAGCAAAGTTTCCCAGCCCTTCTGACCAGTCAATCCGCCGATTGTCAATAATTTTTGATCCCAATTGTTGCGCACGTAGGTATAATAATCCTTCGCTGCGCTGCCCGACCATACCAACAGGCTGTGTTCTGCCTGGCGGGTATCATAAACCGGGTTGATCGTAGGCTGTAAAATGGTATAATAGCCTTCGAGCGCATTGTCATCGCCCCATGACTCCAGGTAATGGTGGTTTGGCGCAACTGCCGTGCAAATGTTAGCTGTTTCGTCGTTGTGATCGGAGAAGGATACTGATAGGCGCACTTTTTTGAGGCCGCTTACTACATCCTTGCTCTTGTAATAATCATAAACGGGGTTGGCATCAAGGAAGAAAACCGCGTCCACTTCGCCACGGTTCATTTCGGCAACAAATTCGGTGAACTCGCTGTCGTTACCGGCAAACTGGTGCGATGGGTTATCCAGATCGATCGTTGTGCCATAGCTGCCAAGCAGGGAGTTGATGGCATTAACCAATATCTGCGTAGCTACATCATTCGAACCGGCAATTACAAGGGCTTTTCCTTTTGCGGCAACCAATTCCTTGGCGGCAAGCGCTATGGCATTGGCTGCAACTTTGTTATTTGTTAGCGATGCATCTCCGGGAAGTGTTTTGCCAGAAATGGCGTTGTATAAGCTGATTAGGGCCGGACCTTCTTCGGACGGTTTGATGGGGATGCGTGCATCGGCATTACTGCCTGTCACGCTCAAACCTGTTTCGAAGTGGATATGGCGCGACATTTTCTTCGCTTCCAGCGATTTATTGTTGCGGGTTTGAACGTATTGACGGATAAATTCAACCGGTGATATCCAGGTGCCCAGGAAATCGGCGCCAAAACTCACGATCACGTCCGCGTTGTCGAAACTATAATGCGGCAATACGGCTTTTCCAAAGCTGTTCTGGTTGCCCTGGATGATCCCGGTGTATGACACCGCGTCATAATTGATATGTTTTGCAGTTGGAAACGCAGTGATAAAGTCGGCAATAACCGCCAACGTAGAGGGGCTGGTTATGGTAGAAGTTATCAAACGTATGTTCTTGCCGCCTGCTTTGATCGCTGTAAGCTCGTCCTTTATAAAATTATCCAGCTGCTCCCATCCGTAATCGCCGTTGTTTTTTACAGGATTTTTAAGACGGTTGATATCGTACAAATCGAGTACCGAGGCCTGCGCCCTTGCACTCAAACCGCCTTTTCCGATCAGGTCGTTCGGGTTGCCTTCCACTTTGATGGGGCGGCCTTCACGGGTTTTTACCAGGATAGCCTGGCCTTCGTAAGTCGAAACGTAAAAATTGGCAACGCCCGGGGTAATTTCTTCTGGCTTAATCAGGTAAGGCATTGATTTATGAACCGGAACCGGCTGGCACGCTGCCAATGACACTGCGCCAACACCGAAGCCGAGGGCCTTTAAAAAGTCGCGGCGGGGTGTTTTACCCATTAAACCGCCACCGGTCAAAACGTCTTCTATAGGAATAGGTTCGGCGAATTCGTGTTTGTTCAACTCCACAAACTCCGTGGTTTGGTCGAGCTCTTCTAAACCTTTCCAGTATTTTTTATTGCTATCCATTTAAGCTAACTAAACTGTAATGATAAGTTTCAATCAATGTATTAATAGTGGCATTTTCCGCACTCGATACCGCCCATTGCAGCTTCGGTTACCGGTTTACCTGCCTTGATCAAATCGTGCACGGCTTCCATCTTTTCGTAGTAGGCATTGCCCTTCATGTTCACATCGGTGCGTTTGTGGCACTGTATACACCATTTCATGGTGAGCGGCGAATATTGGTAAACTTCCTTCATTTCCTGCACCGGTCCATGGCATGTCTGGCATTTCAACCCGGCAACCTTTACGTGCTGCGAGTGGTTAAAATAAACAAAGTCGGGCAGGTTATGGATGCGTACCCATTGAATGGGGTGCGACTTGGTGCTGTCGTATTTCTGGGTGGTGGGATCGTAACCCAAAGCATCATATATCTTATGTATTTCCGGCGATTCGGTCTTAACTGTTTTATGGCAGTTCATACAAACGTTTAGCGGCGGGATAGAGGCATTTTTTGATTTGTAAGCCCCGAAGTGGCAGTATTGACAATCTATCTTCATGGCCCCGGCATGCAGGTCATGCGGGAAATGGATCGGCTGCTCAGGCTGGTAACCCTGGTGCACGTTGGTATGCCACATGGTAACCCACGTCCAGCTGCCGAGGGCGAGCGTACCGACTAATAAAGTAAAAAATACAAACTTTTTATTTTTAGCAAGTTTTTTGATCAGTGCGAAACGGTCAACCGGAACGGCTTCAACTTCAGCTTCGGTGACTAAGATACCTTCGCTTTTCACCAATACTTTTTCCAGGGTTCCAATAACGCGGTTTAGTACGAGTATGATGATGAAGGCAATAATGATAACAGCGATCAAAGCATATATCGTCAGGCTGCCTGGCCCGGTTTCAGGTGCGACGGCGGGTAATTTAGAAGCATTTACGGGATTTGCCGGGTCGGTTTTCCAACTGGCACGGACATAAGCCAGCACATTAGCAACATCGCCATCGGTAAGGCTGCCGAAGACAGTCATGCCGGCCTGGTTGTACTGGTTGTAAATGGCCAGCGCTTTGGGGTCTTTGGCAGCGATTAAGGCCTGGTTATTCTCGATCCATTTGGTGAGCCATTTGTCGTCAGTTTCAGACGTGATGGTTGGTCCTAAAGCGGGGCCAACAACCCTGGTTCCGATTTTATGACAGGTGGTACAATTGGCTTTGAATATTCCTTCGCCTTTGGCAGCATCCCCCTGTGCGTGGGCCGCCGTGCCAAAAAGTACGAAAACCGCAGCAAGTAGAACCGACCTTGAGCGTTGTTTAAAAAGTAATGAGAGACGCCTCATATAGTGTAATTGTGCTTAATAAAGTTTTATTTCAAAGGGCTGAAGTCCATGTAGGGATGTAAATTATACCCCGAATTTTCGAACAAAAGTATAATTTATTACAGTATCCCTGACAAATTAGTGACAGTAATGTCTAATTTATAATTGTTCTAAATAAATAAAAAACTTAGCTAAATTCCCAAAAAAAGCATTGCAGGGCATCGGTTTATAATGGCGGGAAGTGTGGCTAACGCTCATGTAAATTTAAATGTATTTTTGGAAAAATCAAGTGTGTTTTATTGTTGGATTGTTTTATTGTTTTGTTGTTGAAATGTTGGAAGGTTGGAAGGTTGGAATGTTGAAATGTTGAAATGTGTTTGATTGTTTTATTGTTGAAGGTTGTTTAGTTGCAGAGAATTTTTGGAATTAGAGAGGACCAAATGTAGAAACGCGATGCTTTGCGTCTCTGCCGCCGGCATTAACGTCGTTTTCGTAACAATTTGATACCCAACCGTGCCTGCGGGTTACCTTTTGCGGGTTGCCGGTATCAATGTTAAATCCAAAAAATTATGAAAACTAAAATTTTAATCCCGCTTGCGGGGCTGGTGCTTTTTTGTGCCTGTAAAGGGAAGGGCGGATATGAGGTCGGGAGCAGCGGCGATGCGGATACTTCCCTGAGAGCAGATATTGTAACCAAAGAAAAGCTGGTAAAAACGGCTGGAATGAGTTTCAAAGTTAGGAATGTGGCGCAGACCGGGCAAAAGATTGTTGCGCTTACGTCGGCATTGGGCGGGATGGTTGTCCACCAGCAAATGGGGTCGGCGGCGGAAAGGACCGGGGATGTTAAAGTAAATGCGGATTCGGTTATGCGAATAACAGCGCTAACCACTACGGCGGACATGACCGTTAAGGTACCGTCCGTGAAGTTGCAGAAATTTATGGACAGCGTTGCGACCATGGGGCTCTATGTAACGAACCGCAGCCTGGACGTTAGCGACGAAACCCTTGATTATCTTTCCGCACAAATGAAGCTGAAAAGCAGGAGCGAGCTGATCAGTCAGCAAAAGCAGGGGAAGATTGTTATTAAAGATCCTGCAAAGGTACTTGACCTGAGGGATGATATGATCGATCAGCAGATCGGCAACCGGAAGATCGATGATGCGGTTAGCAATAGTACCGTTAACCTAAGCTTTTATCAAAGTAATACCATCAGCCGTGAGGTAGTGGTTAATGACGATCCATCAGCCTATGAGCTTCCTTTTTTCAAGCGAATGCTGCTGGCATGTGAAAACGGATGGGCGTTGTGTAAAGAGGTGCTGGTAGGACTTGCCAATCTATGGTTCTTTTTGCTTTGCGGGTTAGGGGTGTGGTGGTTGGTGAGGAGGAGAAAACGTAGCAGTGTTGTTGTTCATTAGTTCACTGGCAATATACTAAAAGCTTTGTCATTTCGACCGAGGTACGAGGGAGAAATCTTATACGTCTGACAGTACCGCCTGCACAGTCCGCCAGTATGGCGTATAAGATCTCTCCCTACGGTCGAGATGACAAAGTGTTTTGGGCGGGACTAAGAAATGGGCGAGAAGGAAGCCGGCTAACTTTTACCTACTATACTAAATAATTTCCCCAATTCATCAAACATTTATATTTTTGCGGGGACGTCAACATAAATTAATCTCCAGCAATATGAGCTCAACCGAGAATGCAAATGCAGAAAGCCATTATCTAACCATCGTTTTAGCCCTTGTAATTGGCATCCCGGGCGTTTACCTGCGCTTTGTCGATTTTCACAATAACGTTATCGTCGCCAATATCCTGTTGGTTATCGGTGTGGTGATTGCGTTAAAAGGTGTTTTCGGTATATTGAAGTAAGTCGGGAAGACCGAAAGTCCGGAAGACAGGAAATTGGGCGGTTACTGTCCCAGGTTATGATTTATTTCCATCATGGAAGTTAACTCATTACTGCCAACTGCTACTGAAACTGCTACTGCCACTTTCACCACTGCCCACTGCCCACTGCCCACTCACTACTGCGAACTGCAACTGCAACTGCAACTGCAACTGCTACTGCCACTTTCACACACTGCCAACTGCCAACTGCAAATCGCAAACTCACCCCTTCGGCCTGTACTTAGCATCCTCCAAAATTTTCTGGGCATCGTTTTCCTTCACCAAATCCTCCGGGGTCATATCAGGGTGTTTTTCCATGTATTTACGGACGATCTGCCAGCCAAGCCATATGCCGAGTTTGGGGGCTGATTTGTTATCGTCACCGAGGCCGGGGGTGAACGGCGTCTCCCCAATGTATTTGTTGATTTTCAGGTCATCGGTTTCGTACAACAGGTTTTCTTCCAAAAAATAGCCCCATATTTTCGGCTCGAATTGCCGGCACCATTTAAGCTGGGCGGCCGTGTAGCCGATCTTTAACGTGTCGGAGGCGTCGGGTAAGATTTTATCCATCAGGTACATGATCTTGCCGTTATAGATCATTTTTGACAGCAGGGTTTTGTCGCTGTCGTTCTCAGGGCAAATGTTTTCCCGGGCCAATCCTTCAACTACCCTGGGGCAAATATTTTCCGGGTTAAAAGCGCGCGAAAGATAATGCGGGTATTGCTGGCTGAGAGAGGGATAGAACCTCGAGTTGCCGCCTAAAAATTGATCCAGCCCGATGCCAAAATAGTCGTTACCAATAACAGTTTGGGCCTCAAAGCCGGAGAAATACGCGTATAATTTTGGCAACTGCTGCCCGGGGAAATAATATTTGATGTGTTTAAAGGCATCGGTCAATTCTTCGGTGGGTTTATCGAGATTAGGGTATATGGAATCGACATCGTGTTTGAGGGGATTGTAATCTTTGTCGGCAAACACCTTCCGCAACAATGAAAAGTAGGCGGTATCGTTGGTATTGATATCATTGTCCTGCAGCAGTAAAACGATGAAATTGTGATAGAAATCGCCGTATTTTTTTTGCAGATAAGCCGCCTGCTGCGCCATGGGTTTTGTTTTCATTTCGTCAAATTCCCTGTCGAAACGCTCTATCTTCACATTAACCTGTATATTGCTGACATCAACCTTGTTACCGTTATGGCAGCCATATAAAATGACGGCGGTTAAAAAAAACAGGTAAATTTGTTTGATTTTGTTTGAAATGACCATTTGTAAGTGTTTGGGCAAAAATAATTTTTTTATTTGCTTAAATACCCTAAACGGGATATTTGAAACGTTAGTTCAGTGCGTCACCTTTTTGTTTTTAACACAGAGAGCACTGAGAAGGCGCGGAGAACGCAGAGGTTTTTCGTGCAACTGAAAACATCTGACCAATTAGTTGACGAATATATTATATAATGAAGATTGCCTTAGCCCAGCTTAATTATCATATCGGGAACTTTGAATCGAACACCAATAAAATAATCGATCATATCAGGAAGGCGCGCGAAAATGGCGCGGACCTGGTTGTTTTTGCGGAATTATGTGTTTCGGGTTATCCCTCGCGGGATTTCTTGGAGTTTGATGAGTTTATTGACCTTTGCGAAGCATCGGCCCAAAAAATAGCCGAAGAATGCACGGATATTGCCTGCATTATCGGGCTGCCTACGCCCAACGACAAGCCCGAAGGAAAGGAACTAAATAATACCGCCTATTTTATTGAGAATGGTGAAGTAAAAGCCCGGGCGCACAAGGCCCTGCTGCCGAACTATGATATTTTCGACGAATACCGCTATTTTGAGCCCTCGACGGAATTCAGCTGTATTGAATTTAAGGGGCACCGGATCGCACTTACCATTTGCGAAGACCTTTGGAACACCATAGAAAACCCACTGTATATTACCCGGCCAATGGATATCCTGATAGAAGAGGAACCCGATGTGATGATCAATATCGCGGCGTCGCCCTTTGCCTATAACCACGATGAGGAACGTATCGGCATATTAAGCGACAACGCCAACAGGTATGGTTTGCCGCTGTTTTATGTGAACAATGTTGGCGCGCAAACGGAGCTGATCTTTGACGGCGGCTCACTGGTGTTTGATAATACCGGGCGGATGGTTGATGAGATGCCTTATTTTGAGGAAGCTATGGCCTATTACGACCTGGATAAGCAGGGAAATGTAAGCTTTGCGCATCCATCGACGATGCGTAAAGCACGGCAAAGCGATATCGAACAAATTCATTCGGCCATCCTCGTGGGTATCCGCGATTATTTTTACAAGTCGGGCTTTAAGCAGGCGATACTTGGATTGTCAGGTGGCATCGACTCGGCGGTTGTGTGCGCCCTGGCTGCGGAGGCTTTGGGGGCGGAAAACGTGATGGCCGTATTGCTGCCTTCGCGGTTTTCGAGTGACCATTCCATCAAGGACGCGGAGGACCTGGTGAAGAACCTGGGTTGCATGCATACCACCATCCCCATTAAAAGTGTTACCGAAGCGTTTGAACATATACTGGAACCGCAGTTTAAAGGCCTGCCGTTTAACATTGCCGAAGAGAATATCCAATCCCGCAGCAGGGCGGTACTGTTGATGGCCATGTGCAATAAGTTTGGCTATATACTGCTGAATACGTCGAATAAAAGTGAGGCTGCCGTTGGGTACGGAACTTTATACGGCGATATGTGCGGCGGTATTTCGGTTATAGGCGATGTTTACAAAACCCAGGTCTTTGAGTTGGCGCGGCATATTAACCGCAACGGAGAGATCATCCCTGAAAACTCGATCGTGAAACCCCCTTCCGCCGAATTGAGGCCGAATCAAAAGGATACCGACTCGCTGCCGGAGTACGAAATATTGGACCAGATATTGGCTGAATATATTGAAGGCCGTTCGTCATCAGCCGCGATAATCCGCATGGGTTTTGATGAAAAAACGGTACGCCGCGTGATCAAACTGACGAACCTTGCCGAACATAAAAGATACCAGACCCCACCCATACTAAGAGTATCGCCCAAAGCGTTTGGTATGGGCAGAAGGATGCCGATTGTAGGGAAGTATCTTTCTTGAAGTTTTTTGTGATTTCACCGATTGTGTTTTGTGATTTCACCGATTTGTTCGATCATCGGGAAACAAGCGATCGGCATGACTTTTGGATAGTTGGATAAAAGGCAGGAATCTAAGAAGATTTTTTTAACTTTAGGCGTTAAACCATTTATAAGTTGTTAGTCTAATTATATATACCCCAATACTATGAAAAAGCTATTTTATTTGGCGCTGACGGTATGTGTGCTGCAGGGCCTGTCATCGTGTACAAGTTATAATTATTACCAGGCCGCCATCAACAAAACCAACATGACCGGCTATCATACCTTTGCCTGGATGCCGCCGTCGAAGACCGGCAACACCAATGCAATGGGATCAATGGCGGATGCAAAAATTAAAGATGCCACCACGAGCGCGTTGGTTGCCAAGGGCTTCCAGCTCAACGCAAACCACCCAGACCTGGTGGTTACCTATACCGATATTGTAGGTAAGGGCACCCGTACCAATTACTATTCGCCCTATTGGGGCGGCTGGGGCTGGGGACCCGGTTGGGGTTTCGGATGGGGCTGGGGTTGGCGCCCATATTATGCCTTTGGCGGGCCGTTCCCGTATTATGGCGGTTTGACTTACGCTGAAAAAGAGCATTACCGTGAAGGAACGGTGATCATCGACCTGATAGATACGCATACCCGCAAAATTGTTTGGCGCGGATTTGGCGTTGGCGAAGTGCACCGCGATCCGCAAAAAGATGCGGAAGATTTGCCTAAAGTTGTAAACGGCATATTAGACCAATTGCAGGTTGCGCCGCAAGCGATGAGAAGGACATAGAAATTTAGATGTGAGATGTGAGATGGGGAGGCTATCTTTAGGTCACCAGATTTAAGCTAATTGTCTCAAATCTCATGTCTCAAATCTAAAATACAGTCCAAGGCGTGGTCATTGTTTTTGCAATGGCCTTTATTTTTTTATACCCTGGTTACGCCCCATTATCCAGCGGAAGCGCTGGCTTATTAAAGGGAATTTATTCATATCATATTCCCGCAATTCTATTTGAAGCGAATCGCTGCGCCATTTTCCGCGTAAAAGCAGCATGCCCCTCGCAGGATGGCTATAATTGAATGTGTACTTGCCCGGGGTATCCGTTTTCGAGTACATCGTAATTTTGTGGTTAACAGTATCCGGTTCAAATACAAAATTCGTGGTGCTGTCATTCATCAGGATGACGGCCGCAGTACCTTCTGGTGCGGAAACCGCCAGTTTATTCCAGCGTGTGGTATCAGTGGTCAATGGCTTTAAAGTATTCTTGTTCCTTATAAAAGAAGTTACGTTGTAAATACCATACAACGGCGGCTTTTTAAGGTGGCCGTTGTACGCTTTTGCCCGGGCAAAGTAACCCCGAAGATCAAAAAACACCAGGAACAGTATAAATGCACACTTAGCTACCCTGAAGGCGGTGTTTTTCCATTTGGTATTAAATCGTACCGGCGAATCCCTTTCGGGATAAACCGTTTTGCCCAGGAAAAAGAAATTGACCAGCCTGGCTACATCTTTGGACAGGATGAATAAGGTCATAACCATTAACACGGTAATCAACAGTTTTACATTTACCTCGAAAATGTAGTCGAACGCCAGTACGTTGGCAAACATGATCAAGCCGATCAGGTTGGCAAAAGTGCTCGTCCGCCTGAAAAACAACAGAATACCGACCGCCAACTCGCTAAGGCCGATACAATAGTTGTATACGGTTGAATAGCCCATAAAGGCCCAGGCCAAATCTTTCGGACTCGAATTGCCATAGGTTTGCAGCAGCGTAACCGGTGATAGCGGCGGGAACTGCAGCCCCGCGATTTTTATGGAACCATAAGCTATCCAGGTAATGGCCAGGTAATACCTTAAAATTAACAGAAGGATACGGTACAATTTGGGGTAGCCGCTTGTTTTTTTGCCGGCGAGCACCCATACCAACGAACCAATAAGCGACAGGGAAATAATAAACAGGATAGTGAGGTAACCAAAAACGGTATCGATGGTGCTGTTGTAAAAGGAAACGGCAGGATTAACGATATGCAGGGCATCTTTACTGAGCCATGCCGCCAGTTTTGTATAAGTCGGAATGTACAGGTTTTGGACATACCAGGAGTAGGGGACGATATTGTTGGGATTTAGAAAGATGTACAGCAGGAAGAAAATAAAGAAAAAACAAAACAGCTGTTTTTTGATTACTGACCATTGCGCCGGCTGTAGGTCACTGTGTGACATGGATATAGATAATTTTTCTGAATTACACCCGTAAAAAACGGCCCGGGGAATAACAAAAAGCTTTCATTTATCCCTGGCAGCCTGACAAGTGCTGAAAGATAACGTTTTTCGAGAAAGATATTTGTAAGAAACAGCATTAAACCGGGAACGATGAGCGGTGTGGGTCCTGTTTTTAGGCCTTATGATTAATTATAAGGCGGCGTGGTTATGGGTTCAGCACGGGCTGGCAATTACCGGGAAAGGGCAGTCTTTTGGGCGTTGCGTTTACGGTACAAATGCCAGGTGGCAAAAACCACAGCGACCACAGCGAGGATAATCACCCAATTATCCAGCGGACATTGCGAGTCCGGGTCGTTGCCCTCACATGGTTCGCCAATTCCCGATCCCTGCGCAAAAAGCACCGCTGTATTCAGCACGAACAGAAGTAGTGTTCCGAGAAAGATTTTAAGGCGCATCAACATGGATTTAAAAACTCCGTTTTAGCAAAGTTACGTTTTCTTTATTAATTACCGCATAATCAGCGGTTAAATCACTATTTTAAACTATTACGAAATTTTTCCCGGTATTTTTTGCATTACAATTTAATAAACTTCTGCTCGCCGACAATACTGTTGTCGGACTTGGTTAAAACCTGGAGTACGTACGTTCCGGGGGTGAGGTTGCTCACATCGGTTTGCCAGGTTTGCTGGTTGGTGGTGGCCGTTTTTACAACACTGCCGAGGATGCTGGTAATCTGGATGTTGTAAGCAAGCGCTGGAGAAATGGCTGCTGATTGGCCTGCGGATGTGTTGAACCCGGGGGCAATGCTCAGGTTGAGCGCAGCTTTTGCCGGGTTGGGATAAACCGAGATACCGGTTTTAACCAGGCTGTTGGTATTGGCCCCATACATGAGCGTGACGACGCTTGAATAGGTGATATTGCCGTTAAGGTCGGTGATCTGCAGGCGGTAGCTATCGGCGCCGGTAACCGGGCTGGTATCAAGGAAGCTGTAAGAGCCCTGGCTATTTGACAAAAGTCCGTCGATTACCGTATAGCTGGCGCCTCCGTCGGTACTTCTTTGGAGGGCGAAGCCGGTATAGCTGGCTTCGTTTTCGGTTACCCAGGCGACTTGTGAACCACCGGTTGCTTTTACAGCGGTGAAATTAAGCAGGTGAATGCTTAAAGCAGGGTTTTGACGGAGTACTACTACAAATCGGTTTTTGCCGTAGGATGCGGTATCGGTTAAGTCGACATCAAATACATAGGTAGTATTTGCGCGGATGTCGAGAGAGTCTTTTTTATAACGATCCATCAGCCAAACCCCGTAAATCTGTGGGATGGCATTAAAGTCGGTTCGTTGAATAGTATATTGACCGCTTGTGTTGACCAATACCCTTAGCGGTATTTCCTCGCTCTTGAGCAGGGGCATCCATTTTACCGAGGTGAAGACACTGTCGCCGCTTTGTGCGGCGATTGATTGAAGGTTACCGTCGCCCTGCATAAATTTGCTGTCTTCGGCAGGATTGTATTGAGTAACAGAAGTTGGGTTCAACCCGATAACCATATCGTCGTTATTCGCCGTATCAGTAACAAGCACTAATCTAAAATAGCTGTTATAGCTGTTGTTGCTGGCCGGCGAAAAGGCGCTCTCGTTTACCCTGCGATCCATTAAAAGCGTGGATGGCTGGGAATTTGATTTAGCGGCCTCGGTAAAGGTGAGTGACGGCGAGGCTGCTGTCGCCAGTACAAAAAAGCCCTGGCCGCTGGATATTATTTTACCTGCGCTGCCGGTGGCCACGCCTGTAGTAGCGTTATAAGTGTCGTAATTTTTTGTAAGCGGGTTAAATATCCAGGTAGATGGGCTGACATTTGGGCCATAGATTGCAGCAGACGAACTGGAACTGCTGAATTTACTCCAATCGATCGAGCTGGCGTAGGGGTTGCCGACCAAATTAAAGCCGCGCACGGTGTAGTTGGTAGTTGTTTTGCTGGTTCCAGTACCTGTATGGCCGATATTGGCCGATGATGGCGTGTACCAATTATGCACCACCACGTTACCCTGGTTAAGCGTTCCGGTGGTGCTTAAGGTGACAGCTACGTTTGTGGTGTAAGTAACTGTTGTTTCTGTTGCAAGCGCGGCGGAGGCCCGGTTTCCCCTAAAGAAGACCATAGCGCCGTTACCCACTGGCAAATTATAATTGGTGGAGCCGCCGTTGACGTAGTAATTATAAGCGGGCGAATTGTTGATGGCGCTGATGCCCCAGAAATTCCCGCTGGTGAAAGTGGCGTTTGACGGTATTTGATCTTCGCGGAACAAGTAAATCGTAGGATTGCCTGTTTTATCAAAGCCGCCGCCGGCATTGCCTGTCAGGTACATGCCGGTTTGCAGATAGTTTATGCTATAGATATTATTTGAGCTTACAGTCGCTGTATAAACCGGGGACGATATGAGCCGGTAACTGCGGTACCCCAAGCCACCGGTAAGGTAACGCTGTACCGATACATTGCCCGAAATGGAATAGCCGCTGGCTATTGCAGCCACACTTGCTGTTTGTGTTGCGGTGCTGTGCAGTGTTAGCGCGGCCGGTGAGGCGCCAACCACCAGGTTACCTTCGGTTATAGTGAGCACGTTGAAAATGTCGACCGGGCCGCCGCTGATCGTTACGGTTCCCCCTCCCGTGTTATTGACGGTCATGTTGCCTAACTCGGCCGTCGTGCTGGTGTTTTGGCCGGTATAAGTTTGTACGGGAACGCTTCCGTTCCAGGTAATGCCCGACGAGTTGTTGCTGCCGTAAATAATACCGTCGCCTGTCGTATTTGCACCGTTCACAATATCGCAGCCAACACTAAGCGTGTAGCCGTTTAAGCTAAACGTGGCGTTGCTTCCGATGGTTAGCCCATAAACGCTTTCGTTGGCGGTTAACACAGGATATGTCGTTAGGCCCGAAGGAATCAGCAGGTTTGATGTGCTGGTAAATGGAGGGAGGTGATCCCAGTTGCCTGCTGTTGTAAGGCTTGTGGTGCCTGCTGCGCCGCTCCAGGTATAAGTGATCGCGTCTCCGGGTGCGGTTACATCGATGGTGGTGGTACAACCGGTTGCGCTGGTTACTGTAAGCACATATATGCCGGCTATAGCCTCGGATGCAGGAACTGTCGGATTTTGCGAAGAGGAAGTAAAGCCACTGCCGCTTGGGCCTGCCCAGGAGTAGGTTGCGCCGGCTACCGTATTGGCAGTCAGCGCCATGGTGTTACCCGAGCAGAATGTTCCGGAGCCGGCGCCGTACAGCACATTGACACCCGAAGGGGTTAGCTCAGTATTTGCAACGGCGACATCATCGATTGAGCCATTAAAATTAGTGGTTGTCGGTGCGTTTGTCCAGCCGGTAAGCGAATCGTAAGCTACGCGCCAATAACCCAGCAGCGAAAATGCGCCATTCATTGCCGGATTTGAGGCAACCAAAGCCCCGTCAACGTACAGGTTACTGCCGTTGGTTGTTGAAAAAGTGGCGACCGCGTGGTGCCATTGGCCATTGTTATAGGGGGACGTGGAATTTATGGTTGATTTAACGCCGAGCGGGGCCACGCCGAAATAAAGTTCGCCATTGGTGCCCATATACAATACCCGGTCGACGCTGGCGCTTGCCCCGGTTTGTGAGCTGCCATAACCAACGAGATAGCCGCCCGCGGTGTTGGTTTCGAACCAAACGCTGATAGAAAATGTTAGTGGCCCTGGCAAAATGCTGGCCGTGGTTGTTGAAATGTATTGGCTGCTGCTGGCAGAAAAGTTCAAAGCATTGTTGCCGGTATTGTAACGATCGGTGGTTGTGGCCGGGGACCCGTGGGTGACACCGGTATTACCACTCCCCGAGAGGTCGGTAACGCTGCCTGCGGTAAACCCGTACGAAAAATAAGCCCCACTGGTTGGAGCGGTTGAGAGAACCGGGTCGGCGCCAACTGTTACAGTTACAGGAGTGCGCGTCGCACAGGTTACGCCACCTTGTGTGTAATCTACATAATAAGTTGTAGTAACGGTCGGGCTAGGGCTATACGTTGCACCGGTAGCCAGGGCCGTGCCGCCTGTTGAAGCCGCATACCAATTGAATGTGCCGCCTGATGGCGCACCGGCCGACGCGGTAAGTGTAGCCGAACCGGCGCCGCAAATGGTTTGCCCGGGAGCCGTTGGCCCGGTGGGGTCGACCGTAAGGGTTACAGTTGTGTAGCCGGTGCCGGATGCGTTGTGTCCCGCAATGGTATATGTGGTGGTAGCCGAAGTTACGGTTGGTGTACCTGAAATTTGCCCGGTGGTGGTGTTAAAGCTCATCCCGGTGGGCAGGGGTATATCGATGGAATAGCCACTGGGCGAGAATTCTTCAACGTCGTCGCCGCCGCTATTCGCTATGTAGGTGTTACCATTGGTGTCAAAGCAGGTAGCACGGGGTTGTGTTAGCCCCTGAACGTAATTGGTGTATGTCGTAGTTGCCTGGGAAGTGCCTGGGACCAGCTTTACGATCGTCCCGAGGCCTTCGTCGGCAACATAAATGTCGCCGGAAGCATCGATGGAAAGGTTGCGAAAATTGGAACCGCTTGCATTGGTGGTAGTATATAACAGGGTAGTTCCGCCGGTGGTAGAGCCGCTGGTTACCGTGTAAACACAATTTGCCACGGAGCCGCTTGAATATTCCGACGCATACACCTGGCCGGCACTGTTTACGGTAACGCCATACAGGTCAGTAAAACCTTTTGCATAAACTGTGGCTGTGGTTGCGCCGGGTGCAATCTTGTAAATAATATCCGAACCCTGGTCGCCGACATATATGTTGCCGGAGGCGTCGATACACATGCCGTCGGGGGTATTCATTGCTGTAGGAGAGCCAGTTATGGTAGAAAAAACGCCTGCGGGCGTGATCTTTACCACATCATTGCCAATAGGATTGGCCTCATAAATATTGCCGGAAGGGTCGACCACGATATCTTTTGGGCCGCCGGCGCCAATATCGGTTGTATAGGTATGCAACAGTGTGCCGGTGGGCGAATACACGTAAACATCGCCGCCTGCAAAGCTATTGGTTATAATATCGCCGTTTACAGGATCATAAGCTATGCCGTAGGGCTCGCCCGTCGGGTCGGTTGAAAAAGTTGTTAAAGCTCCATTGGCAACCGCTCCACCGGTATTGGTTGGCGATAATGTTGTTATGGTTGTATTGACCGTGTAGACATTGGTAGACGGTGAATAGCTGATGACCGGAGCCTGGGCAAGTGCCAGGTTCATCGAAACTATGAAGGTGCAAGGCAGTAAAAAAAGGCGTAAAAGTGAACTCATGTTTTGAGATTTCGCTAATAAACAGCGCATTTGTACGGCACACACTCGACGAAGGTTTCATTTTACACATCTCGCACGAATAAAATTTAACGATTAGTGAATTTTTGAGGCTAAGCGAAAATAATCCATCCGCTTGCCGGGCAACGTTAGCTTACCGGCGGGAGACGCCCAATTAGGGTAACGAATTTGGCAATACCGCTTTCTTCGCCTTTATAATTTTATAAAAGTGCCCGATCCCACGAGGCTCTGGTTGCTGTTATTGACAACCTTTACTGTGTAAGTCCCGGGCATAAGATTGCTGACATCGGTTTGCCAGGTTTGGGTGCTGGTGGTAGTTTGCCTTACAACGGAGCCAAGGATGTTGGTTATTTGTATGTTATAGGATAAAGCAGCCGTTAAGGCATACTGGTTTGGATTGAAGCCAGGAGCGATATTGAGGTTAAGTGTAGTGGAGGCGGGGTTTGGATACACTACCAGTCCGGTCTTTACTAGGCTGCTGCTGTTGGCATACATAATCGTAATAACGCTGGAATAAGTGATGTCGCCGTTAAGGTCGGTGATCTGCAAGCGGTACGAATTGGCGCCGGCCACCGGGCTTGCATCGAGATAATTGTAGGCGCCCTGGCTATTCGACAGAAGACCGTCGATAACCGTGTACGTAGTACCCCCATCGGTACTTCTCTGCAGCGCGAATTTGGTATAATTGGATTCGTTTTGGGTTACCCAGGCAATTTGTGAGCCTCCTGCTGCTTTAACAGCCGTGAATTTGAGCAGCCGCACCATCTGGGTAGGATTTTCGCGTATCACCAACTGAAACCGGTTCGTACCGAAACTTGTGGTGTCTGACAGGTCGATATTGAATCCGTAGCTTGCGTTATTTTTTATGTCGAGGGAGTCTTTTGCATAGCTGTCCAAAAGCCAAATGTCGTAGAGCGGCGGGATAGCTTCCAGGTCGGTTCTCAGGATCTGGTACTTGCCGCTGGCAGCCGCGGAGCAGCCCATTGGAATTATTAGGCTTGCCGTGCTTTTGGGAAGGGGTACCCATTTTACCGAAGCGTGGACGTTGTCGCTGCTGATTGTTGAGATGTCCTGCGGTGCACCCGAACCGGCCAGCAATTTAGCATCTATGGCGCTATTGAAGGCCATAGTGGCGGCCGGATTAAAGCCGACGACCATGTCGGTTTGATTGATGGCATCGGTTACCATATTCAGCCGGATAAAACTGCCGTAGCCGGTTTGCGGTTCGGTTCCCGCGGCTACGCGCCGGGCCAGCTCTAAGTTTGTGCTGGTAACCTGGGTGGCCGACTTGGCATTTTCGGTAAAAGTAAGCGCCGAAGAGTGGTTGTTCGATTCCACGAAAAATCCCTGGCCGCTGGGTATGATCCTCGAGGCTTTGCCGGTTGAAATACCCGTTGTGGCATTGTAGGTATCGTAGTTGCTGGTTGTCGGATCTAATAGGTAAATCGTGGGGTTCACATTCGGTCCATAAATGGCAGCTGTTGAAACGGTATTACTGAATGTGCTCCAGTCGATGGAACTTGCATAGGGATTGCCCACGAGGTTGTAGCCCCGTACGGGAGCGTTCCCCGGGTTGCTGGTTGAGTAAAGCAGGCCCGCGTAACCCGTCCACGACACCACTGATATGGTTCCCTGGTTGAGATTGCCGGTCGTGCTAAAGGTTACACTCTCCGGCGCCACGTATGGGGCGACGGTTTTGCTTGGCGATCCGCTTAGGTGGGTGACCTTGTCGCCGCGGAAATACAGCATATAGCCGCCTCCCTCGTAAACCTTAGCCGATCCGTAGGTGGCATCAGTTGTGGTGATATGACCGGTAGCTGCAGTGTTTGCTATGTTGGTTACTCCAATGAAATTTCCGCCGATAAATGAATTTCTATTTGGCGTGTACGTCTCGTAAAATAAAAACAAGCTCGGGTTACCCGTTGCGGTTGAATAGGACGACGTGCAATCCGTGATAATGGTGCCGGCGCCGAGGTAATTCAAACTTACCGGGTAATTGCCATTTCCGTCGACGCCCTCATTCACCTGGGATGACATCAGCCGGTAATTGCGCGATACCCATCTGCCGGCGGCGTAAGTGCTGCCGCCTTGCACAAAACGCTGAACCGTTACATTACCGGTGATGCTGCTGCCTGATGGTATTGCCGCTACCGTAGCCGTACCGGTGGTGTCGGAGTTTAAGGTGATGAGCCCATTGGTAGCCAGTGTACTGCTCCCGCTCATGGTGAGCGTGCCTGCGCTGGCCAGGTAAAATGCGCCGCTTGCCAAAGTTTTTGTGCCGCCGCCGCTGAAGGCAAGGCCGTAGAATTTTGTGCCGGTACCGGAGCCGCCGGCTACTGATTGTGTAGTGCCGTTGAAGGCCACCGTCGACCCGGTGAGCGCTACATAGTCGCTTGCATCGTTGGCCAGCGTGTTGGTATAATTCCCTGATACGTTCAGTGTTCCTGCTGTAGCCGTTTTGATACCGGAGCCCGAAAAGCTGATATTGGAATAGCTAACGCCCGAAGACAAGCCCGTTATGGCGGCCGAAGTGTAAACAGTTTGGGCGCCTGCCGCCGAATATTGAATGGTTGCCCCGGAGTTGTTAAATGTCACTGTGTTTGTGCCTGAAGTTGAGAGGCCCGACAAAGCGGTCGCATTTGCTAACTGAAGGGTAGCGTTCGTTACCGTAAAGGCGGATGTGCTCCCGGTGACATTTGAAGTTTGCAAGCTGCCGGCCAGGGCAACTGTACCGCCGGTAATATTAAAAGTAGCATTGCTGTACTTGGAACTTGTATAGGTAGAGGTGAGTGAAATATTGCCCGACAAATTCAGGGTTGTAACGGATGAGCTAAGTGTTTGCGTATAATTTGAACCGGAAATTGCCGTATTTGCGGTTACGGCTATGCTGCCTGCGCTGATGGTCCCCGTACCCGCTAATGTGGCTGTGTATGCATTTGTTGAGTGCGCATCGCTTTGGTAGGCAATTGCCCCGGTTACGTCGAGCACGGCCGGACTTGTTACCGTTATCCCTGCTGCTGCGCCGCCGCCTGAGCCAAACTCAATACTGCCAACCGCATTTGTGCCGGTGGTAAATACGGGCATGCGTGTTAAAGTATAGCTGGTTGAAACGCCGATGCGGGCCATGTCATACGGGCCGGGGACTACTCCGCCGCCCCAGTTGCCCGCGGTTCCCCATGTTGTGCTGGTGCCTCCCTTCCAGTCGTAAACCGAATAGCAGGAAATGGTGACGCTTGTGCTGCTGTTGCCTGATGCGTTATAGCCGGTAACCGTATAACTCGTTGAAGCGAACGAGACGGTAGGCGTCCCCGAAAACGTTCCCGTTAATGTGTTGAAACTTAATCCCGTTGGCAAGGTACCGGTAAGCACATAACCACCCAATGGCGGATATTCATAGATGGTATTGCCGCCATAACTTGCAACATATATAATTCCGCTCGCGCCTACAACAAGGCCTTCGGGATCGGTAACGGTTATGGTATTCAGAAGCGTACCGGATGAGTTGTAAATATCAACCTTTCCGTTGCCGGAATCGCCCACATAAACATTCCCTGCTGAACTTATGGCTATCGCGTAAGGGCCATTATAGCCGGAACTGAATACAGATTGATACGCGCCGCTCGAATTGTATTTGGTGACGTTGTTAGTTCCGAAATTAAGCGAATATATGTTGCCCGAAGCATCAACCCTGACATCTGTGGGCTCGCTCACGTTTGATGTGATAGTAAGCAGGGGCGAACCGCCCGTATTGGCATATTTCAAGATCTGGCTGGAGTTCGTGTTTGCAACGTACAGGTAACCCGACGCGTCGATCCCAATGCCGTAAGGGCCATTTAAGCCGGTGATCAATGTGGTTTTGACGCCTCCACTGGTAATTTTATAGACATCATTTGAGCCGGGATCGGCGACGTAGGAGTTGCCTGAAGCGTCGATGGCAATACCGTCCGGATGGGTATAACCTGAAGCGAGCGCGCCCACATAGGTTAAGCTTGAGCTGTAATAGGTTACCGTCCCGTTGGTATATTGAGTGGCGTAAAGGTTGCCGGAGACCGGGTTGATCGCCATGCCGCTGGGGCCCGACACGCTTGTAGAGGAGTAAGCAGAACTGATGGATCCGCCGGTATTTGTGGGTGTCCAGGCTGTTATGGCCGTGCCCACCACATAGGCATTGCTTGATGGGCTATAACTTATATTCGGGGCTTGCGAAAAAACGCTGTTTGTCAAAAATGGAAGCAAGCAAATTGCAAAGAACAGGGCACGGCGAAGTACTTTCACTGGCAAGTAAGTTTTAGTAAATAATTAATCAAATAGTTTAAATACCGTAAAATACTGGTAAACAATAGCTTAAATGGAATGAAATAGCCCCGTTCCATCATTATTTCCCCACTAAAGCACGGTATTGCCACTAATTAACTAACAAATGTTAAATCGACAGTTGAGTTGTTACCAACATGTTAACATTGTGATGGCCGAAAAACTAAGTTTTGAGTTATAAAAATAAAAAGATGATTAATTTATTATTTCCTAATCATCACAAAGAGTTTGATTTGGGGTGCAGAGAAGAAGTAGTAAAAGACCACATGGGTGTTGCGTTTAAACTCAACTGTAAAGCATATTTTATCAGCCTTGCTATAGAATAGACAATGTTATTTACTGGTTTTTTAGATTGAGGTGTATATTCTCGTCAAATAAAAAAACCCTAGGTCACAGGTACCTAAGGCTTTTCCATGCGCATTTATGGGTAATCAAAGTTTGACGAAGGTAGTGTGGCCGACCACTTTGTTATTGAGGCTGTTTTTTACAGTAACAATATAAGTGCCCGGTGAAAGGGCTGCTACGTTATCCTGCCAGGTTGAAGCCGACGATGACACCGATTTGATGATCATTCCGGCAGTGTTAACGATGCTGATGTTGTAAACTGCGGTTGTGGCCACGGATTCCGGCGCCAGGGATTCGGTGGAAAGGGAGCTTTGAGATGATCCGTTATCAGGCATTATTTGTATATTGATAACGCTGTTGGTTGGATTCGGATAAATACTCACGTTCCCGGTTATGGTATTTGCGCTGTTGCCGTACATCAGGGTCACTACATTTGAATAGGTAATAGTACCATTAAGGTCAGTCATCTGTAAGCGGTACTGGTCCGACGCCGCAGGCGGTGTTTTGTCGGTATAGCTGTAACTCCCAAGCCCCGATGATGTAAGGGAGTCGAGGCTGGTATAGGTTCCGCCGCCGTCACTGCTCCGTTCAACCACAAATGTGGTATAATTTTCTTCGTTCTCGGTTGTCCAGGTTACCTGTGTGGTATTGTTGGCCTTAGTGGCGTTAAATTCCACTAAGTGTACGGCTAAAGCGGGATTTTGGAAAACGTCGACTTTGAAGCGGTATGAACCGTAGCTGCTGGTGTCGCTTTTGTTGATGGTGAACACATAACTTGAATCAGTACGGAGGTTCACGGAATCCTTTGCAAAATTATCTACCAGCCATATTGAGTATATGTTCGGGATGGGGTCGAACTCGGTTCTCAGGAGGGTTATCGGCCCGCTGTTGGCCGCCTGTACCTTCAGCCTGATCACATCCGGCGTTTGCTTTGGCAGCGGTAAAAAGTTGATCGACAACGGCACACCGTCGCTCGAATAACTGGCCAGGCCCTCGGCGGCGCCGATGCCCGGCAGGTACTGGGAGTCATAGTTAAAGTTGTAAACAGGCGTCGTTCCCGCATTAAATCCGATCACGATGTCATCATAATCGTAGGGGTCGAGATATAATTTTAGGCGAAGCAATTCGCTGACGCTGTCGAACGCGGCAACCCTCGGCCTCACTAAGCCCGCTATTTTAGAAACCGTAAGGTTAACCGGGGCGGTGTTAACCACCTTGGTGTTCTTTGTGCTGTTCGACGGCAAACTTGCGCGTTGACTGAAATGGATTTTACCGGCCCTAAGATTTTTATGCGATACCGGACGACTGTTCATGCGGTATACCGCCGGATGATACAGGTGTGAAGTTCTGTTGGTGCGTGTTTTGCCCGAGGCAGACAACAAACCAAAGATCACAAAGCAGCAGAGTAGTTGTGTTTTCAAATTAAGCCCAATAATTTATCATTTCAGTTAATACCCTGCAAACAGCGTGCTAAGGGGCTATGAAAGTAATAAAATATGTGGAAAAAAATAAGCAAAATGTTGATAAACCAAATTATTTGCCTTGTTTACTGCAATTATTAATTTAATAGAAACATTTTGTCTTTTGAGTTTGCTTTTATTTTAAGGGGAATAGGGAAAACTATCAACGCGATATTATAAATCCGGCAAAAAGATGAAGGGACATCCACTGAAAGGGGTTAAAAATTTACGATTTGGGGAAATAAATAGTGCTTATAACGAAAGGATACAAACCAAAAGCGACCAGTCACCGTGTTGGTTGCCTGGTCGCTATCAGGGGTATTGGCTCTGTTACAATTTTATGAAGGTGCTGGAACCCACTAAACTGTTATTGCTGCCGTTAATTACTTTGATGACATATGTACCCGGCGACAAGTCGCTTACGCTTTGCTGCCAGGTTGGTTGTGTGGTTGAAGCTGTCCTTACTACAGATCCTGTCATGTTTACGATGGTGATATTGTAACCCGACGAATTGGTCGCGGCTAAAGTTTGACCACTTGTTATGGAACTGGTTTGCAGCGGCGATTGCGAGGTAACTGTAACGGTATTGGTTTGCTTGATCGCCAGGTTTAACGTGGTGCTTGCCGGGTTAGGATAAACACTGATATTGCTTGCGGTAATGGTATTGGAGGTATTGGAATACATGATCGTTATGACACTGGAATAAGAAATAGTGCCATTCAGATCGGTAATTTGCAGACGATAGGAGTTGGCTCCTGTTACGGGGTTTTCATCCAGGTAGCCATATTTGCCAATCCCGCTTGAGGTCAATCCTTCGAGCGTGGTAAAGGTTGTGCCCCCATCGGTGCTTCTTTGCAAAGTGAAGGTGGTATAATTTTCTTCATTTTCAGTAGTCCATGCCACCTGTGAGCCGCCGCTTGCCTTTACAGCAGAAAAGCTTAGCAGGTGCACCATCAGGGCCGGGTCCTGGCGGAAAACCAGTTCAAAACGGTTGTCACCGTAAGTAGTGGTGTCGGCCTCGTTCACATCGAAAACGTAGGTCGTATTATTTTTTATATCGAGGGAATCCTTTTTCAGCTTATCCATCAGCCATATATCATACAATTTTGGGATCGCATCCAACTGTGTACGTTGAAAAGTGAAAGTACCGGTGTAGGCTGCAGCAACGCTTAGCCTAACCACGTATGGTTTAAGCCCCGGTAACGGGAACGAATTGATAGCCAGTTTTACGCTGTCATCGGAAAAACTGGATAAGCCTTCGGCGGCGCCGTTACCTGCAATATATGGCGCGTCCTCGGTTGCGCTATAGTTGGCTGAAGCCGAAGAATTGAAAATTAACGCAATGTCGTCGTAGTTGACACTGTCGACGCTCAACTTTAAGCGCATCACCTGACTGCCGGGCGTTTGGGGCGATGGCGCGAGTGCCGCGATGCGCCTGGCCATCAGCAGGGTGCCGCCGGTGCTTAATTGAGTGGGAGCTTTAGCGTTTTCGGTAAATATCAATTGCGGGTTGGCGGCATTGGCCTGCACAACGAATCCCTCCCCGCTCATTACATACCGGCTGCCATTGCCGGTTGCGGTCCCACCGGAAGAAGAAGTCGCCAGGAATGCATCGTATTGTTTGTTAACCGGATCGAACTCGTAAATCGTCGGGTTGATATTTGTACGGGTTATGCCGGTACCTGAATAGGCAGTACACCAGTCGATGGTGCATGGGTAAGGATTGCCTACCATGTTATAACCGCGTACGGCATAGTTGGTCCCTGTGCCTGTGCCGGTATAGCCTAAATAAGATGAGCCTGGGCTGTACCAGTCTTTTACGGTTATGTTAAAAGTGTTTATGGTGCCTGAATTGGTTAGTATGACGTTTTCAGGCGCGATAAAAGGATTTGCTGTCCTGGATGTCCATTGGGTTGCAGCGCCCCGGAAAAAGAAGAATACGCCGGTCCCAACTGGCAGGCTATAGGTATTACCGTCGCTGCAGGTGATCGTACCAGTACTTGTGGAACTGGTGATGTTGGTTATCCCCAAAAAGTTGCCCGATGTAAAAGTATGATTGCTTGGAGTAATGCTTTCGCGGTACACATAAACCGACGGGTTTCCGGCGCTGGTGCTGCCGCCGGTACAGCCGGTAATAAAGGCATTGGATGCGCTGTTGGCGCCGGTTGTTTGGCCGGCAGTTGTTCCCACGATGTAATTAAGGCCAAACACATTGTTACCGCTATAGGTGGTATTATAAACCGGCGAAGATATGATGCGGTAGTCGCGCTCTATCCATCGCTTGGTTGTATTGTTGTACGTCGTGCTGCCCTGGTAGTACCGTTGAACCGTATAGCTGGCAGTGCCGCCTACGGATCCTGAAGTACCGATTGGGCCGATAGCAGCGCTGCCATAAGCGTCAGACATAAGCGTGAAGCTGTTCGCCGCCGTGCTGTTGTTGGTGATAGAAGCCTGGTAGCCGCTGGGATAAATAATAGAAGTTGAGCCCAGCACGAATATGCCTGCGCCGGTATTGCTTACATAGGCGCCCTGGGCGCTTAAGGTGATTATGCAGGACGAATTGGAAAGACCTGCGGTAAACGTATTGGAGTTTGTTACATACGACTGGTAGTTAGCACACGTAATGTTTGTAGTGGAGTCGGCCACCAGTGTGGCGAAGTTGGTAACATATTGCCCGTTGCCGCCGCCGGATGTAAAATTAATGGTACTGCCGTTTAGCGTCATCGAACTGGTTGTTACCGCGGGGTTGGCGCCCGCGGCAGCGCCGTTGCTTAAGTACGAGCTTTGTCCTTCAACGGTATAGGTAGAACCATGATCCGTCCATGTGCCCAGGTTCAGTATATAACTGCCCGAGGTATTCATGGTGAACGTACAAGTTTTAAACGTACCGCTTGGCTGGGTAGCAGTCGCCGGCGTCACGTTAAAAATTTTAATATAGTTGTCGTTTCCAAAAGTGAAGGTGGTAGACGTAGCTTTAAGTATTCCATTATTCGCAAAATAGGCCATGGAACCCGACATGTTAACGGTGCTTGACGTTGCCGAAAATGTCGAGGTAATGCTGGTGTTGGTAAAGGATTCACTGGTGTTGCCTATTGTAAGTGTACACGACGATGCAATGGTAAAAGTGCCCGAGTTAGTAATATAAGCGCCTGAGCTCCCGCTGGTGAGGTTCACCGAGCCGCCGGTAAAGGTGAATGCGCCGGAGTTGCTGATGTAATCGTTAGTGCCGTTCAGGGTAAATGCGCAGGTAGCGCCTGTAACCGTGCCGCCATTGGTGAGTGAGCAATAATTCGCGAAAGAAATGCTTGAACTGGCATTGAAGTTCAGCGTGTTGCCCGAATTGACCACCAGGGTTGAGTACTGGTAAAAGGTCGACGATCCGCTTATTGATTCGGTGCCGGAGCCTGCGAATGTTAAACCGGAAACGCTGTAGTTGCCCACGGTTAAACCGCCGCCAACGGTAAGGGTGTAGCTGCTGCCAACAGTTACCGTTGGGGTCACTGCGTTAGCTATAGTGCAGGCGCCGCTTAAAGTTATATTACCATTTTCGGTAAGGGTATTTGAGCTGTTAAGTGCCATGCTTGCTGCAGAGGTAGTCAGACTGCCCGCTATAGTGGCTGTGCCATTCACAGTGATCGCCCCGGTTAAGGTAGTACCTCCGTTTAATGTGGCAGTAGTGCCGGAAGCCATTGTTAACGAAGCTGCATTAATCGAACAGGTGCTGTTTGATGTCAGAGTAGAATTTGTATTTAAGGTGATGGCGCTCGTTCCGGTAACATCGCCGGGGCCGTCGAAATTGAGCGTCGCGGCTGAAGTTGTACCCACCGTAACTGAATTTGTGACCTTTAATGTCATGCCGGATGCAAAAGTTAATGTAACTGTCGCGCCGTTCGCGATACTTAAACTGTAAATGGATCCTTGCGGCAGAGCTGCCACTGAAATAGCCGCACTGCCGTTTATGACTACAGCATCATTGGCTTCCAGGTTGCCGGGGTAAGAAAAATTGGTACCAAAGCCGGTGATATTCCAGTTGGCCGAATTATTCCAGTTGCCGGAGGTGCCCCCCACCCATGTGCAGGTAATTTGTGCTTTTGCGTTATTAAAAGCAAAGAGCAAAATAACTAAGGATAAGCAAGTGCGTATTAGTGTTTTCAATGCTGTTGATTTTAAAATATTTACCTCAAATAAACATTCCGATAATCCGGGTAATTAACTCTATTACAAAAGTTTTACAAAAAATCCGCAGTTATCAACACATGTTTTCAACAGCCTGTTAATAAAGGCTGCCTTCTAACAAATAATTGGATAACGGTTCGCGGCTATTGGACCTTTATACGAGAGGCTATTCAGAAGGTTTCAAATTTTTTTAAGAAAAACGTTGATTAATAGCAAGTTGTCACTTTTGTTAATTAGAAGGAAAAAAATGAATCATATTTAATTTTTATGACATATTTATTCCGATGGGTGGTGAAATAGTTTTTCTTTTTTTGCATATCGGGGTTTATTTTGCCGGATATTTTTTTCCGTAGCCGTATTTTTTGAGGAGTATAGGGTGTAAACCGGCTAAGAAGCGATGTCTGAAATATTATCGGTAAACTAAACAATGAGTATATTTAGTTAATAATGCGAATCAGGAATCAATCCCGAATATACGGGATTGATTCCTGAAGAATACGGATGAGATGGACAAATTGTCGAAAAGAGACAGAATTGGGCCGTTTGTATCTTTATTTAGCTGCAATTGGACGGATTTACCAGCTTATCCTGACTCTTGACTCTTAATTCTTGGTTCTTGGCTCTTGATTCTTGGCTCTTGATTCTTGCTCTCGACCCGGGCTAATTGTCAGGATGCTATTCTTCCTGGTACTCCAGCAAGTCGCCGGGTTGGCAGTTAAGGGCTTTGCAAATGGCATCGAGCGTACTGAACCGTATCGCTTTTGCCTTCCCGGTTTTGAGTATGGAGAGATTAGCCAACGTTAGATCAACTTTTTCGGAAAGTTCATTTAGTGACATTTTGCGTTTGGCCATCATCACATCAACGTTTACTATGATCGGCATAATTATACGGTTAAGTCGTTTTCTGTTTGTATTTCAATCCCCCTTTTAAATACCTGTGCAATGATAAAAAGCATTGCGCCCATCATTAAAAACACATCGGCCCCGCCAAAATATTTGTACATTAAGGGCAGCTTTACCCCTTGTTTAAGCAGCCATTCGCTGTATTGTGTCCCTAACCAGGAAAGCGTGCAAATAAACAAGGCCATATAAGCTATTTTGAAAATAAGCCGCCCTACTTCGCTGCTAAAAGGCTTTACCATATTCAGTGTTTTAAAGATCAATATGATCAGGTAAAACATATACGCTTTTATTGCGGCTACCAGGGCCATCAGCAACGCCACCATTAAAAAAGCCCCGGTACTGAAAGCATATAAATTTGAAAAATCAATTTCGCCCCGTTGAAAATATTTTGAATCTACCGGGTTAATAAACAGGGTAAAAAAAGTATTGAATAAAAAGACACCTGCCTGGATACATAATAGAATAAAAAGTGTCCAGGCGATGACATTCAATATTTGCAGCATTTTTTTTGTTTCCATCTTGATTTGTTTTTGAATAATGGCGCAATAATAATAAATTTTTATTGATAAACAATAAATTTGTATTTTATTTGATAAATTATTCAGATACTCGAAAGGGAGTTGATTGTGACCCGCGGTGTAATTTCAATAAACATTTATCAATTGATGTTGAGTTAATCCGAAGGTTCAACAGAATCTTTTTAAAAGCGCCACAATTCAGCCGGATGGCATATTACCAACGTGTAGCTATTTGATTTTTTGAGAAATTTGGTACGAAACGCATTTTCGGGGTGAATAGCGTGTTTGCCGGTAACTAAACAGGCTTCAATGCCAGTTCATTTACTAACTGCAACAGGTCGTACAGGTCAAAAGGCTTCGCTAAAAATGCATCGGCACAGCTTTCGGCGGCAATCTGTTCTACTTTGAAGTTTGCTGAAAACATAATAACGGGATAGTGCTTAGTCAATTCGCCGGATTTGATCTCTAAACACAGATCACTGCCTAAGCCATTATCGAGCAGGTTATCTATTAAAATTAAGGTAGGGTTGATCTCCAAAACTTTGCTCAAAGGTATTTTGGTTTTAAAGGAAATTGGCTTAAAACCATCGTATTCAAATACCTCGCTGACTATCGCAAGGGTGTCAATATCGTTCTCGAATATGAGTACGGGTTTCATCAGTTTGCTTAATTAGACTATAAATGTAAGTATATTGATTTTGAATTAATTGTAACATATTTAATATTATCCCGGTGGATCTTTGAATAAATGCCCCATGTGACCCTTTTTGACTGATTTAACTCTTGAAAAACTTTTTTTAATTATAGGTGTAATTAGTTAAAAGTTTGGTCGGTGAAAAAGCGGACATTTGATTTGGAAACTCTTGTAAAGGAAGTGAACCAATTAAGAAAGCGCCATAAAATTTTGGTCGATTATCAACGCATGGCATTGGACGATATCCGGAAGCTGGTTGAATTAGAGAAAAAGCGGCATTTTTATCCGGGCGATAAATCCTAAGTTTCCCCAAAACGTTTCAGAGGCTGGAGAATCGCGTTTGATAATACCTCTGAAAAAAATAAATTTTTCCTCCGCGTCCCATCTGGTGGTTGTGTCCCCACAACCACAATCCCTCACCCTTTTAGCCACATGCTTAAGCCAGCTGCAATCCTAAAAGCCTAAAAACGATTTCCTGACACTTAAACGGGTATTTACCGGAGTTTTAATTAAAATACCTATATTTTCCCTGGTTATGTTTCCCCCTTTTTATGAATAAACTTTACGCGGCGTTTTTAATCCAATGTTTACTGCTGTGCTTGTCGATGGGCGCTTTTGGCCAGCAAATACCCCGTGATGCCGCGAAAGAAAACGACCTGGCAATGTTCAGGTCAAAGGCCCAAAGCCTGTATCAATCCAATCATCAAAAAGCCCTTGCGCTGGCTAACATCTACCACTGGCCTTTAATAAAAAAGACAAAAAATGGCGGTATCGCCCTATTGGAGGGGGTAAACAGTTTGGGTTTTCCTATTTACTTAACCACCTTCGATAACATCATCGCCGCTGCCACCACCCAAACCAATACGGTAAATCCGGGCGGATCGCTTGGCCTTACGCTATCAGGCTCGAGCACCTTCCTTAACAATAAACTGGCCATTTTTGACGGCGGCGAGGTTTATGCACCCCACCAGGAATTTGCCGGCAAAACGATAACGCTTGAGGATAATGCGGCTTACATCGACCACGCCACCCACGTCGCGGGTACCATGATTGCCAAAGGCGTTTATCCGCCGGCAAAAGGCATGGCCTTCAACGCGGCAACGCTGCATTCCTACTATTTTGATAACGACGTTACCAAGATGAGTGCTGCGGCTCCCGATTTGCTGCTGTCCAACCACTCCTACGGCGACGAAGCGGGCTGGAGCTTTGACGATACCCAAAACGTATGGGATTGGTTTGGCCTGCCCGGCGACACAGTGGATTATAATTTCGGTTTCTACGGCACGCGGACCCAGCAATGGGACCAGATTGCGTATGATGCTCCTTATTACCTGATCGTAGAGTCGGCAGGCAATGCGCACGCTTATCCGGGGCCGGCAGTGGGAACGGATTATTACGGCTATGCTAATGATACCAGCCAGAACCTGACTGACCTTGGCCCCCGGCCTGCCACTATCAGCAGCAATACCGGCTATGAAACCATCAGCACCACCGGAAATGCAAAAAACATCCTGACAGTCGGGGCGGTGAACCCCCTTCCGTACGGCCCGCCAAACGGGCAGGCGGTTTCGGTTGGCTATTTCAGCAGTTGGGGGCCTACCAATGATGGGCGCATAAAGCCTGATATCGTAGGCGATGGGGTGAATGTCACCTCCTGCGGCTCGGAAAGCCCCGCGACGTATATTACGCTATCGGGCACTTCGATGTCATCGCCAAATGTTACCGGATCATTGTATTTGCTGCAGGAGTACTATGCGGAAAAGAATAACGGCGCTTTTATGCGCGCTGCGACCCTGAAAGGCCTGGCCTGTCACACCGCGCTGGATGCCGGCAACGTGGGCCCCGACTATGTATATGGCTGGGGTTTGCTCAACATGAAAAGCGCAGCCCAGGCGATAACCAATAACGGCACAAAAAGCCTGATCAAGGAAAATTCATTGGCGCAGGGGCAAACGCAAACGTTTAACGTGGTGGCATCGGGCGACGGGCCATTGTCGGCCACCATCTCCTGGACGGATCCGCCGGGAGCGGCAACGGCTGACGGAATTGTGGAAAGCCCGACACCTAAGCTGGTAAACGACCTTGACATCCGGGCGAGCGATGGGACCACAACCTTTTATCCCTGGGTTTTGGATCCTTCGAACCCTTCGGCGCCCGCCATGACCGGCGATAATGTACTCGACAACATCGAACAGGTTTTAATACCGGGCGCGGTGCCGGGGAAGGCTTACACCTTAACCGTGACGCAGAAAGGAACGCTGCAATCGGGTCCGCAGGATTATTCGCTTATCGTTACCGGGGCAGGCGGAAGCGCTTATTGTGCATCGGCCCCGCTCTCGTCCGCCGACTCAAAAGTAAACAGCTTCAGTCTCTCCAACGTTACCTACACGGCGCCGGCGGGCTGCACAACCTATACGGATAATACCGCGCTGACCATCCAATTGCAGCAGGGGCAAACTTATCCCTTGAATCTAACATTGGGCACCTGCGGGGCCAATGTTCCCGAAGCCGCTAAGGTTTACGTCGACTGGAACGGCGATGGCGTGTTTGAAGCGAATGAACTAGTGGCAACAACGAATGTGATCACCGGTACCGGGAACTATTCTACCAATATTACAATCCCAACAACCGTAGTGCCGGGGAATTATAGCCGCTTGCGCGTGGTGTTAGTCGAAACCGGCGACGTTTCGACCATACAGCCCTGCGGCTCGTACGGCGAGGGTGAGACCCAGGACTACCGGGTGCAGTTTGTTGAAACCACAACGGACGCGGGTATAGTCGCTATAACTTATCCCGATTCCACAGGTACATGCCCCGGACCTTCGCAGGTGACAGTAACGATTAAAAATTTTGGCAGCCAGCCCATCAGCAATATACCGGTTAACGTGACCATTACAGCTCCGGGAAATATCGTTACCAGTTTGAATCAAACTTATGTGCCTACGCTGCAGCCCCTTGACCAGGAGCAGTTTACCCTGAACGGCACCTTCAATGCCGTAGCGGGCGGCGTCTACACCATCACCGCGGCAACGGAACTGGCCAATGACCCGATTACCTCCAATAACGCGCAATCCGATACTATCACGGTAAATACGCCGCCTGTGCCTTCCGGCTTGCTGGCTTACTATTGCACGAACACCAAAAATTACCAGCTTTCGGGTACCGGCGACGGAGAAATGCTCTGGTATCAAAATAATACCGACACTATTCCTTTCGCCTTTGGCACGCCCGTGTTATCTACCGAGGCGCCGGTGAACAATACGTATTACGCAGGCCTAAATGATTTCCAGGGCAGCGTTGGCCCGAATACCAAGTATGTATTCGGTGGGGGAGGGTATAACCAATTTACGCCTTATGTGAATGTGAGCACGCGGATACCTATCATCATCAAAAGCGCCAGGATGTACATCGGCAATTCGGGGCAAATCACGTTTAACGTTACCAATGCCAATGGCGAGGTGGTATCAAGCGCTACCATAAACGCCATAGCCACGCGCACTACACCAGGCCCCGGCGCGCAGCCCGACGATCCCAACGACCCGGGAGTTGTGTATCCGCTTAACCTGTTGCTGCCTGCCGCCGGTGCCTACACCATCAGTACCATTTACGATGCCAATGTGACCATATACCGCAGCGATACACTTGTTACGGGGTATCCATTCAGGATCGGGGATGTTTTTAGTATAGAGGGGAACGACGCCACTTCAACAACAGACACCGCTTATTACAAAGGTTTTTACTATTATTTGTATGATCTCCAGTTGCAAAGCCCCGGCTGCGCTTCGACAGCCAAAACGGCGGTAACGCTTTCCACGCCGGTGATCACCCAAAACGGAACGATTTTGAACTCCAGCTTTTCCACGGGTAACCAATGGTATCTTGATGGAAAAGCCATAACCGGCGCAACCGGCCCAAGTTACACCCCCACGCAAAGCGGGAACTACACAGTGGGTATCACATTAAGCAGCGGCTGCCAGCTCCTGTCGGCCGTTTTTACTGATGTAGTCACCACCCCCGGCAATGGCAACAGCGACATCGGCCTGGTGATTTACCCCGTGCCCGCGAGCAGCCAGTTGAATGTTATTTTTGCCGCAGCGTCCAGCGCCAGTTTGAACATGTCGCTCATAGACGCTACCGGGCGCTATGTTTATTCAGGCCAGCAGACCGTTTCGGCAGGCAATGTGAGCACCGGCATCGATGTAAGCAGTGTGCCGCCGGGTACCTATGTTTTTAAATTGCTTTTAGGAACGAAAGCGTATTATAATAAGGTGGTGGTGATTAGGTGAGATATGAGATGTGAGAAGATGGTTAAAAGATCAGTAATAAAATAATTGCAACCAGCGCAGGCAAAGCCTGGATAAAAAATATCCGTTTGCTCACCGTTGCCGCACCATAAACGCCGGCGATTGCTACGCAGGCCAAAAAGAATAAGCTTACATTATGTTGCCATAGCGGATCGGTGATCAGCAGGCCCCAAAACAGGCCGGCGGCCAGGAATCCATTGTACAACCCCTGGTTAGCGGCCATCGTTTTCGTACTCTTAAACAGCTCAGGTGGGATAGTTTTAAAGACCTTCGGACCTTTTGTCGTCCATGCAAACATTTCGAGGTACAAAAAATAAAGGTGAAGAACAGCAACCAGGCCGGTCAAAATTTTTATAAGCAATTCCATCGTATCAGGTTATAATAAGAGTTAGTATTTTATGCGAAAAAATATCCGCCCTTGTTGGTGTTTTCACCAACAAGACCAGCGTAATTATGGTGATAACACCCTTTTTCAGGCGCGCAGGAGCCTGAAGTGCAAAGGCGACTTGTGCCCTTTCGACAGGCTAATGAACTATGCAGGTACCCACATTATTCGTTCAACCAAAAATACGTCAATATTCCCAACAAAACTCCCTAATTTCCAGCGCTTTTACCCGCAATAAAATTTTCGTAAGCTTACTCTCAGTGTAACGTGGGCTTACAGTTACAGTAAGCTTAGCAAATCCCGATTTGTGCTCGCCATAAAAACAAAACATATTTGCAGGGGATCGTAATTTTAAACGGAGATCGGTCCGAGGTGAACCTCTTTAATCGTCGCAAAAATCACATCAATTTTGGATTTTCTGACTTAAGACTCAAGACTTCGGACTTAAGACTTCAAAAGCCCCCATAGTTCTTTGAAATTATTTATTTATGCTGCATACACGCAAATGTGAGTACTTTTCAGGCTTGGTTTACATTTTTGTTTCTGCCTCTATCGTTGTTATGATGCAATTTAAATCATTTATAACCAGTAGTTTATGTGTAACTGCTTGATTTCGGATTGCCTTGTTGTACAGGTCCTTTCTGCTTTTGTCAAGTGGAAGAAACCTAATAATAACCCCGCAAAAAACATAGCATTAACCTCGCATCAGCAATGCAAATCAGGGCAAAAACACATCCAAAACCCAACATTAACCTCGCATCAACCCCGCATTAAAAAAAGTTCTAAAAGGCGAAAAAAGCCCGGAAAAAGCACCATAAATTGCTAAAAAGTGGCTGAAAAGCACCACATAAGCACCACGAAGGCATCATCAAAATGGTCGGATTTACATCCAAAAAAAGCTGTAGATAGCTGACTATTAGTTCTTTGAAATATCAAATGTTGGTTTTGAATAGGAGTTGCCAACGTTTCAACATTACAACGTTTCAACATTACAACATTACAACCCATCCCTAAAACGTATACTTCAGCCCAATCGCCGGCGCCAGGTCAAAGTACGGGCCGCTGGCAAGCTCCGCACGGGGATTAAGATCGACACTGACAGCTATAGGCGATTTTGGTATGATATATTCCAGCCCTAAAACGCCGTCAACCCCGAGCAATATATGGGCCGAATTGTAGGTCTCTTCGTTCCCGCCGATTGTTTGATAAACACCGGCTCCTTCGCCGCCGATATGCGCCCCGGCGCCGTAGTAAAATTTTAGTTCAGGTACGCCAAAGGCTTCCTGGTTGAATTCGTACAAGCCGGTAAAAACCACGCCATGTGAGCGGAAGCCCAGCTCGCCCTCGAGGGATACGGAAGTGTTTGCGAAGTATTTGATCGAAACACCATTTTCGTAACCGCCAAATTTTAGGCCGACTGCCGTTTGGTAACCGGGAGTGATAGATTGCGTGTTCGCTTGCGCCCTTGATTGGTTGCTGATCAGCAGAGCAGCGCATAAAATGGATAGGCTGAATAGTAATTTTTTCATAGGTATGTTTGGGCTAAAACGGCAACATGCCGCTTTTATGTTCTTTGGTAACCCTATTGATTGCGTTTGGTTTTGAAGGGATTGATTTTCAATGGCAAAATTTGGCCCGAGATTGGCCGATATTTGGCACATAGATGGCATTTTCGTCGACATAAAAGGGTAAATTAGGCCCCTAATTTGAAAGGATTGAGACTTACGAAGTTTTAGAAACTTCGTAAGTCTTTCCTGTGACGGAAAAATATGGATAGACTACGAAAAATGAACAGCAACCCAACAAACAGACTGACAGCGACCAGAACGGTTTTTTCTTTTATATTTATTTTATGCCTCAGCTTTTTAAATACCGTTGACGCCCGCCAACTGCCGGATACTGGGACCTACAAAAACGGAATGGTAGTATGCGCCATGCCGCAGGCTTCGCAGGTGGGACTGGATATTTTAAAAAAAGGAGGCAATGCTGTTGATGCTGCGATTGCAGTGCAATTTGCCTTAGAAGTTACCCACCCCCAGGCGGGAAACATAGCCGGCGGTGGTTTTATGGTTTACCGATCGGCTTCTGGGAAAACCAATACCCTTGATTTCAGGGAAAAAGCCCCGGCTGCTGCCAGCCGCAACATGTTCCTGGATAGTACGGGCACGGTTATCCCGAATATGAGCCTCGCCACGCGGCAGGCTTCGGGTGTGCCGGGGTCTGTTGATGGAATGGCGGAAGCTTTTAAAAAATATGGCAGCTTAAAATGGGCCGAACTGGTACAGCCCGCGATAGACCTGGCGCGGAACGGTTTCCCGATCACCAGGAAGCTTGCGGCAGATTTGAATTACGGTCGCGGGCAGTTTATCAAGCTGAACCCTGGCAAAAATTATTTATTGAAAGAAGGCGGCTGGAAAGAAGGCGACCTGCTGGTGCAGGAAGACCTTGCCAAAACGCTGGAACTGATAAGGGATAAGGGCAGGGATGGTTTCTACAAGGGCAAAGTCGCCGATGAGATCGCCGCTGAAATGAAAGCCGGCAATGGGCTGATCACCAAAGCCGACCTGGAAAATTACCATGCTGTTTGGCGGCCGGCCATTACCGGCAGCTACAAGGGTTACCGGATCATCACCATGCCGCCGCCTTCCAGCGGAGGCATAGCTTTGCTGCAGTTATTGCAATCGGTGGAAAGTTATCCGCTTAGTCGCTGGGGATTTAACCGGGATAGCACGGTGCAATTGATGGTGGAGGCCGAACGGCGGGTTTATGCTGACCGTTCGAAATACCTGGGCGACCCGGATTTTTATAAAGTCCCGGTTGACAGCCTGCTCAATCCGGCCTACAACAAAAAGCGGATGAGCACCTTCAGTTGGGCGGCGGCCACCCCGAGCCAGTCGGTACTTCCCGGTACTTTTGCCGGTTATGAAAGCGACCAGACCACCCATTATTCCATTGTTGACAAAGCGGGAAATGCGGTGTCCATTACGACCACGCTTAACGGCGGCTTCGGCTCCAAAATATTTGTGGGTGGTGCGGGCTTTTTGCTGAATAATGAAATGGATGATTTTAGCTCCAAGCCGGGTGTTCCGAATATGTTCGGGCTGGTGGGCGGCAAGGCAAACAGCATTGAGCCGGGTAAACGCATGCTTTCGTCGATGACGCCGACCATCATTGAAAAAAATGGCAGGCTATTTATGGTTGACGGAACGCCGGGTGGATCAACGATCATCACCTCGGTTTTTCAGACCATCCTTGATGTGACAGATTTTGGCATGGATATGCAGCACGCAGTTGATGCCAAACGTTTCCATCACCAATGGCTGCCGGACGAAGTGACCGAAGAGAAAGGCGCTTTGGACGATGCAACCAAAGCAATATTGACTAAGAAGGGATATGTTATTAAAGACATCGGCGGGATTGGCCGGGTTGATGCCATTTTGGTAACGCCGACTGGCTACCAGGGCGGGGCGGATCCCCGCGGGGATGATACGAAGCTTGGTTGGTAGCTGGGAGAGTTTGCAGTTGGCAGTAGCAGTTTGCAGATACGCGAAGGAAAAATAGAAAATGTAGGGATCATTGCTGTGAAGAAACAAAAAACCGTAAACGCCGAAGGGCCTTTGAGCACCTAAAAAAAATCAACAGTAGCGAAAAATCGTAAATCGTAAATCGTAATTCGTAAATTAAACTAAGTTTGCTGCCTATGTCGTCGAACGTAAAGCACCAGGAGACCATTGATTATTTTTTGAAGATAGTTTGGCAAACGGTTGCTAATAAATACAATCATTTGGTTTCCGACTTCGGGATAACACAGTCTATCGGCTACCTGCTGATCAACATCAACGAAAAGGAAGGGACTACGGTTTCGCAGGCGGCGACGCTGCTGGGGCTAAAGTCGACGAGTTTGTCGCGGATGCTGCGGCAGGTGGAGGAAATGGGACTGATCTACCGCGAATCAAATGCGGGGGATAAACGTTCGGTAAAGATCTATCTAACGGAAACAGGCAAACAAAAACGGCACCAGGCCCGCGTTTTGGTGCGGCAGTTTAACAACTACCTTGACGACCACATCAGCGAAAACGACCGGGAGGCCTTGATCAGGATACTGAATAAGATCATGAAGCTGACGGGAACTTTTAAACCGGGCAGTTTTTGATCTTTTGTAACCTGCGTGTTGCCTGGCTCTTCGTTCGTGAATTTAACCACAGGGGGCCCCGAAGTTTTCATTTGGTTCCTGAATCCGGATTTTTCAGACCTATAGTGTCAAGGCAATTTAACCAACTTGCCGCATTTAATTAATTTACTATTTTTGGTGAACCAACCAAAAATTATGAACCGTTACTGTATCGCTCTGTTTATGCTGTTGGCGTTTATTATTTACGCAAACCCCGCACACACACAATCCAAAGTCCTTACTGAAACCGCACCTGAAGCCGGCGGATTTTCAACCGCCCGCCTGGCCCGGCTGGATTCAGCAATGAAGGCATGGGACGACCAGAAATGGGTTAATGGCTCGGCAGTATTGATCGCCCGCCATGGAAAGATCGTTTTCTATAAGGCCCACGGTTACAATGACGAAGCGGGAAAAGTGCCCCTCGACAAAACGGCTATCTTTCGTATCGCTTCGCAAACAAAAGCCGTTACCGTGGCAGCGGTAATGATGCTTTGGGAAGAAGGAAAGTTTTCATTGGATGACCCGGTTTCCAAATTCATTGCGTCCTTCGCCAATGAAACAGTGCTGGCAACCTTCAATCCGAAGGATACCACCTATACGACTGTTCCCGCGAAACGGCCGATTACCATCCGCGACTTACTTACCCATACATCCGGTCTGGGCTATCCAGCCATCGGCACCCCGGCCGAAAATGCCATTTATGCAAAGGCCAATCTCACTGGCGGCGTAGGCACCAAAGGACAAACGCTTGCTGATGCGATGAGCCGCCTGGGCAGCGTACCCTTATTCTTCCAGCCCGGCACACAATGGAAGTACGGCCTGAACATGGACCTATTGGGTTGCCTGGTCGAAAAATGGTCCGGCATGACGCTGGAAGAGTTTTTTACAAAGCGCATTTTTGAACCCCTTGGGATGAAGGATACCTATTTTAATGTGCCGGCCTCAAAAGGGTCAAGGCTGGTAAATTTCTTCCAGGGCGACTCGACAGGAACCATAAAGAGATCCGCATCAGTTTTTAACGGTGCGCTCGATATGAATTTCCCCCTTCAAAAAAGCACGTATTTTTCGGGCGGCGGCGGTTTGTGCTCCACCCTTTATGATTATGCCATTTTATTGCAGATGTACTTAAATAACGGCGAGTATAACGGTGTACGGCTGTTGTCGCGCAATACAGTTCGCATGATCACCGAGAACCAAATCGGCGACCTGCACCCAAATATTGGCGAAAATGCCGCCTATAATAAATTTGGCTTCGGCTTTTTCATCATCTCCGAAGAGGGCAGCAGGTTGGGACCCAGCCAGGCAGGTACCTACGCATGGGGTGGCGTATTTTCCACTTCGTACTGGGTCGACCCGAAAGAGGATATGATCGTATTGGCCTACGAACAGATGTGGGGGCCCTATGTTGCAAATACTGCCAAAGCGTTTAAGCCTTTGGTGTACCAGGCGATCAATGACTGAGGGGCGACGATATTAAAAAAAAAGAAGTTGCCCTCTTTGCCGCCCGCGGCAGAGAGGGCAGAACGAGCGAAGCGATGTTCGGGTGAGTTAACGGAGCGCGTCAACTACCGCCAATGCATCCGTTAATTGAACTACACCGCCTCCCTGATCACCCGTTTTCCCTGTGATACCTGTCTCTTAGCGCAGATTTCAAAAACTTACCCACCGATGTCCTCGGTATGGCGTCGATAAAAGCGAAGCCTTCCGGTAGCCAAAACTTTGCAAACGTGCCGGCAAGAAATTCCCTCAGCTCATCAGCCGAAACAACCTTGCCCTCCCTTGGCACCACGTAGGCAAAGGGTCGCTCCATCCACTTATCATCCGGGATGCTGATAACCGCCGCCTCGAGCACTGAAGGGTGACCCATTAAAGCATTTTCAAGCGCTACGGAACTGATCCATTCCCCGCCTGATTTGATAACATCTTTGCTGCGGTCTTTGATCTCGATACAGCCATCCTCGCTGATGCTCACAATGTCCCCTGTCTGGAGCCAGCCATCCGGTGTGAATTTTTCTCCCGGATCCGCATCGCCGTAGTAAGAAGCAGCTACCCAGGGGCCGCGTACCTCCAGTTCACCCACCGCGCTGCCGTCCCATGGGATGAGGCCGAGTTCATTTCTTCCGCGAAGCTCTACAAAGGGCACAGGAAAGCCCTGCCTTGTTGCGTGATCGTATTGATCTTCTTTGGACGCATTTTCCAGGTCGCTGGTGATCACAGCAGTGGTTCCCAAAGGAGACATTTCCGTCATGCCCCAGGTATGAAGCACCTGGATGCCATAGCGTTCATCGAAGGATTTCACCAGGAACCGCGGCATCGCCGATCCACCCAGCGCCATGGTGCGCAGGTAGAGTTTATAGTGCTGCGGGTCGGCATCCAGCTTGTTCAGGATGCTCATCAGCACGGTAGGTACGCCGCCGGTGAACGTTACTTTCTCGGATTCGAAAAGTTCGAGCAGGCTTTCTGCGTCGAGATATGGACCGGGAAATACTTGCGTCGCCCCCGTAAAAGCACAATTATATGGCAGGCCCCAGGCGCCCGCATGAAACATGGGCACGATGGGAAGCGCGACATCACGTTCGGTAATACCCACGCCGGCACAGGTTAACATTAAGGAGATGGCATGCAGCATGATGGAACGATGTGAGTACAGGAGGCCTTTGGGCTTCCCGGTAGTACCCGAGGTATAACACATAAAGGCAGCCGTATTTTCATCTCCCTCAAAGGGCTGGAACTCGCTTTCATCACCAGCGGCCAATACGTCTTCATAGTTTAAATATCCTTCGGGAATCGGTTCGTCCGTTTGCGGAATGACGATCACCCTGGAAACACTTACCGAAGACTTGAACTTTTCAAACAGCGGCAGCAAAACCTGGTCCACGATAAGTATCTTATCCTCGGCATGGTTCACAACAAACCTAAGCTCATCCGGGCTAAAGCGCAGGTTGAGGGGATGGACGACTGCGCCAATGCACGGGACGGCAAAATAGGCCTCCAGGTGCTGGTAATGATTCCAGCTAAGGGTAGCAACCCTGTCGCCTTCGGCAATGCCAAGCTGCTGAAGCGCCACTGCTAATTTTTTGGTACGCGCCGCAAAATCGCGGTAAGTGTAGCGATGAATACTTTTATCCGGAAGACGGCTGATGATTTCTTTCTTTGCAAACAAACTTTCCGCCCTCCGCAAAATGGTCGGAAGCGTAAGCTGGCAATCCATCATCAATCCTCTCATAGAAATGAAAAAAATGTGTTAACGGTGAATAATTGATCGGTTGAAAGATAGGCAAAAAAATAAAAATGGGGTAAGAGGGCTAAGTCTATTTTTGTTTTGACCCGGGATTTGCTAATATGCAAAAATTCCCTGAAATTGCCGGGAGGTTGAGCCGTTTGAAATATTTTAACGGGCGCATGTCAAATTGTCGCTTTTTTAACCAAACGTTCCGATGGAACGCCATAGTCACTATGATTTTTCAAACAATCATCCGCTAAACGCGGACGAGAATAATGTGCTCATCCCGTAGGGATATCTGGTTGGTAGAAAAGAAAAAAAAGGTCTTCACGTTCCGTAGGAACGTTTCGTGCTGTGCGGCAACTCGATTTACGCCCTGTTTTAGCTCGATTAAAAGGCTTCATTATTATATTGGCGATCAATACGATACCAACCTTCTTTTATAAACCAATTTTTAGCGCAACCTGATCAATTTAAAGCCCTTATGCAAGTGAATGGAACTGCCCGTAATGAGGAAGTAAGCAACCTGTACCGGAATTATGTATTAGTGATGCTCACCCTGGTGTATGTCTTCAACTTTATAGACAGGCAACTCCTCGTTATTTTGCAGGAGCCGATCAAAAAAGACTTACACCTTTCTGATACGCAGCTTGGGCTGCTATCGGGCTTTACATTTGCCATATTTTATGTCACCCTTGGCATTCCCATTGCCCGTATGGCTGATAAACGGAGTCGCCGTAATACCGTGGCCATATCGTTGAGCATATGGAGCATCATGACCGCCTGCTCCGGGTTTGCCCGAAATTTTGTCCAATTACTATTGGCGCGCATTGGGGTGGGGGTTGGAGAAGCCGGCGGAAGCCCACCGGCCCACGCGATGATATCGGATTATTTCCCGCCTGAAAAAAGGTCCACAGCACTTTCGATCTATTCTGCGGGCATTTATTTGGGCACACTGGTTGGATATTCCATGGGCGGATACCTGAACCATCAGTTAGGATGGCGGATGGCATTCGTTGCTTTGGGAATCCCCGGCGTTGCTTTCTCGCTGCTGTTTTATACAACGGTAAAGGAACCTAAGAGAGGGGCAACCGATTTGGGTGTAGTTCAGGAGCCCCATTCTTTTGCTGAAGTTCTGAAGGTACTTTATTCCTCCAAAACCTTCGTTTGCCTTGCATTTGCTTCCGCCCTGAACGTGTTTTGCATTTATGGCCTGATGAATTGGGTGCCTTCTTTCCTGGTCCGGCTTCATGGTATGACGATCGCTCAGGTCGGCGCTATTCTTGGCCTCATACTCGGCTTTG
>JABDGE010000007.1 GCA_013286235.1 Bacteroidota bacterium
CCGGAGCCGACGGAGATTTGATCAAAGCAAAAAAACGACCCGTAAAAACCATTGATTATGGCTTTGTGGGAGACCTGGATACTCATTCTGTTAACAAAGAAAATCTGATCAGTCTTTTAGAAGCCGGATTTACGCCTGCTTTTTGTGCATTGACACATGATGGAGAAGGGCAATTGCTTAATACCAATGCCGATACGATCGCCTCGGCACTGGCGATTGCGCTGGCGGGTGACTACGAGACTACGCTGGTGTATTGTTTTGAGAAAAAAGGCGTGTTAAAAGATATCAATGATGAAGGCTCGCTTATTAAAGATATCACTCCGGCATACTATGAAGAATTGAAGCAGCAACAGGTGATACACAGCGGGATGCTACCCAAGCTGGATAATGCCTTTTCGGCCATTGCCTGCGGGGTTAGCGGTGTAGTGATAGGTCATTCGGATGACCTCCCGAATTTAAAGAACAAGAAACCATTTGGAACGCATTTATACAGCAACACATGAACTCACAACAGCATATAGCCATTTTAGGGAGCGGTAACATTGGGCTTTCGCTGGCCAACGGGCTGGTAAAAGCAGGAAAATGCAAGCCCCAGCAAATTTCGCTCACCCGGAGAAATGTGGGCGCCCTGGCAAAGTTTGACGAGTTGGGCTATTACACAACCGACAATAATTTAAAGGCGGTGAAGAAAGCCGACTTTGTGGTACTGGCGGTTTTGCCCCAGCAACTCAATAAACTGCTGGAAGAAATACGGCCGGCGCTAAAGGCTGATAAGCAATTGCTGATCTCGGTTGTATCGGGCGTAAGCTGCGCGGATATACGCAAGCAACTCGATTTGAACGTACAGGTTGTGCGCGCGATGCCCAATACAGCCATCGCTATCGGCCAATCGATGACCTGTATTGCGACCGACACCGCCACGCCGAAGAACATCAATTTTGTAAGATCGCTGTTCGATACCGTGGGCACAACCATACAGATCAACGAAGAATTGATGACATCAGCCACGGCGCTTTGTGCCTGCGGGATCGCGTTCTTTTTAAGATCTATCCGTGCGGCATCGCAAGGCGGTACCGAGATCGGTTTTCATGCGCACGACGCACTGAAAATGGCGGCTCAAACTGCCAAAGGCGCTGCAGACCTTCTTTTACAGCTTTCCTCCCACCCCGAACAGGAAATTGATAAAGTTACATCGCCAAGCGGCTGTACCATTGCGGGGTTGAATGAGATGGAGCACCACGGATTTAGTTCAGCGATGATCAAGGGTATTAAATTATCGGCACAGAAGGCGGGGGATTTGTACCAGGGGAGTTAGGCAGTTGGCGGTGGTGAATGGTGAGTAGTGAATTGTTAGTGGCAGGGGGCAGTAGCAGTGGCAGTTGGCGGTGGTGAGTGGTGAATCGTTAGTGGCAGGGGGCAGTGGGTAGTGGTGAATGGTGAGTAGTGAATCGTTAGTGGCAGTGGGCAGTGGCAGTGGTGAAAAAGTCCGAAAGTTGGATAAGCCGTTGATTTAGATACTGCACTCGTTTAGGGACTTTAGGAATTTGTCCCTCCCTCCTTTTTCGATATCAATGATTCGCAGATCGATCCAGTAGTTAGGCTTTTTATTGAACAGCTTTAGCCGTATCCATTTTAGCAGCCTGAAAAGCGGGTTCTTTACCCTGGCGATATATTGCTCCGGGCGATATAACTTTATACAGAGCGATGTATCGGCCGCTATTACTTCCTCAATGTCAGCCCAATCGTACCGGGTGTTTTTATAACGGTCGAGGATGTAAACCTTGTTCGCGGTGAAGATCGGTTTTTTCAGGACTTTGAAATACGCCAGGAAGATGAGGTGCCAGGCGATGATCAATGCGCCCATGCCAAAGAAAAGCAATAAAAATGGATTGTATGAGGACCAGGTTTTGATTCCGTACCAGGATGCCACCACCATGCAGGCCAGATACAGGAAAAATTGTTTGCCTAACTTTACGTAACAAAACATCGGCATTTTTTAATACTCACCTTTTAATACTGCACCAATTTAGATAGTTTAATACATCCCGGTACATCAATTCAAGCACCATAATATATAAAAATTTGTCATTTCGACCGAGGTACGAGGAGAAACTCTCTCCTGATCCCAGCGAAGAATCTTATACACCTGATAGTACGACTGTATAGCCCGCCTGTATGGCGTATAAGATCTCTCCTTCGTCGAGATGACAAAAAAGGGTGGTGGGATGAAATTCCACTATTCAAGGTAATAGTGCTCCACCCCTTCCAATTGTTCGTTTAGCTCATAAACTAAAGGGATACCCGTTGGGATATCCAATTGCGTTACCTGCTCGTCGCTAAGGTGATCGATGTACTGAATTAGGGCCCGCAGGCTGTTGCCGTGTCCGCAAACGAGCACCTTTTGGTCTTTCCGGATTTCGGGGACGATAAATTCGTTCCAAAAGGGCAAAACCCGGTCCATGGTTCCGCTTAGGTTTTCGGTAAGGGGCAGTTCACGTTCGGTGAGGTGTTTATAACGCGGATCTTTGCCGGGATACCTGTCGTCATCTTTTGTGATGGCAGGCGGCAGCTCTTTCGGGTCGCGGCGCCATTTGTGAACCAGTTCGGCTCCGTATTGGGCTACAATTTCATCCTTATTTAAACCCTGCAAGGCGCCGTAGAAGCGTTCATTCAGCCGCCACGATTTTTGGACGGGTATCCACAATTGGTCCAGTTCTTCCAGAACGATGTTGATTGTCTTGATGGAACGCTTTAGTACGGATGCGAAGCCGAAATCAAAGTTATAGCCATGGCTTTTTAGCAGTTGCCCAGCTTTTATGGCCTGTGAAACCCCTTCTTCACACAGGTCTACGTCCGTCCAGCCGGTAAACCTGTTTTCTTTATTCCAAACGCTTTCACCATGGCGAAGCAGCACTAATTTTTGCATAAGAGGATTGTTGGGCCGAAGTTAAGAACCGTTTGCAAATAAAATTGGGAAATGTGGATGGAAGCGCTAAATTGCATTGAAAACCAATTTAAAACCTTTAAGATCATGATCCCAACAACTCCCGTTACGGTAAAGGATGGTATTGCCAATCCTGCGCCCCTTGGCCTTTGCGCCTTTGGTATGACAACCGTTTTGCTAAACCTGGCCAACGCAGGTTTTATCGAACTTAACTCCATGATATTGGCCATGGGCATCTTTTATGGCGGCCTGGCGCAGGTGATCGCCGGTGTCATCGAATCTAAAAAGAATAACACTTTCGGGCTAACCGCCTTTACCTCTTATGGTTTCTTCTGGCTGTCGCTGGTAGCGTTGATCCTGATGGGCAAGTTTAACTGGTTCGCCGGACCTTCCGGCAGCGCTTTGGCGGCCTACTTTGTTGTATGGGGCTTGTTTACCTTATGTTTGTTTTTCGGTACGTTGAGGCTCAACCGGGCATTGCAAGTTGTTTTTGGCACGCTTGTTATTTTGTTTATCCTGCTGGCCATCGAAAAAGGTGCGGGGAGCGAAAGTGCAGGTAAACTGGCAGGTTATGAGGGGATAATTTGCGGCCTGTCGGCGATATATGCAGGCATAGCGAATTTGTTGAACGAGGTTTATGGGCGGGATGTGTTGCCGATTGGGAAAGTTTAACACGAGGTGCAGTTTGAATTGGCGCTGGTTACCCCCGCACGTGCGGGGTTCCTAACGGAACGTGAAAAACGTTTATTTATATATTTCTACCAACCAGATGTCCGCTTTTAGCGGATGGGAATAAACGTGTGCCGTAGATGGAGAGCACAGCCTGCATTGGCGCAATTGCCTGATGATTAGTTGCGTACCTACGGCACGCTAACTTTCCTTTATTAATTTTCTACCGATATTTTGCACCTACGGCGCAATGAGGAGTAAAATATGATGACACATTTGTGCTTTTTACGGCCTTTAATTTGTGGCCAAACTTAAACTTCAAAGGAGAAATCCCAGGCGATCACCATTATTTGGAAATCTTGCGGACATCAATATTGACAACACAAAGAACTGTATTTTTGCTTCACCGGGCTCTCAACCGTTCGGAATATTTTAATGAAAGACTTTAAGAAGTATTACCGCCTTCCGGCTACCCCGGAGGAGATCTATATTGCGCTGACCAACCCGTTTACGATCGAGTTGTGGACAGGCGAAGCAGCGGAGATGTCGACAGAACCTGGTTCAGAATTTTCGATGTGGGAAGGCAGCATTGTTGGGAAGAACTTTGAGTTCGAGGAAAATAAAAAGATCGTGCAGCAATGGTATTTCGACGGGCAGCCGGAGCCGTCTATTGTAACTATTAAACTTCATCCGGATAAGGATGGCACATCGGTTGAACTGAAGCATACCAATATTCCGGATTCCGAATATACTGAATTCGCTGAAGGCTGGGACGAGAGCTATTTTGGGGCGTTGAATGAGTTTTTTGAGGGAGAGTGAGTCTTAGTTCGCAAGTTGCCGGTCCCTATAAGTCGTTCATGATCAGCATGCAGTATGCTAATCACATCACAGGCGTGTTTAGATATGGATAGTGCGCTGTGGCAGGCATTCCGCCGTCGCTGAAGCTATGGCGGATGAAAGGCGTAAAAGCATGGCGTATAGGCCTTTGCCCACATGGTTCGAGGGCCTGCCATTGACACCCTGATCGTTATGGCGGGTACCCGGCATGACCCGGGGGAAATTGCCGAATAAATATTATCTTTTGCTGTGTGCTTCTATGTAAGCAGCCATCGTAGCAACATCCACCAATGCCTTGCGGCCTTCGCGGGGATCGCGGATATCGATGCCATATTCCTTTTTTAATAAGACGATCAATTCCAGCGAATCGATAGAATCCAGTCCTAAGCCTTCGCCAAACAGCGGTTCATTGTCCTTAATATCATCCGGTGTAAGGTCGGTAAGATTTAGAAATTTTATCAGCTGTTCTTTTAGCTGTTGGCGCAGTGTGGTGTTATCCATCGGATTTATATTAAATTTTTTCGTTTGAGCTGAAAAAAGATGACCAGCTGAAACACAAGGGTAATAATAAATAAAGGAATTAAGTTTACAAAAACGTCGCTTAATTTTCCTCCAAGCAGGAACAGGTCATAATAGGCCTGGAGCGACCAGTGGAGCGGCGATAAGTTCGAGACCGTCCTCAATCCGCCCTGCATGGCGAAGCTCGGAACCATTAATCCACCCATAACGGACAAAATAACAATTGATACCGCGCCGAAACCATTTCCCTGCACCTGGGTGGTAGCAAAAACGCCCACCATAATTGCATAGCTAACTGCGCACCAGCCGGTAATTACCGTGGCAATGACCAGGGCGGTCAAATCAGATGGCAGGTTTAAACCAGGCAAACCGATCAATGGAAACAGATAAATGCCCATCGAAAATATCACCATGGCCTGGAGCAATGTTACGCCAAGATAAGTGATCTGCTTGGACAACATGCCGACATTGTAGTTGGTTGGCAATGTTTTGAGCCGGATAAAACTGCCGCTCGTTTTTTCGCGCACAACGCTTGCGCTTAGCGACATGATGATAAAAAACATAGCGAATATAGTCCAGGCGGGTACATTATGCTGCGTGGTGTTGGGCAATCCCAATCCCCCGGTTTTAGATACCGACACCATGCCGATGGCCGACTGGGTGTTGAGCATTTCGTTTTCGAGGTCGGGAGGCAATTGTTTTTCATTTATTGCATAGTACAATTTACGCAAAGTCTCGCGCCCCTCAACCAGTTGCAGTGCGCTTGTAAGACCGCCCTGTACCGAAAATCGCAACGATTCCTGCAGAATAGGGCTAAAATATAAAGTAAAAGGAGGCTCGGGCAGAAAAGCTTTGTGCCGCGTGGAGTCGGGCTGCAAGCCAAAACTCTTTAATGACTTATTTGCCGAATTTTGCGCTTTGGCACCTTCCCTTTCAGAAAAATCCGCCGGTATCATGATGGCCAGCTGCGCATCTTTATCCTTCATCGCCTGTTTGATGTCTTCGGGCGATTCGTTTTTTGGTAAAGGCGAAACTTTTAGCAATCCCACCCTATTGATAGCGCTGATCAACTGCAGGCTGGCTTGCCCGGTATCTTTATTGCAAACCAACAGGGGTAGTTTTGATTTGCCTATTAACTGGAACGTGCTGTTTTGGATGCTGGTAACCACCACAACCAAAATAATGGGCATCACAAACATCAGCAAAATGCCAGTGCGATCGCGCAGCAATATTTTGCAGTCTTTCTTTATGGTGACCCAAAGTTTGTACATCAGTCTCTGAATTCCTTTCCGGTTAAGCTAATAAACAATTCCTCAAGACTTTTCTTCTTGTATTTTTTGCTCAATTCTTCCAGTGTACCTTCCGCAATTATCTTTCCGCTGTCAATCAGGGCCATCTGCCTGCAAAGCGTTTCGGCCTCGGTTAACTGGTGCGAGGTATAGATCAAAGTGGTACCGTTGTCGTTGAGCTCTTTAAGGTAACTAATGATGGCATGACGGGTTTGTACGTCCACACCGACGGTCGGCTCGTCCAAAAAAAGAACGGAGGGGTTGTGGATCACCCCTATCGCCAGGTTTACACGGCGCTTCATGCCGCCCGAAAACTTGCCAACCTCTTTATCCTTCACATCTTCGAGCCCTAAAATGCTTAACAGTTCCGCAGTGCGTTTCTTTGTCCGTTTGCGGTCCAGGCCGGCCCAGGCTCCATAAAACTCCAGGTTCTCCATGGCGCTTAACTCGCGGTAAAAGGAAAAATCCTGCGGCACAAAACCGAATAACCTGTTCACCTTTTTACTGCTGGTGCCCATCTTGTGCCCTAACAGCCTGATTTCGCCGACGCTGGGATTCAGTACTCCGGTCATCAGGTTCATCAATGTAGTTTTGCCCGCGCCATTCGGCCCGAAAAGGCCGAAACTTTCGCCCTTTTCAATATTGAGATTTAAACCTGACAGCAAAGCCGCATCTGTTCCCGGATACCGGAAGTCGATGTGCTCTATACTCATCGCCATTGGGTTTACTATTGCCATTTTATATTTTTTAGCGCCAGGAACGCATTCTTTTCGACTTCGGATATTTCAACGAGGTAATCGCCCATCGCATCAAAATCTGCCTGGCTCCCCAGGCGTCCTTTGTAAATACCTGCAGCATGCACAGCCGATTCGCGCCACTTATCGCCCGCCGCAGTAAACTGCGCGGAAATATCTTCTAACTGGTTCCCGGGTGAATATGCTTCAGCCTGCTGTAAAAACGCCGCATAAATATATCGGAATCCGCCACCGCCAGTGCCAATTTCCTCCTGCATCCGAACCATTTGCGCCAGGTAAGAACCGGCTTTTTCAATGCCGAGCTTATCGCGCCACTTTTTTATTTTCAGGCCGGTGGTCTTTATCCCTTTTACCCCGGCAAACGGCCCGGGTATGCTTAGCATATTGAATACGTTTTTTTGTACGCCGCTTTTGATTGCTTTTTTAATCGTTTCGTTGTTAATTTCAATTTTTTTTGCCGGGTAGTACAGGTGTCCCCTTGGCGCCAGCGCGCCTTTGGCGAAGCGTACCCGCTCCAGCTCATAGCTGGTTAAAACGCTGGGGAATTCCATGATCGGGTCGCTCACTGTATAGTTATCGCCGGTTTTGTCAAAGACGACGATGTTGTGGGCATTGAAATGGAAACGGTATTCCTTTGGGAAATAGGGTAAATAATAAACTCCTACCTGGGCGCCGACGGGTATCCCCTCTTCGAGGCGATCATCCAAAAACCGGGCGGCTGTTTCCTTCGACCGGAACTTTTTGCGGGTTACGGGGATGCCCAATGATTTGCAGGTCCGGTTAAAAATAAAACCGGGCATGTTTCTGAATGCGATGGCCGGGCCATTGTTTATTTTGATGAAAGGAACCTGCACATAAAACAAACCCGCGCCAATCCCGAACGCCAGCGGCTCGGTAATTTTCCCTCCTGAAGTTTGCCGTAATAGGTTGCTGGTTACGCCCGATTCACAATGCGCGCCCTGGTGGTGCTCGAACTCAATCTTCATGAACGGTCATACTTTTTAGATCATCGATGCTGATATTGAAGGCATCGGCATATTTTTGTAATGTTTTGGATGATAGCTTGTTGAATACTCCCGGCTTGGTATGTCTTTTTATCTGCCATTGCCAGAAGCCTGTATAGCCCGCCAGTATAGCGGTATCCATTAAGCGGTATTCCATAAAAAATAAAACCGGGCTGGCATTGTTAGTCAATACTTTTTGTTTGGCGGCGGCAATGCGTTTTTCGATATCCCCCCAGGCAACTTCAAGAGCCGATTTTTTTACATCCCAGCCAATGCTTTGCTCGGCCACATATTTACCATTGTTATCCGTTGCATAACAGAGCTCCCTGGTTATTTTGCCAAGCGCGCTTAAATCCTGTGGAACTTCGTTTTTTTTTCATTTTTTTACCCCGTCTGACTTCGGACTTTCCCGATCGCAATCGGGACGTCTTTAGGCCTAAACTACCGTAAGCATTGCATACATATACGAAAAACGTGCACTTTCGGGCACCAGCAACAGTATTTTTTCTCCTTTTTTCAGCCGCCCGCTGTTAAAAAGCTCATCTATCATCAGGTAGACCGATGCCGCCCCCACATTACCAACGGTATATAAATTTATAAACCATTTCTCGTAAGGGATGCCGCCGCCGTATATATCTATCATGTCATAGATCTTCGGGCGGAAAAAATCGCTGGAGATATGTGGTAAAAAGTAGTCGATGTCGGCTACCGTCAGGCCTTTCTTCTGAAATATCTCCATTATTTTTCTGCCCCCAAGCGGAACAATGTTGTCGCTTAACAGCGTGATGTCCTGTTTGATGCTAAAAACCGACCGGTTCATGATCTCTTCGGGGGTATAATCCATAAATCCTTTAAGGGAACCATCCTCCATCTTCTCGGCGCCCATATACATGCAAGTTTTCATCTCGTTAGCATATGAGACGCCTTCTATCCAGTCCAGCTGCAGGCTTAGCCCCTCTTCGTTCGGCTTATCGCTCAACAAAAATGCGGAGGCGCCATCGGAAAGCATCCACCTTAAAAAATCCTTCTGGAAGGCGATAAAGGGGTTTTCGGCCATCTCGACCAGCTTTTGCGCCTCTTCTTCAAAAACATCCGATACGAGCAATCCCGAAAATCGCTCGGATCCGGTAGCCACCGCTGACTTGATTTCGCCCGCTTTGATAGCCAGGTAAGCATATTTAATGGCATGCATACCTGCACAGCAAACCCCGGATGGGGACACGACTTCAATACCTCCCATTTCAGGCAGCCAGCCGTGGGTCATTACCCCATGGCTGGGCATCATCTGGTCGGGCGAGGATGTACCGCAGGAAAGAAGCTCAACTTCGTTTAATTCTTCGGGGTGGGTTTGAAATAATGCACGCACCGCCATCGCGGTCATTTCGGCATTGGTGTGGGTGGATCTGTGTTCTTTATCCAGCGCATAGTACCGGTTGGTTATCCCGTTATTGCGCAGGACGATCTTTTTTGATTTGGACGGTTTGTTATTAATGTACCCGAGGTATTCCTCCATTTCATCATTGGAAACGGGCTCATTCGGAAAGAAGGATGAAGTACGATTAATATAAACTTTTGTGTCAGACATATAGTTAGTATCAGCTGTTAACTTGTAAATAGTTTAATTTTTTTGCGGCAATCCTTCGTACCGTAAAGGGGCGCAAAAATATCGCGTCTAAGGTAAGCAATATTGGTGCTCCTAAAAATAGGGCCACGAACAGGTAGTACTTAAACGCCGTAATCCAGGGCGCCTGGTTTTTGCGGCTTGAAATAATTTTCGCCCATGCCCTGAAGATCGGTTTTGCCCTTGCTTCGATAAACATCAGCGGGTACTTTATCTCGACGGCTTTTTGGGCCAGCAGCTCGTCCTGTAAACCTTCCCATCGGTTAGCCACAAGACGGGAGGCAATTATTTTGCCGAATTTCGCAGTTCCGGCTATGTCCTTTTCATCAACACCCGGCTTTGGAAATATGTTTAAATATCTTTCTTTTTTTCCTGTCAGCATCCAATAGAAAATAGTAATAAAGCTAACCGGGTTTGGGTGCCTGTCGAACAGGGCGATATTCCCAATATGCAGAGCGCCTATCTCTTTCAACATTTTACGTACCCTTACCCAGGCGTTCAACCACATGTTACGGGCCTCGCTGATGGTGACCACCGGGGTGTCCTTCACCAGGCTTTGAAACGCCGGGTTGTGGAGGAGTGAATTACAGGGAATGCTTGGAGACAAAAACCAGGGCTGATAGCCAAGTATTACCAGGTCATATTCGGTTTGCTTAAATTCGGGCTCTTCGATGGGCCGCGGAACACCCAGCACGCAATCGGGCATCACAGAAAAAAAGCTGCTGCCTGTCCAGGGAAATTTAAAATTTTCAACCGGCTTTATTTGCAGGGTTTCTACCGTAGCGCCGGCTTCAGCAAGCGGGGCGGTAAATGCGGCCATGATGTTGGCCATCTGCCCGGATTGTGTATAATAAATCGCCAGGATTTTTTTGCTCATCGCCCTTTTTAAGTTTAAGTTGGTTTCCTTTATAGTAATTATTGCACCTGCAGATCGTCCACATGCAGCACTTTTGATTGCCGGCAATAATCCAGTATGGCATGCTGCACGACAGGCGAAAGAACTTTAAATTTATTTTTTATGATTGTTTTATCCTTTTCGATATCACCGTGGTATTTTACAATTTTGGGCGCGTGTTCTTCAATGGTCAGCCTTAAAAAATGAAATTCCACATTATCGTTATCAACCAGCAGGGCCGTTTCGATGAGTTTCCTGCCGGAGATGAACAGGTCGAGCTTTTTCTTGGGCCTTGCAGCAAGGTCGGCTTTTTTCATCAACAAGGCCCCTTCATAGCCTATTTTATTTCTGATATCCGATGCCTTTACCAAATCCAGTTCTTTGTCGACTGACTGCATCTTGCCTGTATCCATTATGTCGTAAAAGGCTGCCTTCTCAAATTTTTGCTGGGCAACACAGCTATAGGGAAAGTAAAAAAATAACAGAATAAAAAATATCTTCAACTTATAAGGGGTTTTCGTTTCAAACATAATTAAATATATGTGCTATGCCAATACCGATTCGACATACATAGTACAACCGCACAATAACATATTATGCGCTAATTTGTTATACAAAGACCGGGAATTATAAAATTTTAATTTACTTTGAAACCTGAACATTCGGGGGCTTAATGGTAAACCCGGCGGAATGGCGGCGAATTTAACCACGGAGAAACGGCGGCCGGCACAGAGAACGCGGAGGAAAATATGTTTTTTGTATGGAGATTTTAAAGGCAATTCCCCGCGGTTGGTGAACAGGAAAATTGGGGGCTTAACTTTAACAACTGATTTTATCAGAGAAACGGTGATTGGTTTGTTGAAAAAGGGTAGCCCCCCCTACGGGGCAATAAGAATAGGATGGATTAGGTGTTACAAACGTTATGCCCCTACGGGGCAGGGGATAAACGAAGCCGGGACAATATTTTAAAGGCAATTCCCCACAATTGGTGAGGCTTAATGCAGATTAAATGGATAAAAATTTACAGTTCAGTGGTTTATGGGGGGTTATTTTAGGCGGATCGGGGGGGCTTTGGGCTGGCGTCGGTTGAAAAGCTGGCCTCGCACGGGATGAATATTGCTGTATTGTACCGCGAAAACGCTTCGGCTGATAAAGCGGTGAAAAAGCAGTTTAACGCCATCGCTGAAAGAAATTCAACCCGGATATTGAATTATAATATAAACGTGCTGGATGCTGAAAAAAGGCGCGCGTTTATAGCGGATTTTTCCGGAGAAGCAAAGCATGGCGTGAAGTTGCTGCTGCACAGCGTTTCGCGTGGGAACCTGAAACCATTGGTAGTTAAAGACGTTACGGGGGCCGATATATCCTATCGTGAACTTTCGGCCGAGGACATTGCCTATACCTCCTATGCCATGTCGAACAGCTTGCTTGACTGGACGAGGGCGCTGGTGGACGCTGATCTGTTTCATGCTGATGGGCGCATTATAGGACTTACCAGCGAAGGCGCGCACCGGCATTGGGAAAGCTACGCGGCGGTTTCTATCGCTAAATCCTCGCTGGAGAGCCTGGCCAAATACATGGCCGTTGAATTCGCCGCATACGGGTTAAAGACCAATATTATACAGGCCGGGATAACCGAAACGGCTTCATTAAAAAAAATTCCGGGGAATGAACTATTGGTGAAAGAAAACATCAAAAGAAATCCTTTTGGAAGAATGACAAAACCAGACGACGTTGCAAACGTTATATACCTGCTTTGCACGGACGAGGCGTTCTGGATAAACGGCGCCATCATCCATGCCGACGGCGGCGAACACTGCCGGTAATGCAGTGGGCAGTGGGCAGTGGCAGTTGGCAGTGGGCAGTGGCAGTTGGCAGTGGGCAGAATCAAGAGCCAAGAGCCAGGAAGGAGTGGCAGTAGTAGTGGCAGGAAGTTTATGGACATCCGGAAATACGATTACCATAGCTAAGTAATGAACAGGTGAGCCAGAATAAAGAGCCAAGAACCAGGAAGGAGTGGCAGTGGCAGTGGCAGTAGCAGTGGCAGGAAGTTTATGGACCGTATCCGGAAATACAATTACATAGCTAACTAATCAACCGGTGAGTCAAGAACGAAGAAAAATACGGATGAGATGGACAAATTGTCGAAAAGAGACGAAATTGGACCGTTTGGGTCTTTGTTTAGCTGCCAAGTGGGCGAAATCTACGTGCTTATCTTGCCTCTTTCCCGCACGTGCAGGATTGGTTCTTGGTTCCTGGCTCTTGCATCTTGACGCTTAATTCGCATGAATAATCATATACTCAGCCATTTACCCTATAAGTCGTCGTTCCGGTTTGTGGATAATATTATCTCGCTGAACGAGGATGAAGTTATCGGCGAATACACGCTAAAACCCGATTCTTTTTTTTACGAGGACCATTTTGCGGGGAACCCAGTTACGCCGGGTGTTATACTGACTGAAATAATGGCGCAGATAGGCCTGGTGGTATTTGGCATCTTCCTGGTGCTGAAAGAATCGGATCTGAAATTTTTAGAGAACGACTCCCTTTTTCCTCTGCTTACGTCGACCGACATATCGTTTCACAAAATGGTGCTGCCCGATCAAAAGGTTACAGTGATCTCCAAAAAGCAATACTTCCGTTTTGGAAAGCTCAAATGCTATATCGAGATGCTGGATGAGTCGAAAGACATCGTAGCAAAAGGGATGGTTTCGGGCATCATAAAGGAGATCAAGAGATGAGCCGGCGGGTGGTAGTAACGGGGATGGGTGTGGTTGCACCAAACGGGATCGGTATCCCCGCCTTTTTGAACGCGCTGCAGACCGGGATTTCAGGAATTAAATTCGTGCCGCACTACCGTGACCTGAACTTCGGCTGCCAGGTTGCCGGCCTGCCCGACTTTAAATGGGACAAACTGGCCAACTACATCTCGGAAGTTACGCTTCATGGGCTTAAGGCGACGAACATAGCCTACGGGCTTGTTGCAGCGCTGGATGCCTGGGCCGATTCGGGCATGCCCTATGATACGGATGAAACCCGTTGGGAAACCGGCTGTGTTTTTGGTAACAGCACTTCGGACACGGAAGCGATGAAGAACGTGATAACCCGGGTAGACAATAAGGAAGTAAGAAAATTAGGATCGAGGGTGGTTGAGCAGGCCATGAACAGCGGCGTTACTTCGTATATTTCGGGGAGGCTGGGTTTGGGGAATAGGGTGATCACCAATTCAGCTGCCTGCGCAACCGGTACCCAGGCTATTTTAATGGCTTATGAATATATTAAAGACGGTTATGCTAAGCGGATACTGACCGGGAGCGCCGAACATGTGGATACTTATGTGTACGGTGCATTCGACTCGATGCGGGTATTATCGCGGAAATTTAACGATGAACCTGAAAAAGCTTCGCGGCCAATGAGCCTGACAGCGGGTGGTTTTGTCCCTGGTTCGGGGGCAGCGGCGCTGGTGCTGGAAGACCTGGATTTTGCCCTGGCCAGGAACGCGAGGATATATGCAGAAGTTTTGGGCGGATCGACGAATGACGGCGGACAACGCGGCGGCGGCACCATGACCGCGGCAAATCCTGTAGGTGTTACGCGCTGTATTCAACAGGCGCTGGAAACTTCGGGTGTTGACGGCGCCAAGGTGGACCTTATCAGCGGGCATTTGACGGCTACGTTTGCAGATAAACAGGAAATACAGAACTGGAGCGACGCGCTTAACCGCCGGGGCAACGGGTTCCCGATGGTTAACTCGCTGAAATCCATGATCGGGCATTGCCTTAGTGCGGCGGGTTCGATTGAAACTGTGGCATCAATATTGCAAATCGTGCATGGCTTTGTTCATGCTAACATCAACCTGGACGATCCGAACCCTGAAATAACAGAAATAGCCGGCATCGATAACGTTCCGGTCCAAATGACAAAAAAAGACGTTAATATTGTAGCCAAAGCGAATTTTGGCTTCGGGGATGTAAATTCCTGTTTAATAATTTCAAAATATAATGACTAAATGACGAGGCAAGAAATTTTATCTGAACTTAAAAAGGTTATAGCCCCCTACACAGCCAATAAAGAACTCCTGGCCGGCATTAACGAAGATACCGACCTTATAAAAGACCTGAAGATCAACTCGGCGAACCTGGTTGACATCATTATTGATGCGGAAGCCAAATACAACATCGAGATCGATTACGATTCGGCGGACAAAATGATCAATGTGGGTACCTGTATTGATGTGATCGGCGAAAAAATCAACACGCGGGGATGACCAGCGCCGGGAACGATATTGTTTCGCTCGAAGCCGTTAACGTTACCCGCAGCAAAAGCCCGGAATTTTATGCCAAGATACTCCGCCCGGCGGAAGAAATGCTCTTTACTACGCTCGATCCGGCCGTGCTGCCTTTTGTGGAGCATGTGTGGCTGCTATGGTCGGTAAAAGAGTCGGCTTATAAATACCTTCGGCGGCTGGATCCCACTACCTTATTTATACCTGTAAAGTTTGAAGTTCAATCAGTTGGTTTTCCGCCTGGTTTTGCGCGGACTCCTATCGGCATGGAAGAATTAACCGGTTGCGGGTTTGCATCGCTGGCTCCCATCAGCGGCTCCATTGTTTTTGAAGGTATTACCCTTTTTTACCGCACGCTTTTTTACAACGAGTTAATCGTTTCCGTGGTGAATCATTCACAAAACTTTGATGGTATCCATTGGGGCTTGAAATGGACGCCGGATAAGACTTATGCCCACCAGTCCGCTTTGGTGCGGGAGTTTGCAGTTGGCAGCTTGCAGTTGGCTTTGGGCTTAAGCGACCTGGTTATTGGTAAAAATGAGGGTGGGGCTCCGATAGTACTTTGCGAGGGCAAGGAGTTAGATGTGCCGATTTCCCTTTCGCATCATGGGGAGTGGGTGGGGTATGCTTATTGTCTGAACTATGATTTTTAGGATTTTAGGATGGCCAGGATGATTCGCCGCAGACCGAACCGGGAGCCACCGTTTATTTAGATGACATGTAGTAAAAGGAACATGGTCTTTCCCCGCGAGACTTACGAAGTTTCTAAAACTTCGTAAGTCTTCCTCACATGAACACTTCTGTCGCTTTTCGCTTTGGTCCTTGAGCTTTGCACTTCCTCCGACAACCATGAATCCTACTGCTACTGCCACTGCTTCCGCCACTCCTCCCCTCGTCAGACCTCCGGCCCATCCCCCACCTCGGGTTTGTAGTTCTTCTGCATCTCTGCCAGTTTTTCTTTGCCATAGGCAATGCGGGTGATGACATAAAACAGCACCGGCACGATAAATATGGCCAGGGATGTTGCTGCGAGCATACCGCCCATAACTGTAAGGCCGATGGTTTTCCTTGCCTGGGCACCCGCGCCAGTAGCAACCACCAGCGGCATTACGCCGAAAATAAACGCAAGGGAGGTCATCAATATGGGTCGTAAACGTATCCGCACTGCATCTAATACCGCTTTTTCGAGTTCCATACCCCTGTCCACCCGTTCTTTGGCAAACTCTACGATCAGGATCGCATTCTTGGCTGCTAAACCGATGAGCGTTATCAGGCCGATCTGGGCGTAGATGTTATTGGCTATAGTGGTGTTGAAGCTAAGGAACAGGATGGCGCCGAAGGCTCCCAGGGGCACGGCCAGCAGCACCGAAAACGGCACCGACCAGCTTTCGTACAATGCAGCGAGGAAAAGGAACACAAATCCAATGGACAGCATGAAGATGTAAACAGACTTGGATCCGGACAAAATTTCTTCGCGGCTAAGGCCCGAAAACTCGTAGCCGAAGCCCTGCGGTAATGTACCATCGGCTACTTCCTTTAAGGCGGTTAAAGCGTCGCCGCTGCTATAACCCGGTTTGGTACCGCCGTCGATTTCCGCAGACCTGAACAGGTTGTAATGGGAAATGAGCGGCGCATTTTCTATAAGCTTGTACGAGGTAAGCACACTAAGCGGAACCATCATCCCTGCCTGGTTACGCACATAATACTGGCCGATATCCTGGATCTGTGTACGGTAATTGGTATCAGCTTGCGCCAGCACGTGGAAGGTACGGCCGTAAAGGGTCAGATCGTTTACATAGGTACTGCCCATGTAGGTTTGCAAGGCCGCATTGATGTCGCTGACAGCAATGCCCAGCTTTTCCGCTTTTTCCCTGTCTACCGTTAGCTGGTAGGCGGGGGTGCTTGCGGTAAAAAAGGAGAATGCCCTCGATATTTCGGGACGTTTATTGATGGTGTCTAAAAATGTCCGCAGCGTTTTTTGAAATGCGTTCAGATCGCCGCCGGCTTGCTTCTGTTCGAGGATAAAGGAGAAACCGCCGGTGCTGCCCAAACCAGGTATAGCGGGCGGTTGGATTGCTACCACACTGGCTTCTTTAAACCGGGCCAGCCTTTTTTGAATATTGGCTATGATAGCCCCTATCTGCAGGTCGGGGGTGGTGCGCTCGTCCCATTGTTTTAGCTGGACAAAGATGGTGGCACTGTTGGACTTACTGGCAAAGCTTACCGCGTTTAAACCACCTAATGCCGCATAATGTAAAATGCCGGGGATACTGTCAAGCTGGCTCATCATCTGGTGCAGTACAGCCACCGTTCTTTGTGTTGAGGACGCTTCGGGTAAATCGTAGGTCACATAGATACGCCCGTCATCCTCCAGCGGGATAAAACCGGTCGGCTTGTTTTTAAATAGAAAAGCAGTACCTACAATTACGCATACCAGTATCACAATAATGAGCGGAAATCCTTTTATGCTCCTGTCAACTCCTTTTGTGTATCTTGATGTAAAGCGCCCGAACCACTCGTTAAATCTAAAAAAGAACCAATTAAGGCCCCTTGATTTTGCATCAATTTTATGGCGTCTTAAAATAAGGGTGCAAAGCGCAGGGGTTAGCGACAAGGCCACAAAAGCCGATATAAGTACAGAGATGGCAATGGTGATGGCAAACTGCTGGTACAGGCGTCCAACAATTCCCGGGATAAATCCCACCGGCACGAAAACGGCAGCCAGGATAAGTGCGATGGCAATTACAGGCGCCGAAATATCGGCCATGGCATGAATGGTCGCTTCTTTGGGAGACATTCCGCTCTCATCCATATAATGCTGCACGGCTTCCACCACCACAATGGCGTCGTCAACCACGATACCGATGGCCAGCACAAAGCCGAATAGCGTAAGTGTGTTGATGGTAAAGTGAAGCGGAATAAAAAATATAAATGTGCCGATTATAGAGACGGGTATCGCCAGCACCGGGATCAAGGTCGTGCGCCAGCTTTGCAGGAACAGGAATACAACCACAATAACCAGCACCAGGGCGATGAGCAGGGTTTTAACCACCTCGCTTACGGAAACTTTTACTACGGTGATTGACTCAAACGGAACTACATAGTCGACATCTGCCGGAAACGATTTTTTCAGGTCGTCCATGGTGGCGTAAACGTTTTCGGCGGTTTCAAGGGCATTGCTGTTAGGCGCCTGGTAAACAAGCAGGTACGAGGCCCTTTTGCCATCTACAAAAGAGTTTCCGGAGTAGTTGAATTTTCCGAGCTCAACCCGTGCCACATCTTTCAGGTGAACAACCGCACCATTGTTTGGGGTGGTTTTAACGATCACATTGGCAAACTCCTGCGGTGTGGACAGACGCCCTTGTACCAGCACCGAATATTCAAATGCCTGGGCTTTTTCCTGGGGAGGTACGCCGACCACGCCGGCTGCTACCTGGGCATTTTGTTGGTTCAGTGCATTCACAACGTCGGCAGCAGTCATCCCAAAGGCAGCGAGCTTATCTGGTTTTAGCCAGATACGCATACTGAAGTCGTCGGCACGGGTAAACACGTCGCCTACCCCTTTTGTGCGTGTAATGGCATCCTTTACAAAAATATTGGTGTAGTTATCCATGAAGGTGACATCGTGCGTCCCCTTTGGAGAAAACATTGCCACCAGCATCAATATACTTGGGTTACGCTTGCGTACGATAATACCCAAACGCTGCACGTCCTGGGGAAGAGCGGGGGTGGCTATCCCGACACGGTTTTGCACATCCAGGGCAGCGATATTGATGTCGGTTCCCACCTCGAAGTTGGCGGTCATGGTCATCTGGCCGTTGCTGGTGCTGTTACTTTGCAGGTAGGTCATCCCGGGTGTACCGTTAACCTGTACCTCTATCGGCGTTGCCACGGTTTGCTCGACCGTTACGGCGTCGGCGCCGACGTATGAGCCGGTTATTTGTACCGTCGGCGGCGTGATTTCGGGATATTGGCCAATTGGCAGGTTGGTGATAGAGAGAATCCCAACCACCACAATTACGACGGAGATGACTATTGCCGTAACCGGTCTTCGTATAAAGGTATCTGCGATCATACTGTTGTCTGTTCTGAAAATTCGCTTTTACTTAGGCTGTGCAGGCCGCGTTTTTGCCTGTACACCTGCCGGCGGTGTGCTTTTTTCCCCATTACCCGCAGTTGCCGCAGGGTTGCCCAGAGTTATCTTACCACCGTCGCGCAAACGCTGAAAACCATCCGTGATAACTTTATCGCCTGCCTCGATCCCCGACATCACCACTACATTTGTCCCTATGCGCGGGCCTAATTTTACTTTATGCTGTTTGGCGATCGTATCCAGCGAAACAAACACAAAAAACTCACCCATCTGCTCGGTGACCGCTTTAGCAGGTATTTGCACCCGTTGCCCCGATTCGCTGTTTAAAACTTCCAGTACGCAGCTCATCCCGTCCTTTAACTGGTCGTTATCATTTTCAAATTGTATGCGTACTTTAATAGTTCCCGTGCCGCTGGCTACTCCCCTGTCAATTGCCAGCACCTTGCCGTGCTGGCTATATTCCGCGCCATCAGGCAACTGCAGCCTGAAGGTGGAGTCGGTGTTGTGCTGCTGGAGTTTATAAAACCGGTTGATATCCTCTTCATTGATCACCACGTCAACGCCTATCGGATGCTCACTTGATATCGTGTTCAAAAGCGTGGTGCCTGGTGTTACCTGGGCGCCCATCCGCACCTGCGAAATGCCGATCCGGCCGGTAAAAGGCGCGGTGATTATCGAATAGGAAAGATCAGTCTTAGCCGACAGTATAGCAGCTTTAGCGACGGCTACCTGGGCTTTACTGCTCTCGTAATCGGCCTGGGCCTGGTCAACAGTCTGGCGGGCAACTGCGTCGTTTTGCAACAGCATGGTATACCTGTCGATGTCTTTCTGGGCCTTGACAAGATTTGCATTGGCGCTTTGGAGGTTCGCCTCGGCCTGCTGGTAAGCGGCCTCGTACTTGCGGCGGTCAATTTCGTAAAGCTCTTTGCCCTGGGAGACTACATCACCGTCCTTAAAAAATATGCCCGTAATAAAACCAGCCACTTCGCTCCGCAGCTCTGTCGTGTTGACCGCTACTACCGTCCCCTGGTATTGGTCGTAGTAAATAGCCTCGGCTACCTTAGCAGTGGCAACGCTCACCGGCGTCGGCGGCAGGGCGACAGGCGTTTTTGGCTGTTGATGGCATGATGCAGCGACTAATAACAACAGCGGGCCGGAAAGAAATATATTTCTTGCTCTCATAGTCTGATTTAGGGGACGTTTAATGTTCCAAGCGCTTTTTCAAGGTCGATCTTGCTCGAAAGCAATTGAAAGAGCGCATTATAGTAATTCAATTCAGCAGTGCGGAGATCCGACTGCGCTACAATCACATCGAGGTAGGTTTTTATACCCTCGCGGTATTGAAAGCTAACCACCTTGTACACATCTTTGGCCAGGCCTACGTTTTCTTTCAGCAGGCGCCAGTTGGTATAATTACTCTTGTAAGCCGCCAGCGCCTGTACATATTCGGTGTTGATGGTATTTTCGGTATTTTCAATATCAAGGTCTGTCCGGTCAACTTGTAAACGGGCCTTGCTCAGGTTTTGCAGGCGTTTGGTACCTGTAAAAATCGGTATATTGAGCGACAACCCGGCATAAGCATTTGGGATTGATGAATTATATAAGGTAGAAATGTTATTACCGAGAAAATACCATGTGTAGTTGCCCTGGGCCGACAATGAGGGCAGGAACCCCCATTTGTAATAGCTTACGTTCAAATTTTCAAGGTTCTTTTGTGTACCGAGTAGTTTGTATTCTATCCGGTTATTGACATCCAGCGCTTGCAGCGTATCGATAGTCGATTCAGTTTCGTAACGTGTGCTGTCATAGGACAGCGTTAGGTTGCGGGTCCGCGATATCCCCATGATCTGCTTCAGGTAAGCCAGTTTGCTGTTGATGGCCTCGGCGGTTTCCTTGCGGCTGGCCAGCGAATTATTTAACGAGATGGTGGCCTGTTTATAGTCTGTTTTATCAACCACACCCGCCTGGTAGCGGCTATAGGCATCTTTCAGGCTTCGTTGCAGCCGTACCACATCCTCATTTAATATGTCAAGCTGTTTTTGTGATAGCAGCACGTCGAAAAATGCCTTGCTGACATCCGACACCACGTTGATCTGGCTGCTGATGGTGTTTTGCTTATAATAAAGGCGGGAATATTTAGCCGCCTTAGCAGCCTCAATCACGTCGTTATCATAAATCACCTGGTTCAGCTGCAAACCAAGGGCCGAATATTCGGACAGGTCCGCGCCTGAGGCCAATGCGGCAGGATCGGCTTCAGCAGCGGCTGGGAGGCCTTTAAAATAATGCTGGTAAACGTCGGCACTGCTCACCTGAGGGAGCCAGTCGGCCAGTCCTATCCTGATGTTTTTTTCATTTATTTGCTCGTCAATGGTTGCCTGGCGTACGGCGGGTTGGTTCCTTAACGCGTAGGTCACACAGTCTTTCAAGGTAACAGCGGTGTCGGCGGTTTGCGCGAGCAGAACCCCCGGAGAAGCCGCGAAAAGAATGGCTATAAAAAAGTGTAAAGTTTTCCTCATCTTTGTGTCCGCTATGTCTTAGGGCAAAATGGAAGAGTTGCGGTTGTTAAATACATTTTTAAGAAAAAAATTTTATTAACAACTGCTAATATGTTATATTTAAATTTCAATTAGAACCATAAATAAAATTTTTACTTAAGGGTGTCAAAAAAGCAGTAAAGGGCGTTGTTGTTGAAGCTTTCCAGAAAAAAATTAAAATTTCTGTAGCGAAATAACTAAAAAATTTAATTAATTTGCCTTACGGGAGCGGGTGTACTCCTGTTGTTGTTCAAAAAATTTACACTCCAAATAACAAGTTATAGCCTAATTCATGCTATTTTTACAAAAAGTTTAAGCAGTGTTAATACATGGTTAAAAAATTACGAGAGAAAGTTGCCCAGTTCCAGGATCCAAAAATTGTCCGGGATTTGGGCCTGTATCCTTACTTCAGACCCATTGAGTCTGGCCAGGATACTGAAGTTATTATCAATGGCAAACGTGTATTAATGTTTGGCTCGAACTCTTATTTAGGGCTAACAAATCACCCCAAAATAAAAGAAGCTTCTAAAAAGGCTATCGACCAATACGGCACAGGCTGTGCCGGTTCGAGATTCTTAAACGGGACCCTCAATATTCATCTTGACCTGGAAGAAAGGCTGGCTGCCTACGTTCACAAGGAGGCCGCTGTTTTATTCAGTACCGGTTTCCAGGTTAATCTTGGTGTGCTTTCCAGCATTACCGGCCGCAATGATTATTTAATATTAGACGAATATGACCATGCCTCGTTAATTGATGGCAGCAGGCTATCATTCTCGAAAGTTATTAAATATTCGCACAACGACATGGACGACCTTCGTCGCAAACTAAGTATTTTGCCCGAGGAAGCCATCAAACTTATCGCAGTCGACGGCATATTCAGCATGGAAGGCGACATCGTTAAGCTGCCCGAAATTGCAAAAATAGCTGACGAATTTGGCGCGAATATTATGGTGGACGATGCGCATAGTTTGGGTGTTATCGGCCATAACGGAAGTGGCACAGCCTCGCATTTCGGGCTCACGAAAGATGTGGACCTGATCATGGGAACTTTCAGCAAGTCGCTTGCTTCATTAGGTGGTTTTATTGCCGCAGATTATGAAACGATAGATTTTTTAAAGCACCGTGCACGGGCTTTGATGTTTAGCGCGAGTATGCCGCCGGCCTCGGTTGCCGCTGTAATTGCTGCACTCGAAATTATTCAATCAGAACCCGAACGGATCGCAAGGCTTTGGGACAATACCAATTACGCAATGAAATTGTTGCTTGAAGAAGGCTTTGACCTGGGCCCTACTGAAAGCCCGATACTGCCAATATACGTCCGCGATAACATGAAGACTTTCCAGGTGACCAAGTATTTGCAGGATGACGGTATATTCGTTAACCCCGTGGTTTCTCCGGCAGTTCCGTCTGATTCTTCTTTATTACGGTTCTCGCTGATGGCCACGCATACCTTTGCTCAGATTGACGAGGCTGTTGACAAAATTGCAAAGGCTTTTAAAGAAGCGGGTGTCACCAGCATCAAAGAAAAGATATAAACCGGTCCCCTTTTTGGCGGACGCACTTATAAACAAAAAATAGAATAGCTAAACACGACGGGCATTGCTTTTTCCCGTCCTGTTTAGCTATTTTTAAATCTACGGCACCATACTTCATGAAAAAAATTATTTCTGTCAATACTAAAAAGGAACTCGAAGCATTCATTGATTTTCCCCACGATCTTTATAAGGACGATCCGAACTATGTTCCAGAATTATTCATTGCCCAACGAGACCTTTTAACTACCCATCCTTTTCACAAGCACAATTCGCTGCAGGCTTTTTTGGCTTATGATGACGGTAAGGTAACAGGCAGGATTGCGGCCATAATGAACAATGCCCACAATGAATTTAATAAGGTAAACGATGGCTTTTGGGGATTTTTTGATTGCGTCAACGACCAGGAAACAGCCAATATGCTTTTTGATACGGCCGACAAATGGCTAAAGGGCAAGGGCGTAGACCAAAAATTTATCGGGCCTGTAAATTTCTCAACCAATGAAGCCTGCGGCCTGCTGGTCAAAGGATTTGATAGTCCGCCAGTGTTGATGATGACCTACAATTACCCCTACTACATCGATTTAATTGAAAATGCTGGCTTCAAAAAGCAGATAGACATGATCGCCTGGCACTGGGAAGGAGAAAGCTACAGCGACCGCTCGGTGAAACTGCTCGACAGGTTATTGGAGCGGTTAAAGCGGAGTGGCGTAGTTATCCGTAAGGTAAACCTTAAAAAATTTAAGGAAGAAGCGGCCAGGCTGCGCGAGGTTTACAATTCGGCCTGGGATCAAAATACAGGTTTCGTGCCGTTAACCGATGATGAATTCGACTACTTAGCCAAGGACCTTAAGCTGATTTTGGATACGGATTTCGCACTTGTTGCCGAACACGAGGGAAAGCTGGTAGGCTTTGGGATAGCCCTGCCCAATTATAATGAGATATTCAAAACCATTAAAAGAGGCCGGCTGCTGCCAACCGGCATATTAAAGCTGCTGTTTAATAAAAAGAAAATAAAAGGCATCCGTATTTACGCCCTGGGCGTGATAGACGGTTATCGTAAAATGGGCATCGAGGCCTGTTTGTACGCTACTATTATAAAAGAGTACAAGCGAAAGGGCTATACCAATGCCGAAGCGGGTTGGACACTTGAGAATAATACGCTGATCAACGAAGCCATCAAAGCCATTAACGGCGATCCTTACAAAACGTACCGGCTGTACGAAAAGCAGATATGAAGGAACGATTACTGATCACCGGGGCGAGTGGTTTTATCGGGTACCATTTAATTGAAGAAGCTTTAAAAAACAACCTGGAGGTATACGCTGCGGTGAGAAAAAGCAGCAGGACCGATCATTTGTCGGGTTTTAACATTAACTACACTTTTCCCGATTTTACCAGTATCCGTGCTCTTAAAGAAGAACTGGCAAAAAACAAATACGACTATGTTATTCATGCAGCGGGCATTACAAAGGCCCTGTCACAACAGGAATATAACGACATTAATGCCGGCTACACCCATAACCTGGCGGCCGCGGCGCTGGAAAGCGGAACAAAACTCAAAAAGTTTGTGTTGATTGGCAGCCTTGCGGCAGTAGGGCCGCTTAACAACATCGACAGTATTATCGACGGGCACACCATCCCCCACCCCGTAACAGCTTATGGTAAAAGCAAACTAAAGGCCGAAGATGAGCTTAAAGCGATCCGTGGCTTAAATTATACCATTTTAAGGCCGACAGGCGTGTATGGGCCGCGGGATAAGGATATTTTTATTTTTTTTAAACAGGTCGCCAGGGGTATTGAACCCTATATCGGCCGTATGGATCAAAAATTCAGCTTTTTGTATGTAACCGACCTGGCAAGGGCGGCCGTCCACTCGCTTTATCACGGGGGTCAAAAAACATATACGCTGTCGGACGGAAAGGCATACGACCGTTATGCATTAGCTACTTACATCAAAGATGCGCTGGAAGTTAAAACTGTAAAATTTCATTTACCGGTAAACTTTGTAAAAAGTATAGCCTACCTTTCCCAAAAATACAGTTCTTTGAGCAATAAAGCAGCAACGCTGAACGTGGAAAAGCTAAATGAACTGATGGCTGTGAACTGGGATTGTGATATTGAACCCGCCATAGCCGATCTCGGTTTTTCGCCGGAATATGATTTGGCAGCCGGCGTCGCCGAAACAATTAAATGGTATAAAACAAATAAATGGCTTTAGCCTGCACAACAATATATTGTAATTATGAAGACTACTATTCAACCTGCTGATGGCAAACTGGGTATACTGATACCCGGATTAGGCGCCGTAGCAACAACCCTGATAGCCGGAGTTGAGGCGGTAAAAAAGGGATTATCGCAGCCAATAGGTTCGTTAACGCAAATGGGCAATATCCGCCTGGGCAAACGGACGGAAAACAGGTTTCCAAAAGTAAAGGACTTTGTTCCGCTGGCAGATCTGAACAGCATCGTTTTTGGCGGCTGGGACGTTTATTCAGACAACGTTTACGAAGCCGCGATGAAAGCCAAGGTGCTCGAGCCCGGCTTACTGAATGCGGTAAAGGCCGAACTGGAAGTTGTGGTGCCCATGAAGGCCGCTTTCGACAAAAACTACGCGAAGAACCTAATTGCAACCCATATTAAGACGGGAACCCGGTATGAGCTTGCGCAAGCGGTAATGAATGATATCCTAACCTTTAAGGAGACACATGGCTGCGACAGGATCGTACTGATCTGGTGCGGATCAACGGAGATCTATTATGAGGCTTCGGATATCCATCAAAGCCTCGAACAATTTGAACAGGCCCTGGCGGATGATGATAAGCGGATCTCTCCCAGCATGATCTATGCCTATTCAGCTTTAAAACTGGGCATTCCGTTTGCAAATGGCGCGCCGAATCTTACGGTTGATATTCCGGCGATGATAGAACTGGCTAAATTAACCGACACGCCAATTGCAGGTAAGGATTTTAAAACCGGTCAAACGTTAATGAAAACTATACTTGCCCCGGGCCTTGCCGCGCGTTCGCTGGGGGTTAGGGGCTGGTTCAGCACCAATATTTTGGGTAACCGCGATGGCCTTGTGCTTGACGACCCCGACAATTTCAAAACAAAAGAAGTATCTAAATTGGGTGTTTTGGAAGATATTTTGAGGCCCGACGCCAACCCGGAGCTGTATGGAGACCTGTATCATAAAATCCGCATCGATTATTATCCGCCGCATGGCGATAACAAGGAAAGCTGGGACAACATTGATATTTTTGGCTGGCTTGGTTATAAAATGCAGATCAAGATCAACTTCCTTTGCCGGGATTCCATTTTGGCAGCGCCTATAGCCCTTGACCTTGCCCTGTTTTCGGATCTTGCTAAACGGGCCGGTTTAAGCGGTATACAGGAATGGCTGTCGTTCTATCTCAAATCGCCTCAAACAGCTCCTGGCCTCCGTCCTGAAAACGACATTTTTAAGCAATTGATCAAACTCCAGAATACCCTGAGGCATTTGATGGGTGAAGACCTGATCACTCACCTCGGACTGGATTACTACCAGGAACTGGTGGATGCATTGTAATATTTAGGTGGAAGTCGGGAAGTCCGGAAGATGGAAGGAATGCGGAAGGCGGTCCCGATAGCTATCGGGACCGGAAGAAGCTGCGAGGGAGGTTTCGGCTAAAATAACGGTTTCAAAATCAATTTAATTTTTAACCACGGAGAGCGCTGAGAATGCACGGAGAACACAGGGGCTTTTGTCCCTTTACCCCTCCTAAGCTCCCCTAAATTTAGGGGAGGAGTGTTTTTCTTTAGCTTTAGTGTCATTCTGACCCAAACATAGGAGAGCGCTGAGAATGCACGGAGAACACAGGGAAGAAATGGACAAACTATTAAGACTCTGTGGCCTCGGTGCCTCCTCCGTGAGCTCTGTGGTAAAACTTTAAAGCATTAAATTATACAGAAGGGCTCTTGAAACGAACGCGTAAATAAAAATGCTTTTTCATAAGATATTTTCGTCCGTCTTCGGGATAGGCTACATCAAAGGCGGCGGCACTATAGCTGCCGCCTTTTGCTGTATTTGCTGGTACATGGCATGGTCGGGCGGCTCCCCCCCCGCTGCGTTATCGATCGTTGTCACAATTGTAATAACCCTGGCCGGGGTCTGGTCCTCCTCGGTTGTAGAAACTATATGGGGTAAGGACCCGTCAAAGGTTGTTATCGACGAAGTTTCCGGCATGTGTGCGGGACTTCTTTTTTTACCGGTAAGTGTTAAATATTTGTTAATTGCATTTATTTTATTCAGATTGTTCGACATCGTTAAGCCGCTATACATCAGCCGGTTGGAGCTGTGGCCAAAAGGCTGGGGAATAATGTTCGATGATGTGCTCGCAGGTGTCTATACTAATATACTACTGCAGGCCGTTGTTTGGTTTAAGTTGTTTTGATTTTAATGTCGTTTTAATGTTTTAACTGGTTTGTTGGGATTTTTGACTTTTTGACCACATTAGCCAATTGGTTTTTTTTTAGCTTTGAGCCCTGTTTAAACAAGACTAAAACAGTAAATAGAAATTATTTTTTAGTTGATTTACAGCGCTTTATGTTCAAATACCAACAAAATTGAGTGCCTTGCTTTTACAAAAGGCAGTTTTATTAGTCTGATACAGACTTTAAAACAATTTATACCCCTATTTGCTGATACTAATGTTGCTAACGATTGATGAAAAATTGTACTTGCCGCGCTTAAATGGAATTTAAATTGATTTGTCGACGGCTTAGCCTGTTTAGCTTTCTATTATTTTTTTCTTCAGTCGTGCTGGCGCAGAATACAATTGTAACCGGTACCGTAACCGATGCTTCCAACAAAAAACCGCTTCCGTTCGTTGTAGTTGCATTTTCAGGCACTACGATTGGCAAAACCACCGACATAAATGGTAAATATTCCTTGAACGTCCGCCTGCAGGTTACGCAGCTCCGGGTTTCATTCGTCGGCTATAAGACTGCCCTATATCCCGTTAAACCGGGTGTTACCCAAGTTATTAACGTGAGACTGGTTCCGGTTACCAGCCAGTTGCAGGAGGTGGTTGTAAAGTCGGGTAAAAAACCAAAATACCGCAATAAAAATAACCCTGCTGTTGAATTGATCCGCCAGGTGATTGACAACAAGGAGAAAAACCGGCCCGAAAACTACGATTATGTAGAGTATGAGGAGTACGACAAAATGCAGTTTTCCCTGGTGAACGTTGCGGCCAACGCAGGCGATAAAAAACTGCTGAAGCCTTACAAATTCATGTTCGATAACCGCGACAGCACCTCTTTCCCGGGGGAGTCGCTCCTGCCGTTTTTTGTGAATGAAAAAGTTTCGCAATATTACTACCGCAAGAATCCCGAAAAAGAAAAGACGAAGACACTCGGCCAAAAAACCGTAAACTTTGGCGGCGCTATAGACGCCCAGGGCCTCGACGTATACTTTAAATATATAATTGCAAAGGTCGATATTTACGATAATAACATATTCCTGGTAGGCACCAACTTTTTAAGCCCGATTACCGGAACAGCGCCCAGTTTTTATAAATACTTTATAACGGACACCGTAACCGTTGCCAACAAGAAGTTCGTCGAACTAAGCTTTACCCCCCGCAACACGACTGACCAGCTGCTTGAAGGCAAATTATATATTTCACTTGACGGCAACTACGCGGTGGAGGGAGATCAGCTGACGGTAAACAAGCATATCAACGTTAATTTTGTTAACAATCTGCAGGTGCGCCAGGAGTTTGAGCAAAATCCCGACGGGCGCTACCACTTGAGTAAAAGTATCGTGTTTGCCAATTTTGCCGGCAGGGCCAGCAGCAAAAAAGGCATGTTCGGGCTCAGAGAAGTCGTTTACGGTAAGTATGAGGTGAACAAGCAACGCCCTGACACCACCTATCAGCATAACGAATTCATGGTTCCCGACGATGCAAAGCAACGCGATGACCAGTTTTGGAAGCAGAACCGCCTGGATACGCTTACCACAGCCGAGGCAAGAACCTATAAGAACGTTGACAGCCTCAGTAAAATGAAGTCCTTTCAACGCACCCTGGATTGGGCGACGTTTATCCTGGCAGGGTATAAAAACGAAGGCTGGTTTGAAATAGGCCCTTCGAATGCTTTTTACAGTTTTAATCCTGTTGAAGGGGCAAAGCTAAGGTTCGGCGGCCGCACCACGCCCGATCTGAGCAAGCGATATTACTTTGAAAACTATATCGCATATGGCACCACCGATAAAAAGTTCAAGGGTTTTCAAAGCGCGACCTATTCACTGAACGACAAATCCATTTACCAGTTCCCCCAAAACTACATCAGGTTTAATGTGCAATATGATACGTTTATCCCGGGGGAAAATTTCCAGTTTGTTGACGAGGACAACGTATTGCTGTCGTTTAAGCGGGGGAATAATACCAAGTATGTTTACGACCTCAACTACAGGCTCAACTACGTACACGAATACGAAAATCACTTTTCATATAGTATAGCCTTTCAAACGCAGAACGAATCCCCCACCGGTTCACTTTATTTCCAGGACTACAACAGCAACGGGCAGTTGCAAAATATACACAATTTGTTGTCCACGGATCTTTCAGTGGACTTACGTTACGCGCCCAACGAACAATTTTACCAGGGGAAAATATACCGTTACCCGGTGCCGAGTAAATCACCGATATTTTACCTGAATTTCGACCAGGGCCTTTCTAACGTTTTAGGGGGACAATACAGCTGGGAAAAACTCGAAGCCCGCATCGACAAGCGTTTTTATTTTTCGTTTTTGGGGTATGCCGATGTCACGGGTGACGCCGGGCACTTATTCGGCCAGGTACCCTACCCTCTTTTGGATATTTTCCATGCCAACCAGACTTACTCCTACCAGATCTACTCCTACAATTTAATGAATTTTCTTGAATTTGTATCTGATCATTATGAAAGCATCAGCATCGACCAGCATTTCCAGGGGTTTTTCTTTAACAAAATACCATTGTTTAAAAAATTAAAATGGCGCGAAACGGCATCATTTAAGGCGATATGGGGCGGTTTGAGCAACGAGAATAACCCGGCGCTCCATCCCTCGCTTTACCAGCTGCCGATCGCCTCGAACGGGCAACCGATTACTTATGGACTGGGCAGCACTCCTTATACAGAAGCAAGTGTAGGTATCGAAAACATTTTTAAATTTGTGCGGGTTGACCTGGTTCACCGGTTCACTTATCTCGACCACCCTGATGTGGCGCGATGGGGTATACGCACACTGGTTCAACTTAGCTTTTAATATTTTGATAACAGCAAAAAAAAACGTGGCGCAGCAAACATCTTTACGCACCAACCTTCAGCTTGGTATTTACAGGGTAATTGACCCTGTTGTAAAGGTGTTTATTAAGTTAGGCCTTACGCCCAACGCAGTCACCACTATAGGATTTGTATTGAATGTTGGCGTTGCTGTTATCTTCATACTGGGCGCCGAAGAAGGCAACCGCGGCGACTTATCCTATGTGGGTTGGGCAGGCGCCTTGATCTTGTTCGGTGGCTTATTTGACATGCTGGATGGACAGGTGGCGCGTTTGGGGAATATGAAGTCCACATTTGGCGCCCTATACGATTCAGTGCTCGACCGTTATAGCGAACTGATCATGTTTTTGGGCATCTGCTATTACCTGGTAGGCCACCATTATTTTTTAAGTTCCCTTTTTGCCTTTATCGCACTGATCGGCTCGATGATGGTAAGCTACGTGAGGGCGCGTGCCGAAGGGCTTGGTATTGAGTGCAAAGGCGGTCTGATGCAGCGGCCGGAGCGGGTGGTAACCATTGGCGTTTGTGCGCTTGCCTGCGGGATTGCTTCGTCATACATTGGCGGCGATTATAAATTATACGTTCCGGGTATCAAATTCCATGTGTTCGAAACCATGTCGATATTTACAATTCCTATCGCTATTGTGGCTGTGCTCACCAATATCACCGCGTTCAACAGGTTGTTGGATGCCAAAAAAGCCCTGCTGGAGCAAAACAGGAAGTAGCCGGCCGGGGCACTTTAACAGCTCAATCTGTTTTTAACGGTTTACATCGCACAAGAAATGTCGTATATTCGCAACAATTTACCGGGAGCATTTTTTGTTAACGAAATGTTTATTAAAATTGATGAACTGTTTCAATTTTAATAACGTACTTATATAAATTTATTGACAGGCGCAGAAATCAGCATGCATTTTTAACCCTGGACGGCCATGAAGAAGAAATACGTATCGAACTCGCAGGAATCGGTGAGGATGTTTAAAAACAACCTCCTTGAAAGTTTATCAAAGGTGCATTTTACCGTTCCGCTCTATATTTTCGTTCCCGTAATCTTGTTTTGTATTTATAAGGATTTTGAATATCACATCGGTGTACTGACTTTTTTTGAACTGTTTTTCCTCGGCTTATTCATCTGGACCTTTGTGGAGTACATTATGCATCGTTTTGTATTCCATTATATGCCTAAGGACAAACCCTGGGCGCTCAGGATGCATTTCATATTTCATGGCGTACACCACGATTACCCGAGTGATGCCAGGCGTTTAGTACTCCCGCCATCCGTAAGCATCCCACTGGCTACTATATTTTATTTTTTATTCCAGGCCATCCTGCCTTTAAATTACATATGGGGATTTTTCCCCGGTTTTTTGCTGGGTTACTTGTTTTATGACATATCCCATTACGCCATTCATCATTTCAACTTTAAGGGCAACATCTGGAAAAAAATAAAGCAACATCACATGCTGCACCATTACCAGGACCCTGAAAAGGGTTACGGCGTAAGCTCGCCACTTTGGGACAAGGTATTCCGCTCCGATTTTGAAAAAAAATAACATGGGCTCCGCTTCAAGTGGTGGTTCAAATACTACTGTAAAACAGGTAGTTATCGTTTTGTTTCTTACAATTGCTTACCTGTTATCGTCATGGCAACTGTTGGGCTTTAAATGGGACCAGGTGGAGTTGGCGGCTGTTTTCAACCTGTTATTCTTCCTTTCGGCCGGCACTAAAAAATTCATTTTAGGCTTTTCCATATTTGTAGTTTACTGGATCATCTTCGACTATATGAAGGCCTTCCCTAACTATAAGTTTAACGCTGTACATATTGCCGACCTGTACGATTGTGAAAAATCGATCTTTGGCTTACACATCAACGGGCAATTGCTCACGCCCAACGAATACTGGCGGGCCAATGGAAGCACTTTCCTGGATATAATGGGCGGCATTTTTTACCTGTGCTGGATACCTGTGCCCCTTGCTTTTGCGGCTTATTTGTTTTTCACCAACAAGAAGCAGTTTTTATATTTCTCGCTCACTTTCGTCCTGGTCAATTTTTTAGGGTTCATTGTTTACTACCTCTATCCGGCAGCCCCACCCTGGTATGTGCAATACCACGGTTTTGTTTTTGATGCCGCAACGCGCGGCAATACCGCAGGGCTTGTTAAATTCGATAACTATTTCCATGCCGGTATATTTAAGTCGATCTATTCGAAAGGCTCGAACGTTTTCGCTGCGATGCCCTCGCTGCATTCCTCGTACCCGGTGATCGTATTGTACTATGGCTTGAAAAACCGCCTGGGCCTGATGAATATTTTCTTTGGCATCGTAATGATTGGAATTTGGTTTACAGCTGTTTACGCCGGTCACCACTATATTTTAGATGTGCTGGCCGGGATCGTTTGCGCCGGCGCCGGCATAGGGCTGTTTAACCTCCTGATCAGGTATGCCCGGCGTTTCAGGACTTTCACCGAAAAGTACGAAAACGCGATTAAATAGCCCATATTTCATTGCCTGATTACGATCCTAACGGGTTTCGGACCATTTTTTCTACACTTTTGCTTAGTTGTAAACAGGTGTTAATAATTCACCATTGGTAATTTATTTCAAAAATACCATTGAAACAGAAGTTTTTATGAGCAAATTTGTAGAAAGAACAGCGGATCCTGATTAAAGGGCATAATATTTGCCCGATTGCAACTGAATTGAACCCCTCGCTGGATAGCATATGAAAGTAGTTTTTACAATAATTATTTTATTATTTGGTTTAAAGCTATCGGCTGCCGCTCAATCTGTTGATACCTCCAAAATATCGGCAATAACCCGCGATTCACTTAAAATGCTGGCGGCTGCGAGGGCAGATAGCGCTAACGAAACTGCTCACACCGATAGTGCGGCAGTTGTCGATCCTAACCTAAAGCCAATTGAACCTGTAAAAAAAGAAGCCCCTTTTGTTTATGTGGATTATTTTCCTGGCTTTCGCCGTTTAAACTCCGGGTTGGAGCTCGACAGCCTGAAGCAAACTGTATTGGCAGAAATTGCCCGGCAAATCCAAATCAGGAAGATAATATTGCGCAATGAACAGGTTAAGCTGGCTGGCTTAGCTAAAATCGATGATCTTGACAGTCTTAAATTGGCTTTGGGTCAAACCACTATCGACACGCTTAGAGGCTTTCTATTCAGCAGAATAGCTTTGAAATATTTGAGCATGGATAACGACAGTCTTGCGGATGAAAAAAAACGGCTGATCTATGAAAATGCTGCTATCAGTTATTCGCTGAAAGGCCTGCATGAATACAATGCCTTTGATGACAGCACAGGTTTGCGTGAAAGCTATACCAACTTGTCGACCGCGTATAATGCCGAAAGAAAGTACACCGAGGCCAAATGGTTCATTTTACAGGCCAACACTTTGGCCCGTTACCAGGCTGATACGGCAAATATCATCTCGACGCTTATAGCGCTGGCTGCTATAAAGAGTGAAATCAAGGACTATACACTCGCGATGAGTGACCTGGACAAGGCATTACAGATGTCCATCGTTACGCACAAGCCGCAAACCCAATTGCTGGTGCTGAAGAACTTTGCATATTTATACAGTGTGATGCAGAACTATCCGAAAGAAGCTATGGTGCTAAAAAAACGCGATGACCTGCTCGACAGCATCCGTAAAGCCGAAGAAGCCGAACTCGCCAAAGCGGCGGCGCTAAAGAAACGCCAGGACGCATTAATCAAAAAAAAACTTTTCTTAGCCAGCTTACGGAAAAACTCAAAAACCAGCTCGCCCGCAAAAACAGCTTCATTGTAATCTTACTTTCCGTCATCGTACTGATGATTGCGGCGGTTTTTCTTTCCAGCAAAGAAAAACGCGTTAAGGTTGTGGCGGTTATCCGCAGGAAAAGACACAGATCGAAATAATATAATCGTCATGCATTCGTAATAAACCATTGGTTAATAAATGGTATTAAACTGATCAGGCTTTTAATTGTCATACACCGTATGAAAAGATTATTGAGCACATTTATACTTGTTATAGGTTTATTTTATGGTCTGGGTGCTTATTGCCAGCAAACGGTAAGCACGCCGCAGTTCAGGCGGGCTTTTTTGGAAAATATTAACCGCGTGCGGGTCCGGGGCTGCAATTGCGGAACAGTGTATATGCCCCCTGCCCCACCCCTTGTTTGGAATGAACAGTTAGAGGTCTCGGCGATCGGTCACGCGACTGACATGGCTGTGCAAAATTATTTCAGCCATACCAGCCTTGACGGCCGCACCATGCAGGATCGGATCCGGATGGCCGGCTATACCTATAAAGGCTTTAGAAGCTATCAAATTGGAGAAAACATTGCATTCGGCCCTGAGACCATTGCCGAAGTGATGCAGGGCTGGTTTCATAGCCCCGGTCATTGCAAAAACCTGATGAACCCCGCGTTTAAGGAAATTGGCATAGCCGAAAACAACACCTATTGGGTGCAGGATTTCGGCGGCCGGGAGGAATTCAGCGCCGAAGAGCAGCGGATGATCAAAAGCGGCCGGTACAAGCTGATCGAGCGGAATTGACTGCTATAAGTCGAAAGTCGTCCCGATTGCGATCGGGAGAGTCTTAAGTCGGAAGAGGAGGAAAGACTAAGGACACCGTTGACATGATGGGAGTCATTCCGATTATTTTGTTTCAGTGCCGTATGCTCAAACGCAATTTAATCCTTTCTGTGAAATCAGTGTAATCAACTAAATCAGTGGTTCAGACACCTTTCGTAACAAAAAAGTTAAACTGAAATAAAATTTATAAAAAGCTGTTATAAACATAAAAGCGCAAACACTGTTGAGCTTTTATAAGCGGGTGAGATCACCATAAATCCCCGCGGTATCTATCTTTCCAACTATGTTTTGTTCATCTCATTTTTCTGAAAAATCCGCCAATTTTTTTTATCGCTTTAAGAATAAATTCCAGGTCAGGCCGGCTGGAGTAATCTTTTTGCTGGCTTTGTTTCCGTTTTTGGCGCACGCCGAAGATTTTAAGTTCCGCGTAAAAAATAACACCAAAAACGTCGTAACCGTATTTTACAAGATCAGTAAAAAATCGGGTGTTTTTAAATTGCGCACCTTCGTAAAGCTTGCGCCGGGCGAAGAAAAGTTAAAGGGTGTTTCCGTAGGTAAAGGCGACACCGTATCTTTTTACGGGCAGGATGCCGAAGACCAGACGTCCGTCATCATCCGGCGCGACTATGACCTGCTGAGCAAACAAAAAGACGAAGTTTATTACATCCCGATCATCATCCCCGAAAAGGAAAGCTCAAATTTTGAGTCGATGGAGGGCTTAAGCCTCCAGCTGGAACATAACAAGGTGCTGAATTTTTTGATGAAGCTGGATTCTACATCAATGAGCAGCCTGTCGCTGCTGGAGAACAATTTTCAGAACGTTTATCCCCTGGGGACCTTCCTTTTCGTGGATACCAAGACCAACCGGCTGCTCCTTCCGCCGCTGGAACCCTCATTTTGGAACAACACCGAAAACTACTTTACCATACAGGACAGCGTTTATGCGCTGGTAAACAATAACCGGCAGATGCAGGCCGGCGTGGGGGTGTCGTTCATCGCCAAACTGTTCGATTCGCTGAAAGTGGATAATGCGGAGGAACTGGAATTTAAGGCTAAGCTGTCGCTGTTGCGATGGAAACCAAGCGCTAACGCCAATATTTACCAGATCATTACCGATAAATCCTTTGAGTCGTTCCTGCAAAATTGTTATGAACAAATAGACAACCCCGACCAGGAGTACCAGCGCTACCGATTGTATTTTTTATCATCTTATGAGCAGGTTGACGACCTGGAAATTTCGGGAAAGCAATTTTACACCTACGGCAACGACGCCGATGTTGGCCTGCAGGCGGGTAACGCCAATTTTTCGTTATTCAGCACCAATCTGGGGACGCTGTACACCAAAAACAAAACGCTGAGCAATTACTTTTCGGTGCAAAACTCCGTGATCCGCACCAAGGCCTATGACTTCACCGCCCTGCTTTTTAATGGCTTTAAAAACAGCGTGAAAGAGAAACTGGTAGAAGATGCCTATCAAAACCAAAAACGGTTGGTGAAAGCCATTTTGGGGGAATACGGGCAATTGGTGGATTACAATCCAAACCCCACCCAACTCGACCTGGTTAAGCTGAACGACAAGGATACGACAGGCTCGTTAACACCGGTAATTACGACGATAGCTAACCTTAGTCCTTATGCTTCCGAGCCGCTCGACACGGCCAAAGCCTCGGCAACCAACGGCAAAAATGAGAAGATAGACGGCTTTAACAACAAGGCAAGGATATTCAATTCGCAACTGAAGGAAATAAACGAACTTATCAAGCAGCTCAACCAAACTAACTCGGATATCGTCAAAATGTCCGAATCAACCAACAATAACCCCTACCACGATTATGCCAAGAACTCTGCGGGGTTGCTGAAGGAGATAGAGGTGAATACTTCGATTGTGAGAAAGGAGTGAATTCAGTTGGCAGTGGGCAGTTTGCAGTTGCCGGTATGCAGTTTGCAGTTGCCGGTATGCAGTTTGCAGTTGCCTGCGTGCAGCTTGCGGTTTTTTAGCTTATCGTACAAACATCCAACTGCCCACTGCAAACTGCTTACTTTTTTTTCCAACTGCCCACTGCTAACTGCTTACTTTTCCTTAGGGCCCCGCAGGTGAATAACCAGTCCGTTTAAAAAATTGCGCAGTATTTGATCCCCACAGGGTTTGAAGTTGGGATGATCGTCCTTGCGGAATATGGCGGCCAGCTCGGTTTTGGTTACCCTGAAATTTGCCAGCTTCAACACCTCGATAATGTCGTCGTCGGTAAATTTGAGCGCAACGCGCAGCTTCTTCATGATATCGTTGTTGGACATATTTGCTGGTAAAATTAAAGAATATTTTCCCTTTTTATGACGTTTGACAGTTTTAGGTTTGAATTGGGTTAATAACCCCATTCCCTTCCAGGTATTGTCGCCATCGGGCTATCCAAAAACCACTGATTACTTCAGAACGCTGGATATTAATTAAGCTTCGCTTTTCGTTAAGCAAAGCCGGGCAGGAAAATTTTGGCAGGCGTTAAGGGAAAATCAATACTTTTGTATTTTAAATGCAGCTATCTTATGATTCGTTTCAACCTTTCATTTTTGCTGATCTTTTGTGCCCGTCTAAGTTTTGGACAGGCTGCCGGTGTGGCCGCTTCTATACAGGTACCCGATGGTAACAAAGTGATTCTCCATACCTATGCTAAAGGGGTACAAGTTTATATCTGCACGCAGGATCCGAAGGACACTTCCAATTTTACCTGGGTGTTAAAAGAACCTTTTGCCGATCTATACGCCGACAGCGCCCACAAAAATCCTGTCGGGAAACATTACTTTACAAACGGGAAAAATCCAACATGGGAAAGCACCGATGGTTCTAAGGTAATTGGCGGAAAATTAATGCAAGTAAATTCGCCGGACGGCAGTGGAATCCCCTGGTTGCTTTTAAAGGCCACAATACCTTCAGGTACTGGAGTTTTAAGTCAGGCAACTTTTATTCAACGCATTAATACAAAAGGTGGAAAAGCTCCTGTTGCTGCAAACAAGAGCCTGCAAGGCCAATTAGCAAAAATACCCTATACTGCGGAGTACTTATTCTACGGTAAAAATTAGTACAAGCCTTACGTTTCTGTGCGTAGTGTAAGCAGGGGTCTCACGATGTGGCAATAATACGAAGACGGCCTAACGCTCCAAATTCTTCAACGCCATTTCCTTCAACTGCGCAATATTCAAAACAGGCACATTTGTCTCCTTTGCCTTGTCATCCCAATACCGAAACCGGATGTACAATTCGGCATCCGGGTCAGCTTCAAAGCGGGCTGCTTCATCGACTTCCATCGGGCCGCCCTGGAAACCGAGGGTGGTTTTACTTGCTTCAGACAGCTGCGTGTAATAGTCGGGGTATTTATACGTGAGGTATCTTTTCGCAATCACGTGGCCCTCCACCAGGCTGGCCAGCCTTTGTGAGAATCCCAGCCTGATCAAATATTCCGACCCCAATTTTTCATGATCCACATTACCCATCCCATCCATGCTTTCCGCTTCTCCATCATCCGCGCACAAATGTCCGATATCATGAAAAAACGCCGCCAGGATCACCTCATCATCAAAGCCCTCTGCTTCGGCCAGCGCCGCTGCTTGTGACATATGCTCTATCTGCGACACCGGCTCACCAATATAGTCCGCATCGCCATATTTTTCATACAGCGCAAACACCTTTTCTACAGTGTCCTGCGCGTTCAGGGTTGCATCCATCTACGTAAAGTTTAAACCAAATTAAATCAATAAATATGAGGATATCGTTAGCAGATCGTTAACAGCAGGAAATAGCCAATAAAATTCAGGATAGTCGTCCTTCTTTATAACCTAAGTTGTTTTTGCCGAAACACCAGTCGCAGCGTCTTTCGGTCCCGATAGCTATCGGGATCCGGACTTCCGGACTAATCTCATATCTCATATCTCACATCTCCACCCTCTTTAACTATAATTAACAAAATCATTATACCCCACGCATGATTTATTTATTTACTTTGCCCCCGCCAAATAACCCTGATGGAAGAAGATATCCTTATCCAGATCAGCAACCGGATCAAAGAGCGCCGCCGTGAAAAAAACATCACTGTGCAGGAATTGGCTACGCGCGCTACTGTTAGCAAAGGCCTCATTTCACAGATCGAAAACAGCCGCACCGTCCCCTCGCTTCTCGTGCTCATCCAGATCATCAAAGCCCTTGAGATCGACATGAATGAGTTTTTTAAGGATATCCAGTCCAAAGCCGCCGATTCCCCGGTAATAGTGAAACGGAAAGACGAATATGAATGCTTTGAAAAAGAGTATGCGGTCGGTTTCCACTATCAGCGGATATTTACCCAATTGATCAACCTTTCCACGGTCGATATCGTTATCCTCGAGCTGCAGCCCGACGCCATCCGCCCGTTGGTGGAAACTGAGGCCTTCGAATACAAATATATCCTTAGCGGCCAGGTAGAATACCAGTTTAACAAAGAAAAAATTGTCCTCAACCCGGGCGACTCTATCCTTTTTGACGGCCGCATACCCCACACCCCAAAGAACCTTGGCAGCACTGTCGCCGGTATGCTTATCATTTATTTCTTCGAAGAAAAAAAGTAAAGGGTCAAAATACGACCGCTATGCAACCCCGATAAGCGCCGTGTGGATTTGTGTGAGGTTTTTTCACCATTTAACCTTACCTTAATGTAAAATTCGCTTGCCGGTAATAAACTATGTTTAGTATTGCTCAACTTATACATCTTAACATATGCCCATAAAATTAGTGGTTTTTGACATGGCCGGCACCACCGTAAAAGACGATCATGATGTAAGTAAAGCATTCCAGGCGGCGCTAAAAAAGTCGGATTACAACGTGCCGCTTGAACTGATCAATCCTTTAATGGGGTACGAAAAAAACCTGGCCATCAGGCAGATATTGCGCCTGCATGAACATAACGACGCAAAGATCACTAAAGAATTGGTGGACAAAATACACAAAGCCTTCGTCCGTAACATGATCGATCATTACGAGCATGACGAAGGAATTGAACCTTTACCGCATGTGGAAGAAACTTTTTCAAAACTGCACGACCTGGGCATACAGGTTGCCGTAAACACCGGCTTCTCGCGCGATATTGCCGATACCATCGTTAACCGGCTGCAATGGAAAGAAAAAGGCCTGGTTGACCACGTTATAGGTTCTGATGAAGTGGAATTGGGCAGGCCCTACCCCTATATGATCCAAAAGCTGATGTTGGAAGGCGGTATTGAGGGACCCGGCCAGGTGGCCAAAGTGGGCGACACCGAGGTTGATGTGCGCGAAGGACAGAACGCGGAGTGCCGTTATGTTATCGGCATCACAACCGGCATATTCTCCCGCGAAGAATTGGAGAAATACCATCCGACACATATCATCGACGATATTACACAGGTAATCGGCATCGTAAAAAAATCCGCATGAAAACTATTCACCGGTTGCGGCTGAAAGTGGCAAAATGGCCATACCCGGTTATATCGGTAATGGCTGCTATTTCAGCATTCGGCACCTATACTTCCATGTACGCTTTTCGCAAAGCATTCGCCGCAGGCACGTTTGCCGGCCAGCAATATTTCCATGTGGACTATAAAGTTTGGCTGGTTATCGCCCAGGTGATCGGCTACACCCTTAGTAAATTTTATGGCATCAAATTCATTTCCGAATTAAAGCACGACCAGCGCGCAAAGAGCATTTTCGGACTCATCGGCTTTTCCTGGCTGGCCCTGCTCCTTTTTGCAATAGTACCCGCGCCGTATAATATCGTTTGCCTTTTCCTCAACGGTTTTCCGCTTGGGATGATCTGGGGATTAGTGTTCAGTTACCTGGAGGGCCGCAAATCAACCGAATTTATGGCGGCCGTACTGTCGTCAGTCAGCTTGATTTTCGCATCCGGTTTTGTGAAAACCATTGGCCGCTCACTGATGTCGTCATTCCATGTCAGCGAGTTTTTCATGCCTTTCCTCACCGGCGCGCTTTTTGTTGTTCCCCTGGTGTTGTTCGTGTTCTTTTTAGAGCTGATGCCGGAACCCACGCCCGAAGATGTACGCTTGCGCACCAAAAGATTGCCCATGAATGCCGACGAGCGCAGGCGTTTTTTACAGCGCTTTTTGCCGGGCATTTTGCTCACACTCGTCATTTATATCCTGCTGACGGTCATGCGCGACGTGCGCGACAATTTCGAGGTCGAAATTTGGGCCGGACTGGGCAATAAGGACAATACCATTTATACCAAAATTGATACCTTCATATCCATCATCGTACTGGTCGCCATGAGCTCGCTCATCCTCATCCGGAAAAACATCAGGGCATTCAGCATCATCCACCTGATGATCATAACCGGCTGCCTTTGCATTGTTATCGGCACCGTGCTCTTTAATTCAGGCATCATTGGCGTTTTGCCATGGATGACCATGGCCGGCCTCGGGCTTTATTTGGGCTACATTCCTTACAACGCTATATTTTTCGAGCGGATGATCGCCTCCTTTAAATACAAAAGCAATATCGGCTTTATCATCTACCTGGCCGATTCCATCGGCTACTTAGGCAGTGTAGCCGTTTTACTGGTAAAAGAGCTGGGCCGCCCTGCTATCAGCTGGACGCAGTTCTTTAAAGAAGGCGTGATGGTAGTAGGCAGCGTGGGTGCGGTTTTCGCTACCCTGTCATTAATTTACTTTCTGCAAAGCGCACGAAAAAGCAACCGCAGCGAAGAGCCTAAAGGCGAGCTGGTTATAAATCCCGCATGACACATTCCGGCAAAAAAAGCGCTATTGTTATCGGTGCAGGCATCGTGGGATTAGCCACGGCACGGGCGCTGGCCATCCGCGGTTACAGCGTTACAGTGTTTGAGCGGAATGAACGTGCTGTGGGTGCGTCCATCCGCAACTTCGGCATGATCTGGCCGATAGGCCAGGCCACAGGGCCGCTGTACGAGCGTGCCATGCTGTCGAGAAGCATCTGGAAAGAAATATGTACCGAAGCCCGGATCTGGCATGATGAGGTCGGTTCCCTTCATCTCGCCTACCACAACGATGAGCTGCAGGCTATAACCGAATATGTCGACGCCAACCGCCAATACCGCGACTGTACCCTGCTCAACCCAAAACAAGCGCTGCAAAAATCCCCGGCTGTTAATCCCGATAGCCTGAAAGGCGCCCTATGGAGCGGTGATGAAATGATCGTTGAGTCGCGCGTGGCCGTCGGCCAGGTGGCTAAATATCTCGCCGAAAAATATGACGTTAGTTTTCATTGGAACACGGCCATCAGCCGGATAGTCTATCCCTCGGTCATGTCGGGCAACAATAGCTGGGAGGCCGAAGAAATATTTGTTTGCACCGGCGCCGATTTTGAAACCCTTTACCCCGAATTCTTTTCGGAATCCGGCATCACCAAATGCAAGCTGCAAATGATGCGCCTGGTGTCCCAGCCCGAGGACTGGCGCATTGGCCCTTCCCTTTGCGGTGGACTGTCCATGATCCACTATCCCGGCTTCCAGTCAGCAAAATCCCTGCCGGCGCTGCGCAAACGTTACGAAGAACAATATCCCGATTATTTGAGCTGGGGCATCCACGTCATGGTTTCCCAAAACGGGGGCGGCGAGCTAACCATCGGTGATTCCCATGAGTACGGCCTGGTACACGACCCTTTCGACAAAGAATTTATCAACACCTTAATAACCAGCTACCTGCGCACCTTCGCCAGCTTCAAAGACTGGAAGATGATCCAGTCATGGCACGGCATCTACCCCAAAATGACCAACGGCCAAACCGAGCTTGTTCTTCATCCCGAAGCCGGCATAACCATTATTAACGGACTCGGCGGCAACGGCATGACGCTTTCGTTCGGGCTTTGTGAGCAATTGATTAGTGCGCGGTTTGATTGAGTTAACCTGAGTTCGATCTAACAAAAACTGTATCGTATTGGGTTATCGGCTTTCAGGACTGAATCCAACTCCATCTTTTGTCAGTTCACGGAGCCGCCATTTGCTAATTGGGTAGCCCCCGAACGGGCAATATTGCTTGGTTTTCTGTTTGCTACAAACAGGTAGCCCGCCAGCTGGCGGGGCAAAATTCAGTGTTTATATTGAACTCACGTTAGGTCAACTCATTAATAGAGAAGCTTGAGTCAAACTTTTAGTTCGATAATTCAGCGAAGCTATTTCTTGTTCTTCAATGTTATCACCGTTATCTCCGGCCATATCCCTACCCTGCCTTTCAGGCCTAAAAATCCAAAACCCCGGTTCACGTACAAGTACTTTCCGCCGTTCTCGTAAAGCCCGGCCCATTGCTTATAAACATATTTGATCGGACTCCATTTAATGCCGAACAGCTCAAAACCGAATTGCATGCCATGCGTATGCCCGGCCAGCGTAAGATGGATGTGGTGCTTGTGGTTTAACGTTACCGCTTCCCAATGCGATGGATCATGCGAGAGCAGTATTTTGAATGCGCTTTCTTGCACTGCGGCAGTCGCCTTATCCAGGTCGCCATATTTATGGAAACCGCCTTTACCCCAGTTCTCCACACCTACCAGGGTGATGGATTGCCCGTTCTTATTTACTTCGACTGATTCATTCAGCAAAAGCCTGAAACCGATCTCTTTATGTGCATTTTTCAGCTTTGCAAGGTTGGTATATTTTTGTGACTCGCTGTCCCAGCGCATATAGTCGCCATAGTCGTGATTGCCAAGAACGGAATATTTGCCATAGGGGGCTTTTAGCTGGGCAAACGCGGGAATCCAGCGATCCATTTCGGAAGCCTGGTTATTTACCAGGTCGCCGGTGAAGAGGATCAGGTCGCTTTGTTGTTCGTTAACCATGTCGATGCCTTTGTTAACCCCTTTTTCGCTGGAAAAGCTGCCGGAATGAATGTCGGAAAGCTGGGTTATAGTAAAGCCGTCAAATGCGTCGGGCAGATCGTCGAAAAATAAGGTTTCCTTGCGGACTTTATAATGATGCCGGCCGCCGGTCAATCCAAAAAGCAACCCGCAAAATGGTATTGCGGCAATCAGCAAAGCCACATCGCTTACCCAAACACTTCGTGGGGGAAATCCCCTGAACAGCCGGGTAATATCTTCGAGCAACAAAACCGGTGTGCCGCAAAGTTTTGGAATAAAGGAGATGAGCATCATGCCCATTAACCATGAAAGCAATGCGGGCATTTTACTGTTCAAACGGGCAAAAAGCAGGAGTAGCAGCGTAATGCCGGTTAGCGCATCATACAGCCAATAGGCCCATAAAACAGCCGGGCTGGCGGTTACCGTTTGTACGGCATTGAAAAAATATAAGTCGACCAGCAGCCACAGGGCTACGGTAAAAGTGATTCTTCTTTTCATGCTAAATAATAACGTGCAATGTTAAAGGAGTTTAGAAACAAACAGGATACCGTTGTTACTAAAGCCGCTTGCGGAAGCAAAAGCTTGACGCTAAGTTGACGTAAGGCCCGTAATTGGGCATGGGCCGGTAGCCCGATTTTTGATAAAGGCCGAGCGCCTCGAGATTTTTGTCGCCGGTTTCGAGGATAGCGATGATGAAACCTTTTTCAGCTGCCCAGGTTTCCAGTTCGGACAAGATGGCGCCGCTTAAACCCTGACCCCGGCAATTCTTGCGTACAAACATTCGTTTGATCTCGGCTGCGTCGTCATTAAAGCGCTTGAAACAGCCGCAACCCACAGGCTTTCCATCGACTGCGGCAATTACCACGGTATCTATTTTTTCAATGACGTTATGCGGATCGTAAACCTTCATCAGTTCCTGATAGCGCTCATAAAGTTCCGTATCGAGTTCGCCGGTAAGCATGGCGAAGTCGGGATCGTCGCTCGTGGTTCTTTTCAGGTTGATCATCCCGGTAAAAATAACGGAATAAGTTGATGTTTTTAGGATTGCCGCTAATCAGGCAACGTGAACACTATCAAATTAGGTCTGAATAAATAGTTGGCGACAGGAGACTCTGGAGTCTTGAATTTTTTGTCCTGGTTTGCTATAAACAGGAGACTCCTAACTGAGTCAAATTCGTGCGTATAGAAAGGAGTATTAAACTAATATTCAAACTTTATCAGAACGACATGGGTCGGGCCATCAGTGATATCAGGGTTGCCAAAATCTACCATCAAAGAAGCACCGAAACTTGCCGTAAAAACGATAGCGAAGCTCCTTTAACAAAAGTCGAAAAGTCTGTATTGTCAGTCGCGCTATCATTTGTGAGTTCCATAATATGCAGGACAGGATTTGATAGGCCTTTGATAACGAATAAAAAACGAAAGCGCTTTTGCTTTGGGTTTGTTTCCAGAGCCTTCAATTCTTGAAAATCACCTATAAATAAACTATCAAGATTCATTGGGGATTTGGGTTGTGATTGAGCTTTATCCGGCAGTGAGCTTTGATCAATTTTAGGTGCAGATGATTGGGGCATCAATCTAACTTTAATAGTTGTATCAAGACCGCCAACGTTCGCAAATAATACTAACGCAGGGTAAATTATTCCTTTGTCGAAGAGCGTATTCAATTCAGGCGGCGCGTAAAGATTAATAACCTCTTTGCCATAAATAAAATCGTCTCCTTTAGCAATAATTTTACCGGTGTACTTTGGGTAGCTTTCCCGTTGGTAATGATTTTTGAATAAATCGGCTACCCAATATTCTTCCTGTTCGCCCGCATTCTTAAAATCTGGTTCAGCAGTTTTTGGACCAGCTGTTGGCGCGTTCTGGCAGACTGCCCGTAAAAAGAAAAACGTAATTAATATTGTTAGCAATAACAATCTCATTATCCTTGGTTTTTATGTGATTTTTTTCGATCAGGTGGTCTCATTTCCTTTATGATGAGAAAACCGCAGTAATTCCATAACCGGTTCAAATATTATTAAGAAAAATATTCACATGCTCCTTTTTGATCAATAAACTTTTTTCCATCATAGCCGGTTGCGACTTAGGACTAACAACTTAGGACTAAGGACTTAAAATTCCCCTCCTCACCCCTTCCGCTCCAAATTCTGTATAACCCTGAATTCCACAATCTGTTTAATCAACTCCAGCGGTAGTGGCTTATCCGGCGGAAACTGGATGGTTCCTTTGGATACTTTATAACCGGTAAGATCATTCTTAAATTCTTAAATTCCTCAATCCCCGAACCCCTTGGGTAAAGGCTGATAAAATTAGCATGCGCCGCAAACCAGACGAGCATCCCGTGCAGGTGGTATGCGGGTATGCCGTAGCTGATCAGCTCTTCGGCGGATGGGGCAACCTCCCGGATCACTGCCCTTATTTGTTGCAGTTGCATTTGAATTTCCGGCGGGAAGGACGCGATATAGGCATCCACATTAGCTGTTTTCTTCATGCTTTGGTGTACACGAAAGTAAAACTTTTTGCCGGTCTCCCGCGCTGCCGATAAAAAATCTACATTTACGGTTATAAACAGGCAATTGGAACAGGCAGCTTAAAAATGGAATTTAAAATTGAAAAATTAGGTCCCGGTGGCCTGGAACTGGCTAAGGAGCTTATCCTGTTTTTCCAGCAGGACGATGGCATTTCGTATCCCGTTGTGCCATCGGACGACTATCTGCGCAACCTGCTGTCGAAGGACAGTTTCCATATACTTGTGGCCCTGAAAGATAATGACCTTATCGGCGGCGCAACAGGGTATGAGTTGGACATGTACAAAAAGGAGGTGAAAGAAATGTTTTTGTACGAGATCGCCGTTCGGCCTGAATACCGAGGAAATGGCATCGGAAGGGCCTTGATCAACGGCCTAAAACAGATCTGCGCCGAACGTAATATCGACGAAATGTATGTCGGCACCACCACATCAAATCATGCAGCAATAAATTTGTACAGTTCCGCAGGCGGCGAACAAGTGCCCGATATTACCTGGTTCGTTTACCAAATTGAAAGATAGGTATGGATTATGTTTTAGGCATCGACATCGGCACGGGCAGCGTGAAAGCGGTGGCAGTTGATCTGCAGGGAAAGCCTTTTGCCGAACACCAGGAAATGTATTCCTTCAGCTCTCCCAAACCGGGCTATCACGAGCAGGACCCGGAAATCATCTGGCATGCATTCCGGGCCTGTGTAAAAGGGGTGATCGAAAAAACCGGCGAGCAGCCCCTGGCGGCCGGATTAAGCAGCGCCTTGCACAGCTTTGTCCCTGTGGATGGTAATTGCCGTGCGCTGGCGCCGATGATGACCTGGGCCGACAGCCGGAGTTTTGCAGTCGCCAAAAAATTGTGGGCGAGCAAAGAAGGTAAAGCAATATATAAAGCGACGGGGACACCGTTGCATGCCATGTCGCCCCTGTGCAAATTGATATGGCTCAAAAAAAACCAGCGAAAACTATTTCAAACAGCCGCCAAATTTATAGGCATAAAGGAATATATCTGGTTCAGGTTATTTAACGAGTTTGTGGTGGACCAATCTATCGCTTCAGGTACCGGGCTGTTTGATATTGTTGCGCTGAAATGGCACCCTGAATCATTGGCGCTGGCAGACGTCACAGCAGATCGCTTGTCGCGGCCCGAATCGACGTTTTACACACAAAAATGTAAAACAGGCGATGTCTTTAGCATGGGTACGCCGGTAAATATTTCGGCCAGTGACGGTTGCCTGGCCAACTTAGGCAGCATGGCAGATAAGCCGGGCGTCGCCGCTATTACGATAGGTACCAGCGGCGCGGTGAGAGTAGCCAGCAGCACACCCCTGCCCAATGAAAAGGCCATGACCTTCAGCTACATCCTGGACAAAGACACTTATATCTGCGGCGGCCCGGTGAACAATGGCGGAATTGCGATGCAGTGGTGGGTTAAAAACTTTTCGGGGACGGGCCTAACTGAAAAAGAATACGATAACGTTTTTAAACAGGTTGAACAAGTGCCGCCGGGTGCTAAAGGACTGATCTTTTTGCCTTACTTAACCGGCGAACGCGCACCAATTTGGGACAGCGAAAGTTGCGGAAATTTTTTCGGCGTGAAGCTGGAGCATACCCGGGCCCACTTTTCGCGAGCCGTGCTGGAAGGAATTTGCCTTGCATTGAAAGATGTGTTGGAAACCCTCGAGCAAAACGCCGGGCCTGTTAAGCAAATCAACATAAGCGGCGGATTTGTCAAAAGCCGGGTTTGGGTGCAGGCTTTGGCCGATATTACAGGGAAACCCCTGGCGGTTGTCCAGGCCGAAGATGCGTCAGCTATCGGCGCGGCGCTAATGACGATGAAGGCCGCCGGCTTAACAGGCGAATACCCGGCGGCCCCGGTCGACAATCTTAAAATGTACCAACCCGATGATATAAACTATAAGGTCTATCAAAAGCAATTCAAGATTTACCGGCAGCTTTATGCTGATCTCAAAAAGACCATGCAAAAAGTAGCCGGCCTTTTAAAAATAGCGGTCAGTTAATTTCCTTGCTTGCACCGGGGTTAGGCCGGATTGTCCGGTCAGCCATGATTTTGTTTATCCGGATTTTCTTTGCAGTTTTATGCATTCGTCAGCCAAAATAAACAATTCATTTAAACCGCCCGTCCAAGTTTTCTGTCATGAAAAATAACATTACACGCCGCAGGTCACTTGAGTTGTTAGGTTTTGCTGCCGCGATGCCGGTCGCCGCAAAAATGAGCCTGCCGGTTAAGGAAGAAAAGCTGCGGGAAAGGTATTTATTCACCTATTGCCTCAATATGTCGACCATAGCCGGGCAAAAGCTGGGCTTTATGAAAGAACTGGAAACTGCTGCCGAAGCCGGTTTTCGTTCGGTAGAGATATGGATGGGGACACTTCAGCCCTATCTTCAGAGCGGCGGTACCCTTCAACAGGTAAAAAACCGGCTGAACGACCTGGGCCTAAAGGTGGAAGATTGTATCAGCTTTAACGAGTGGATAGTGGATGACGATGCCCGCAGGCAAAAGGGGATTGATAATATGAAGCGGGAGATGGAGATGATGGCCGAGATCGGCTGCAAAAGGATGGCAGCAACGGGCATGGGCACCTCGGCTGCCGATGTGCCAGCCAAGGAAGTGATCGCCGAACGTTACCGTGGAATTCTCGAAATGGGCGGCCAGATTGGTGTGGTGCCCCAACTGGAAATGTGGGGATTCCAGAAAAACCTGCAGGATGTCGCCGAGGTTTTATACATCGCTATGAAAAGCCGTCACCCATCGGCCAGGGTGCTGTTGGATGTATTTCATTTGTACAATGGCAATACGTCAATTGAAACCCTTTCCTTAATGGATCCCAATGCCGTCGAGATGTTTCATATGAATGATTATCCCGCCGGCTTGCCATACCAAACCATCACCGACTCTGACCGGATTTACCCGGGCGACGGGATCGCCCCTATCAAACAAACGCTTAACATATTGCTTCAAAACCGGAAAACACACCTGGTACTATCAACTGAACTATTCAATAAAGCTTATTACCAGCAAAGCGCGCTAACGGTGGCAAAAACCTCGCTGGCGAAGATGAAGGCTATCGTGGAGAGTTTGTGATGGCGCTTCGCCGCACATTTTCATCCGACAAAGAAATTTTGATCAAGCCTAAGCTTGCTTTTTCTCTCATATATTCGGATAAATCCTAATCTAATATTGGCCGCAAACGGATACCTTTGTGACAAACCCTGTGCATGCGGCTAATACTACTTTGCTTTTCCTTTTTATTTTTTGCCACATCCCTTTTAGCACAAAAAAGATTCATCGTAAGCGGCACTGTCGAGGATAAGGCCACCGGCGAAAAGCTCATCGGCGCTACAATAAAAATTAAAGAACTACCAAAAATCGGAGCCACTACCAATAATTACGGGTTTTATTCAATTTCGCTGCCTGCGGGTAATTTCACGCTCGTTTATTCCTATGTTGGGTATAATTCGGTTGAAAAAGCCGTCACCATGACCGTTGACCAGGTATTCGACATCAGCCTCGAACCGCAGAAACAACTTGAAGAGATCGTCATCAAATCGAACAAGCCAAATAACGATAACGTGGCTTCGCCTCAAATGGGCGAAGAGAAACTGAATATGGCCCAGGTAAACAACGTGCCGGTGCTGCTTGGCGAAAAAGATATTTTAAAAACCATCACGCTGTTACCGGGTATAGAATCAGCCGGCGAAGGTAATACGGGTTATTATGTACGTGGCGGGGCAAGCGATCAGAACCTGATTTTACTCGACGAAGCCACGGTGTACAACGCCTCGCACTTTTTTGGTTTTTTTTCGACGTTTAACTCTGACGCGATAAAGGATGTGAGCATTTATAAAGGCGGAATGCCTCCGGAGTTCGGCGGACGCTTATCATCCGTTTTGGATGTAATAATGCTCGACGGTAATAACAAGGATTACACGGTGGAAGGCGGCCTGGGCCTCATCTCCTCGCGGCTAAAAATTGAGGGGCCTATCGTTAAGGACAAGGGGTCCTTTATGATCAGCGCGCGAAGAACTTATGTGGATGTGTTTTTACACGCCTCATCCGATACCACGCTTAAGGGCAGTTCATTGTACTTTTACGACATCAACGCCAAAGCCAATTATCATTTTGATGACAAGAACGCCTTGTATATTTCAGGCTATTTTGGCAAAGACGTTTTGGAGCTAAAAGACATCTTTGGCACTTTATGGGGGAATTCAACCGGTACGATCCGCTTCAACCACATATTCAACAGCCGCCTCTTTTCCAATACCTCCCTGGTTTACAGCAATTACAATTACACCATCGAAGATTTCCAGAGCGCAAGCTACTTCAAAGCTACCTCGCAAATCAACGATGTGAATTTTAAAGAGGATCTGCAGTACTCCATTTCAAATGACCATACGTTAAAATTTGGTTTAAACGTGTTGCATCACACCATTGCACCGGGGACGATCACCACCAATGAGACATCCAGCTTTAACGATGTGAGCGTGGAGGAACGGTATGGTTATGAAAACGCAGCCTATATAAGCGACGACTGGCATTATAACAGCAAGATCACCTTCCTGTATGGCTTCAGGCTGAGCAGCTTATTCCTGCTCGGCCCCGGAACACTTAATACCTATGATGCGGCAGGCAACGTACTCTCGTCTGCAACCTATGCCTCCGGCAAGTTGGTAAAGGACTATTTTAACCTTGAGCCCCGGTTTACAGCGAGCTATTTGCTGAACGACCAGAGTTCGATCAAGGCCTCGTACAACCGCAACACGCAAAATATTCATCTGCTGAATAACTCAACCAGCACCACCCCTGCCGATCTTTATGTAATGAGCAGCAACAATATCAAACCTGAAATATCCGACCAGGTATCAACCGGTTATTTCAGGAATTTCAGCGAAAATATCTATGAATTCTCGGCCGAGGTTTACTACAAGGCTTTGCAAAATCAAATCGACTATAAAGACGGGGCGCAGTTAATCCTGAATCCCGATGTGGAATCGCTGCTGACCTATGGAAGCGGGCGGGCTTATGGCCTGGAGTTGTTTTTAAAGAAAAAATACGGCAAGTTCAATGGATGGGTGGGTTATACCTTGTCGCGCACTGAACTTAAATTTCCCGCCATCAATGATGGCAATTATTTCCCGGCAACGCAGGACCGTACCCATGATCTTTCGGTAGTAGGCATCTACCAGTTGAATGAGCGCTGGTCTTTTTCGAGCGATTTTGTTTATGCCACAGGCAATGCCGTAACCTATCCGACCGGGAAATATGAAGTCGGCGGTATCACCGTCTTTTCCTACTCCCAGCGCAACGGGTATCGTGAGCCATCGTCAAACAGGCTTGACGTAGGCGCTACGCTTGAGGGCAAAAAACACAAAAAATATCATTCCAGCTGGACTTTTGGCATTTACAATGTATACGCGCATCGGGACCCCTACCTGATCACTTTTCAGAACAGCAAAACGGCGCCGAATACAACCGAGGCGGTGGAAACAAGCATTTTTGCAACGGCTATCCCCTCCATCACATGGAATTTTAAATTTTAGATTTAGGAGCATGAAAGAATTTAGATTTTCCCTGGGAATTATGATCATCCTGCTAAGCCTTTGCGGCTGCACCAAGGTGATCGACCTTAGGCTTGGCAATGATAGCGGTTTACTGGTTATTGAAGGCAATGTTACCAATTTAGACAGCGCGCAGCATATCATACTCAGCCGCAACGTGCCGTTTACCAATACCAATACCTACCCGCCGGTCAGCGGCGCTACCGTGAGCATAACTGATAATCAAAATAACACTTACAACTTTACGGAAGGGCCAGCCGGAACTTATTCATCAGCCCCGTTCCAGGGTGCTCCAGGAACTACCTACAAAATGAGCGTAACATCAGGCGGAACCACATACACAGCCAGTTCCACTATGCCGGCCCCGGTGCTCCTGGATTCCATCACCGAAAAAAGCAATGAGTTCAATCCCGGGGATAACCGCCGTGGAATAACCGTTCATTTCCAGGACCCGCCAAATGTTCCCAACCAATACCGGTTTATCATGTGGGTTAATAATGTCGAGGTACAATATGTTTTCGCTTACAATGATGAGTTCACAAACGGCCGTTATGTCAACCTCGACCTGGTGGAAACAATCACTGACATTTACCCGGGCGATACGGTAAAAGTGGAGATGCAATGTATAGATGAGCCCGTTTACACCTATTGGTTCAGCCTGATGGAGCAGCAATTCGGCGGACCCGATGGTGGCGTAGCCCCGTCAAACCCGCCGTCGAACATTGCGCCGACGGTTTTCGGTTACTTCAGTGCACATACTACACAAACACAAACACTCCTGGTGCAATAAACCGCTTTCGGTTGACGGCCATTAAAGGTTGTTGTACGCGGAAATGCGTTCAATTATTTGTCCATTGGGACCACACATACAGGTACGGGCGAGAGTCCGACGATAGAATCGGCAACACTTCCGGTCAGCAACTTGCTAACACCGGTTCGGCCGTGGGCGCCCATCACTACAAGATTGGCATGCCAGTCAGCGATAACTTTCATCACAATTGGCCCCACCTCCCCTTCCGGTGAAGTTAGTTCGGTTTTAACTGATTGTGCATAATCGTCCTTCATCCGTTTTAAAAATTCAGCTGTTTTCGCCCTTGCGGCAATGAGTGCATCATCGGGGAAAATTCCCGCGTCAGGGTTTCCGAGCGTTAGCGCAGGTTCGATTACGCTCAATAACATCACCTTTGCCCCTAAGTCTCTTGCAAAACCAAACCCGAATTGAACTGCCTTTGTGGAGGGAAGGCTGTCGTCTGCGACGATCAATATCTTTTTGATTTTCATTTCAGATATTTCGGGCAATGATTATGCCGGTATAAGTGGCCAGGAACCCTAACAGCAAGCTGGCAAATGTATATGCCAGGAAGATGAACACCTTGCCGTTTTCTATTAGCTGTATGTTTTCCAGCGAGAACGACGAAAAGGTAGTATAACCCCCGCAAAGCCCGGTCACCAGCAATAAGCGCCAGGTGAGTGATTCAGGCCCGAAACGGGCTTCGGTAAAATAAAAAACAAAAAAACCGATGAGCAGGCAACCGCTTATGTTCACGAGGAACGTTCCATAGGGAAATGCGGAAATAACATTACCGGTTATCCAGCGGCTCAGTAAATAACGGCACAAGCTGCCCACACCTCCGCCAAAAAAGACCAGTATCCAAAGTTTCATTCGACAATTTTTAAATTATTCACCTGCATAAATATAACAAAGCTTATCGGATAAGCATATTTCGCAGGCGCCATCAGACCCCAAAGGGGACGGTTTATAAAAGGAAGGCACCATTTCCCGGGGCTAAGGTAAAAAATTAAGATACAACACGCAACTATTCATTATTCTTCACCACCATTGGCTGTGTCCCCACAGCCACCACCACGATATTGTCATGCAGAGGTTCCCGGGTATCGCGCACTCCCCGCTGCCCAATAGCACCGGTGGGAATGGTTTACGGCGGAGTTTTCAGCGGAGTTTACACATTGATTTGCATATATAGCCCCGCACATGCGTGGTCCCTCGAAAGTGCTCGTAAGATACTGATTTTAAATTATTTAAGCAACCAGGGTCTATTTCGCGTTCCCCATTGCATATTCAATCCCCCCTAACAAGTGCCCTAAATACAAGGGATCGGAATAAGATGCATCGGTATGCCCGAGCGCGGTGTAAAACGCCCGTCCGCCGTCATATTCATGGTACCAGCTCATGGGGTGATTATCCCCGTTATTGCCGCCGGTGTAGGTTTTTTCGTCGATAGTGATCAGCACATGCAGGTTGGGTGCTATCCATTTAAAGTTGTACCACTCGTCCAGCCTTTTCCATTCAGCAGGCAAACCTTTGGTTGCGGGGAAGTTAGGGTCAACAATATGAAGCACCGCTTCCTGCTGGTGGTCCGGGTGGTTCCTGAAGTATGCGCCAACGAGGTTACCGTACCAGGCCCAGTTATATTCCGTATCGGTAGCCGAATGCACGCCGACAAACCCCCCGCCTGCCTTTATATACTTTTCAAATTCAGCCTGCTGGGCATCATTTAAAACATCTCCTGTCGTGCTTAAAAAGATCACGGCAGCGTACTGTTTCAGGTTGTCGTAAGTAAACTTAGTGGCGTCGGTGGTGGTATCCACATCGAAATTATTTTCCTGCCCCAGCTTAATAATGGCCGGTATGCCAACAGCTATCGAGGCATGGTGAAAGCCGGCCGTTTTGCTGAAGATCAATACTTTTTGCTTCGCGAATACACTTGAAGCAAATGCGATCAATACGCTTAATATCAATAATTTGTGTTTCATGGTCATATTTATTTCCGAAGTCTTGCTTTACTTGTTTCAGCCTCACCACCCATTCACACGCGGATATTGTAATCCGTCCACTTTGTAAAATACTCACTCACCGCACACTCACTCACCCACTCACTATTCACTACTCACCACTTCACCCCAAATTCCCCTTCGCCAATTCATCCGCCGCGAAATTAGCCGCCCTTGCTGTCAAAGCCATGTACGTTAACGATGGGTTCTGGCAAGCCGACGAAACCATGCTGGCGCCATCCGTTACAAACACATTTTTAGCATCCCATACCTGGTTATGCTCATTCAGCACCGATGTTTTCGGGTCGCGGCCCATACGGGCGGTGCCCATTTCGTGAATGCCATCGCCTACGTTATGCCCGTGATCCCAGGAACTAATATTTTTAACGCCGGCGCATTCCAGCATTTCTCTGGCCTCCTTCACTATATCTTTGCGCATTTTCTTCTCATTATCCTTTATCTCGGCGTCCATTGCCAGAATGGGCAATCCCCATTTATCCTTACGCACCGGGTCGAGGGTGATCTTGTTTTCGTGGTACGGCAATAATTCTCCAAATCCGCCTATGCCGATGGTCCAGCCGCCGGGTTCAGTAATGGCATCTTTATAGGCCCCGCCTACGCTGAATTCGGCAACATTCCGGGCCCAGCCCTCGCGCGAGGCGCCGCCCTGGTAGCCAAAACCGCGTATATAGTCGCGTTTATCACCAAAAAGGTTGGCAAAGCGCACCACGTAAATACCATTCGGCCGGCGGCCAAAATAATATTTGTCTTCGTAGCCCTCCATGGTGCCCGAGGCGCCAAGGTTGTAATGGTGATCCATTATGTTATGCCCCAACTCGCCGCTGCTGCTGCCCAGTCCGCCCGGCCATACGTCAGTAGCCGAATTCATCAGCACCCAGGCGCTGTTCAGCGTGGAGGCATTCACAAACACGATTTTGGAATGATATTGATAGGTTTGGTGGGTTTCGGCGTCCACAATCTCAACGCCGGTGGCCTTCTTTGTGTCTTTATCATACAAAATTCTTGTAACGATGGAAAAAGGCCTGACGGTTAGGTTACCTGTAGCCACGGCTGCGGGCAAAGTGGCCGATTGCGTACTGAAATACCCGCCAAAGGGGCATCCCTCCCAGCAGCGGTCGCGGAAATGGCAGGCTATGCGGTTGGGTATGGCTTCGGTAAGGTTGGCGCTGCGGCCGATGATCATGTGCCGGCCGCCATTATAGTGTTTTTTAATGCGCTCGGAAACATCCTTTTCCACGCAGTTCATATCCATCGGCTTCAGGAAATGTCCATCCGGCAGTTGCGATAATCCTTCCTTTGAGCCATTTACGCCTGCAAACTTTTCTACATGGTCGTACCAGGGCTCCAGGTCCTTGTAGCGGATGGGCCAGTCGATAGCCCAGCCATCGCGCAGGTTGGCTTCAAAATCGAAGTCGCTCCAGCGGTAGCTTTGGCGTCCCCATAAAATGGAGCGGCCGCCTAATTGGTAAGCGCGCCACCAGTTAAATGGCTTTATCTCGGTATAGGGTGCATCCTGTTCGTTGGCCCAATAATCCATTATTGGCTCGGTGGCGCCCCAACCCCTCGAAATTACCGGCCTCACTTTCCGCTGTTCCTGCGTTACGGCGCCGCGGTGCTCAAAATCCCAGGGGTCTTTAGCAGCCGACTTGTAATCTTTGATATGCTCAAAATTGCGGCCACGCTCCAGCATAATGGTTTTAAGGCCGCGCCCGGTGAGTTCTTTGGCTGCCCAGCCTCCGCTGATGCCCGAACCGATGACAATCGCATCATACGTATAATTGGCCTTTGCTTTGCCGTTGATATTTACAGAATCTGCCAGCATGTTCTATAATTTTATTAAAAACCCGGAATGGATAATTGGTATTACAATGATATTAATTAAAAGCTAATCTAACAATTGATAAATTGTATAAAAAACAATTAAAAGAGACGCACTGTAGAGAGCGATGCATCGCGTCTCCACAGTGCGGTGAAATAATAGACGCGAAGTAGAGACGCGATGCATTGCTCTACAGTGCGGTGAAATAATAGACGCGAAGTATCGCGTCTCTACGGCAAAACCCAATGATCAATTGCAATAAAATTGCTAATTTGCATCACTACCAAAAATGAACAGCAACACCTTTGGTCTCGGCGATATTAAAAAGGAATTGCAGCATTTATCGTCCCTGCAAATTGCCGATCTATGCCTGCGCCTGGCCCGCTATAAAAAGGAAAATAAAGAACTCCTCGCCTACCTGCTTTTTGAAGCAAGCGATGAGCACGGCTTTATTGAAAAAGCAAAAGGCGAAATCGGCTTTATGTTTAGCCAACTGCCATCGCATAACTACACCGCGGCAAAAACTGTTAGGAAAATATTGAGGCTTATTACTAAGTATACCAAGTTTATGGCTTCCAAAGAAGCGGAGATAGATTTATTGCTCAGTTTCTGCCGTAACTACCTGCAATACAGCGACCGGAAAGTTTCCTATAAACCATTACGAATTATACTGACGAGGCAAATTCTAAAGATCAAAGACCTGATCGGGAAACTCCATGAGGATATTCAAGCCGACTACCTGGAACATTATAACAGCCTGCTTACAGAAGCCGAAAATAAATATCCCTGGTTTTATAAGGGCGAATACGCGTTGTAACAATTAAGACAGAGGTCGGTCTAAAAATTAAATTAACTGATAGTGACAGAAAAGGAAGCTGCTTTTAAGAAGGTTTACGAAGCCAACTCTAAAAAGATCTACCATTTGTGCTATGGTTATACCGGCGACGATGATGCTGCGAGCGATCTTTTACAGGAAACATTTTTGAAAGTTTGGCAAAACCTGGATAAATTCCGTAACCAGGCCATGATCTCAACCTGGATATACAGGATTGCCGTAAATACCTGTTTAACATACCTGCGTTCGGAAAAACGCCAATCAAAAGACGAACTGACACCGCAAATCGCTGAAACGAAAAAAGAAGACCTGTCCGAAAAAAACGAACAGGTCGCCTTGCTCTATAAATGTATTTCAAAGTTGGAAGAATCGGAAAGAATTATCATAACTATGGTGCTTGATGAAGTGCCATACCCCGAGATCGCAGAGGTTTCGGGCATATCGGAAGGGAACCTGAGGGTGAAAATACATCGCATAAAACAAAAATTAACCGAGTTATACAACCACTATGAAAGAATTTGAGCATTTAATGTCGGTTTGGCAGGGACAGCCAAAGCCCGACAAGCTTTCGGTGGATGAAGCGCTGAAACAGGTAAAAAAAGGCATCCGCGGCCTTACCAGTAAACTGTACTGGGGTATTATCGCCATGATAGCGCTGATCGTTTGTGCCTTTATTATCACGTTTTTCTTTTCCTTCCGCTCGCCGGCAACGACGATCGGGATACTCATCATCCTGGTAACCATGCTCATGTACCTGTCCCTGATGGTGCGCCATTACCACATACTGAACAAACACGATCTGACACAAAACCCTGCTGAATACCTCAATACGCTCAAGGAATACCAAAAGAATCGGGCCAAAGTAACCGGCTGGTTTTATTATATTTATATGATGCTGATCAGTGCCGGCCTGGCCTTATATTTCGTTGAGGTACTGGATGATGCGCCGCTTTACTTCAAGCTGATCACGTATGGTTCTACCATCATCTGGTTCCTGTTTATCACCTTCTATCTCAAACCCCGGATGTTTAAAACCGAAGAAGAAAAACTCGAATTGATGATTGACAGGCTGATCCGTTTGCAGGAGCAGTTTGATTAACACACTTCCCCCCTTGTCATTTCGACCGAGGTACGAGGGAGAAATCTTATACGCTATACATTAACGCCAATGCAGTTCGCATGCAAAGTGTTGACGATTTTTCGCTTCGCTCAAGTTATAAGTTTGTCCCTGTAGTCGAACGGACAACAGCGAGTTTTTCTTTAACTAGTAGTTTGTCCTTTTTATCCCTCTAATCCGATAGCTATCGGATCTCTCCTAAATTTAGGGACACTTTTTGATTTCGGGGCATGACACACGTTTCGGCTTTGTAAATTCCACCGGAGAGGGCGCATAAGTTCACGTTGCTGAGACGACATTCAAGACTATTACTATTTTTGCGGCCAAATGGTCACAATCAGAAAAGTTGAAACAACAGAGCTGGATACCCTCGTTCAATTCAGCAAACGAACATTTTACGAGTTCTTCGCCCATTTGAATGATCCCGCTCACTTTGAAGCATACACTGCGGTGCACTTCGCGCCGGAAAAGATGATGGGAGAATTAACCAATCCAAACTCGGATTTTTATTTTGCCCTGGTTGACGATGAGATCGCGGGTTACATCAAACTAAACATGAACGACGCCCAAATCGAGTTTAAAAAAGAAAACGGGCTTGAATTGGAACGCATTTATGTTTCCGGAGCCCATCATGGCAAAAAGATCGGCAAGCTATTGCTGCAATTTGCAATTCAAACGGCTATCGATAAGGAAAAGAATTTTATCTGGCTGGGCGTTTGGGAGCATAACCTAAAAGCAATTGGTTTTTACCGGCATCATGGATTTGAGGTTTGCGGCAGTCATGATTTTATTTTGGGCGATGACAGGCAGACGGATCTGTTGATGAAGAAGTGTCTGAACTAAGATTTATAGGATGTATGGATTGCAGGATTTGGATTGCAGGATTTTTTTAGCCCGGCGCCTATTTAATCGTCGCTTTAATTTTCACACCCGTCAATCCCTCCTTCACCAGTACATCCATAATAGATGGGAAAGTATTTTCAATGATCGGCTCAATATGGTGCTTCTCAAACCAGCGGACTTCTGTTATACCTTCTTCTTTTTGCGGTTTTAACTTTACCTGGTCGTTACAACTCATGTGGAACCAATGGGTTTTTTTTAACACCACTTCGCCCCTGTTGGTATAAACGTGGTAGGTTTTGCATATTTTTTCGTCCAGGTTGCTTACTTTGATGCCGCATTCTTCCTCCACTTCGCGCACGGCGGCTTCCTTCACTTTCTCATCTTTTTCAATTTTTCCTTTGGGAAGGTCCCATTTGTTGTTCCGGAAAATAAAAAGGTAATGGCCCTGTTCATTTTTAACCAGTCCTCCCGCCGCCTCAATCAGCGTAACGCTTTTACGAACGGTTTTGAAAAAAGCTTTGGCATCACTGGCTACTACGCAAAACCTGCTGCTTTTACGCACTACTATCCACGGATAAATTAATTTAAGATCAAATATCCCGGCATCAAGCATTTCAAAGCCCTTATTTTTTTTAGGCTGTGTTTCTCTTACCAGGATAACTTTGTCGTTAATATAAATTCTGTATTTTTGGGCCATGTTTGTAAAATCCGAGACCGAAAAACAGGTGGCCGAATTTCTGCTGCAAATTAAAGCAATTAAATTACAACCCAACAATCCTTTTACCTGGGCTTCGGGCTGGAAGGCGCCTATTTATTGCGATAACCGGATCACGCTTTCACACCCAACTATCCGGACCTATATCAGGCAGCAGCTTTGCCGCTTAATACAGGAGACTTTTGGGCCGGTGGGTTGCATTGCGGGCGTAGCCACGGCAGGTATCCCGCAAGGCGTTTTGATTGCGCAGGAAATGGGGCTGCCGTTTATCTATGTGCGGTCAAAACCAAAAGACCATGGCACAGGTAACTTAATTGAAGGCGAAATAATGCCCGGAAAACGTGTTGTCGTGATTGAGGATCTGGTCTCTACCGGCAAAAGCAGCCTGCAGGCAGTGGACGCGTTAAGAAAGGCGGATTTTGACGTGGCCGGGCTTGCGGCGATTTTTGATTATGGATTTAACCTGGCCGCCGATAACTTCAAACAAGCCAACTGCCCATACGTAACCCTATCCAATTACACAGCGCTGATAAAATACGCTGCCGAAAATCAATATGTTTCGGAGGCTGATGTCGACCTGTTAAAAAAGTGGCGCGAAGACCCTTCAGGCTGGGGAAATTAATCCCATCTGTGCAGCATCTTACCCGGTTTAGGAACGAGGATATTCATTTTATTGAAAGGATGCGTTTCTGATATTGAGCTATTTAAGCTAAAGTAGTTTATTTCTTAACGAATTAAGGGGGAATTAAACTTCCTTCCTTCTTTCTAACTGGTTAAAAAAAGCAAATACATTTACTACAATTAGCACTGCAATTAATAATGCCATGGTGCTTGTTTAATAATTGGTTAAAAACACTTTGAAATGTTACGTAAAGTTCATTATTGATGTTTCAATATCACCAAATAAATTCCTAACATATTAACAGTTAAGACGCTGCTGAACGCTACTTGTTACTGTAAAAACTGTGCCAATCTTGTTAATTTTAAGTTAAAACGTTATAATACCCCTATTTAGCGTACTTTTGCGAAAAAAAAGCACAGGCAAGGCATGATCACGGTATCCAATCTATCTTTACGTTACGGAAAACGCACACTTTTTGAAGACGTTAACCTCAAATTTACCCAGGGCAACTGCTATGGCATTATCGGGGCCAACGGCTCCGGTAAGTCCACTTTCCTGAAAATTCTTTCGGGCGAGATAGACCCTTCCAGCGGCTCCTATAGCTTTACACCCGGCGAGCGCATGGCTGTGCTGAAGCAGGATCACTACCAGTTTGACGACTTTACCGTAATTGAAACTGTTTTGACCGGCCACAAGGAGATGTATGCCGTGATGAAGGAAAAAGATGCCATATACGCTAAAGAAGATTTTACCGAAGCCGATGGCCACCGCGCCGGCGAACTTGAAAATCAATTTGCCGAAATGGATGGCTGGAACGCCGAAAGCAACGCCGCTACCCTGCTGAGCAACCTCGGCATAAAAGAAGACCTGCATTATAAACTGCTAAACGAGCTGGATGGCAACCAAAAAGTACGTGTACTGCTGGCGCAGGCGCTTTTTGGGAAACCCGATATTTTACTTCTGGATGAGCCTACCAACGACCTCGACATCCATACCATCAGCTGGCTGGAAGATTTTTTGGCTACCTATGAGGCAATCGTATTGGTGGTATCGCACGACAGGCACTTCCTCGACTCGGTATGTACTCATGTGGTGGATATTGATTTTGGCAAGATGACGATTTATACCGGCAACTACACGTTCTGGTACGAATCGAGCCAGCTGGCGTTGAAACAACGGTCGGAGCAAAATAAAAAGACCGAGGACCGTGTAAAGGAGCTGCAGGAGTTTATTCGCCGGTTTAGCGCCAATGCGTCCAAATCCAAACAGGCTACCAGCCGTAAAAAGGCGCTGGATAAGATCAATCTTGATGAGATACAACCCTCCAACCGTAAATACCCGGGCATTATTTTTAATAACCAGGGCCGCGAGGCCGGCGACCAGGTGCTGCAGGTTGAAAACCTGGGCAAATCACTAAACGGGGAGCCGCTTTTTGCTCATACAACTTTTATGGTGAATAAAGGCGACAAAATTGCCATTTTATCGCAAAACAGCCTGGCAACCACTGCCTTGTACGATATTTTAACCGGTCGCGATAAAGACCATAAAGGCGGCTTTAAATGGGGCGTAACCATCAACTATGCCGATATCCCCATTGATAACGCCGAATATTTCAAAGGCAAAAATGAAAACCTGATCGACTGGCTGCGCGAATATGCGACAGGCGAAAGGGACGACCAGTTTATCCGTGGCTTTCTGGGCCGCATGCTGTTTTCGGGCGAGGAAGTGCTCAAAAAATCCAATGTACTATCGGGCGGCGAAAAAATGCGCTGTATGTTTAGCCGGATGATGCTGCAGCAGGCCAATTTACTGCTGTTTGACGAGCCCACCAACCACCTCGACCTGGAATCGATTACCGCCCTCAATAACGGCATGAAGGACTTCAGGGGTACCATCCTGTTCACCAGCCGCGATCATGAGCTGATACAAACCGTTGCCAACCGCATCATCGAAATAACTCCGGGCGGCGCCATCGATAAGCTGATGACCTACGACGAATACATCAACAGCGATGCTGTTCAGAAGCAAAGGGATGAGCTGTATGCGTTGGTGTGAGGGGAAGTCGGATTTCGGAAGTCGGATTCGGAATGTTTTTAATGCGGAAAGCGAAATGCCGATTTCGGAATGATTTTGATTCGGAAAGCGGAATGCCGATTGCGGAATGATTTTGAATGTGGCAAGTCCGGAAGACGGAGCGTCGTGGGACGGGGAGTCAGGGAGTTTGATGGAGAATATTTTGAGGTGGCCGGGACTTATCGGTTAAAACCGGCCTTTTGTCTATGAATTACCCGTCGGGGTAGATTTTTAAAAATAAATCAGAATTCGCTTATTACTTTGCCTTATCAAAATCCAGCGTTATGCATTTGAAAAGAAAATTTCTTGTACCCCTTAGCCTCCTTGCGGCCATTTCCATAAGCGTTGCCGCTACTTTACCCCAACAGGAACGCGAGCCGCCGAAACTTGTTAACCTGAAGGTTTTCCCCAAAAACATCCCCTACCGGGTGCTCGACCACACGATGGATGAATGGAGCGCTTCTTTAGGCGTCCGTTGTAATTTTTGCCACGCCCGTAATGACGCCACCGGCAAAATGGATTTCCCGAGTGATGCCAAACCCGAAAAAACCGCGGCCCGGCATATGTACCTGATGATGTCGAAGATCAACAAAAAATATTTTGATGCCAAAAAAGACAGCCTGGGTATGGTGATTACCGCTGGTGTCAACTGCTATACCTGCCATCGCGGAGATTCTCATCCCGAAGTAAAAGTGCCCGAGGAACATCATGGGCCAGGTGGCCCGCCTCCGGGTGGGATGCCTCCGGGTGGAGCACCGCCAGCGGGTGGGAAGGGATGAGTTGGACCCGATAGCTATCGGGTGAGAAATGCTGATTTCGGAAAGTTGGGCTGAAGGACTGAAGCTGAAGCTAGTGAATTGTAACCCCGCTTGACAAACTGGTAAAGGTTCTCTTATATTTGGCATTGTGAGTGAAACACCTAAAAGCCCCCTATTAGTAGCTATAGAATATATACCTCTTTTGACGGGAATTGTAGTTGCATTTGGGTGTTTAAGGCTAATTGCATTTTACTCAGTTTTCAATCTTCCGATTTTTGATTTCACTGAGTTTTCGGATTTTATATCAAATGGCATTGAGGACTTCCTATTTATTCTTTTTTGTGGTATAGTTGGGTGGTCTTGGCCAATAATTCGAAATCCGTTTAAAAACGAATTGGAAAATGGAGTAGTGAATGACGATGTTATTCTGGTAAACTGCAAAAAATTTCTATTGTTGTTGCGTTACATTGTCTACGCGATCGCTGCCGGTATCTTTATTTATGACTTTTTCCAGTACATCCAAACAAAAACTTTTGAACGTTATCAATCATCTGTTGTAGCTGGTCAATTCATGCTTGTGTTTGGTCTTTTCGTAAGCATTGAGTTGGGCGCGGCATATCTAAATATCAATAAATTCAAAATCAACAAAGTAATATTTGCTTTCATTCCGTTATCACTGATGTATTTTATGGGTGTAATCTGGAGTAACACGAACTTATTATTTTATAGGTCAAACAAAATCATATGCTTTCTTTCACAATGATTTAACCAATACCAACGATATTTTACCAAAATCATCTGTAGCAAAAATGACTTTATCTCATTAGATTTTTTGTCCCTTTTAAATTCATTTAGTCGAGAGGTCTAATAAATACTGATTCGTTATATTGGTCTCTGACAAAATTGCTCAACTGTTTAGGCACTTATTACAAAGCAGTTTCATTAAATTTAAATAATTGGAGCAGAACGTGGAAATACAATCACCATTCTGCATATTTACAATGCCTTAAAATCTGTAATGAACAATTTAAAGCTAGTCGGCATTCGTCCAATAGTGGATTGCGATCTTAAAATTTGTAAAATATTAACGATAGGCGTCCCCTATATTTTTTATCACGAGTATGACTTTTCGGAATATTCCGATAATAACCGTAAAGTCACCATTTTTAAAGAACAACAACCCGACTTATATTCCGTAACCAATTCGCTTAATGAACATATTCAAATAAATATTTCTGCGCTCGTCGGAGAAAATGGCTCTGGAAAAAGTAGTTTAGTGGAGCTATTTTATGTCGCCTGTTACAATATTTCAATCTTAAAAGAGGTTCTTTTTGACGAGGAGGAACAACGGCGCTTGGGGATTCCGGATATGGTCGAACATGTTAATGTTGAATTATTTTACCAGTTGGATAATGAATTCTTACTTTTGCGACTTCAAGGCACGAAGCTTGAAGTCTTTGAATCCAAAAATGAAATCTTTATCCTTAATAAAGATCGCCAATTCGATCTTAATGATTTTTTTTATACTATAGCAGTCAACTATTCCCTCCATGCGTTAAACTCGGAGGTACTTGGCCTATGGGTAACTAAGATCTTTCATAAAAACGATGGCTATCAAACACCAATCGTACTTAACCCCTACAGGACAGAAGGAAATATTGAGATTAATAATGAAGAATATCTCGTTAAATCCAGACTGATTTCCAATGTGCTTGGCAAAATAAGCAGGCGCCGGAATGCAAAAGAGAGTCTAAGAAATATCATCAATGATAAAATCGCGTACCGATTGCTTGTCAGTATTAACAAAAACAAATTCAAGTATGACGATAACGATAAGGAAAAAAAGCTGCCAATATTCGAATTGACCGAAAAATATGGTGAGCGCATACTTCCTGAAGTGTATCATTATTTTTTAAAGAATAGGACATTCCAACCGAAAGATACCTTGCTAAATAAGTATGCAAAAGAATACATTATCCGTAAGCTTATCAGCATCGCAGCTAAGTATGATCCTTATAAAAGACTTTTTCAATTTTTTTATGAACCCGGTGGAGAGCTTGATGCCTATTTGACGATGTTGTCGAGGGAAGGTAGCCATGTGACTTTCAAGCTAATACAAACGTTAAGTTTTCTCAGCAATGAGTTTTACATTCACCGAGGCGAATCCTTTAATTTGACAATCAATTATCTCTCTACTCAATTGAGCAAACAAGCAGAGTTAAAAGATAAAGAACTAATTGACATTTTGCCACCTGGGTTTTTCAAAATAAATATTGAATTTAAGGACAAAGGAGCTTTTGACGAGTTGAGTTCTGGTGAGAAACAACGGGTATACAGCATTTCGACCATCGTTTATCATTTAAATAATCTAAGCTCCACCAATGGAAAAACGATTAATTATAAATACCAGTTAGTGAATATTATATTTGATGAACTTGAATTGTATTTCCACCCAGAAATGCAAAGAACGCTGGTCAACGATATTTTATCGAACATTAAGAAAATGGATTTGCGAAAAATTTCTTCCATAAACATGCTATTTATCACCCATTCGCCTTTTATCCTTTCTGATATACCCAGTCAAAATATGCTGATGCTAAAAATGGACGGATTGCCGATAAAAGAGGGACTTAATTTGCAAACTTTTGGCGCTAATATTTTTGATCTGTTGAAACAAAATTTTTTTCTTAAGGAAGGCCCCATGGGAGAAATTGCCAAAGAAACAATTAATAACACCATCACTTGGTTAAATAAACCAGATAGGAACATGGAAGAAAGGGAAATGCATAGAAAAATTATCGGAATTATCGGTGAACCCGTTCTACAGTTAAAGTTAGCCGAAATGTTCGACAACGTCACAAACGAATCATCGGAAGAGGAATTAATTCGCAGACGTATTGCCGATCTTGCCACAGACCTAAAAAGAGCACAAACCCGGTCAAGAAAACCCTGATGTTTTATTTACCACCATTAACCACTGCAAATGAGGACATCTATTATAAAATGGTTAGTCCTAGAGTCGTAAAAGCCTTGAGTGTTTCTACACTTAGCCCAAACGCAAAAGCATTTTTGAATACAGCCCGCATCAAAAGTATAATTTGCGATCAGCCAAAAGATCTACTAAACCATCATAATGATCTTCTGCCCGAACTTAGTCCAGGATTTACGCCCGCCATTTACGATGATTATTTAGAGGCTCAAAAAAAGCTGAAGGCACGAAAAACCCGATTGGATAAAAGATTGATTAGAATTTATAAACCGATTTTGGCGGCGTTATCCGCGGTGTTTAACTACAATAAATTTATTTCGGCACATAAGGTCACGTCGTATAACCTTGCAAAAATCCTGGATTGTAACACTTGTACCTATTGCAACCGATTATACACCACTACAATTCTTGGAAATGGGAGGTTAAACAATAGCAAGCGAATAGCAAGACCAAACTACGACCACTGGTATTCGCATAGTAAATATCCGATATTGAGCCTTTCTATCTATAATTTGATACCATCTTGCACAGTATGTAATAGCTCCATCAAAGGATCTGTTGACTTCTCGTTAACCAATTTTGTGCATCCATACGATAATGTGGCGACGCAAGATTTTTCTTTCGATTATAAGTATCAAAACATACATGTTAATAACGTTACCATCAATGTATTAGCCAAATCTAAAATGGCTAATACGTTAAATGCTTTCAAAATCCAGGAGGTCTACAATGAACATTCCGCCTTTGAATTGAAAGACTTGTTGGAGTTAAGATATAAATACTCTGAAAATTATTTAGACACCCTTTTTAATAAAACATTCAAGCTCCCAGTCGGCGAAAAGGAGGCTTACAGGATGATATTTGGCACGGAGTACGAAGACGTTGATCATCGAAAACGGCCATTTAGCAAGTTTAAAAAAGACATTCTGGAAAAGTTGGGTGTGAACTTCTAAAGGTTCAGAAATATGGAATTATAAATCGTCATGAATTATTCACTAAACTGTTCATAATTTCCAACCGTGAACCATCATGCTTAATAATTGTGTCTACTAATAAAAACCCTTCAACTCGTGGTGAAAACCTAACGTGGTTCAATAAAATCAAAGATTAATCTCGTATCTTGTACTCCGCCCACCCGGCCCCGAAAGTACTAGTGCCCCTTTTTCCAACAAATCCTGCAAATCCCTCGTTGCCGTTGCTTTTGACACGCGCGTTAACGAGCCATGTTTTGCAGCATTCAGGCCCCCTTCAAAACCTGTCGGGCCTTCTTCCAGTACGCTGCTGATCACTTTTAACTGGCGTTCGTTAAGTTGGTTTTTGAACCTGTCAAAGAACCTGGTCTTTTTTAATACGAAATCGATCTGGTCTTCGGCCAGGCGTTGCGCTTCCAGTGTTGCGCCGACAAAGTATGTTATCCAGGAGGTGATCTCATTTGTTTTTTGTGCAGCCTCCAGGGCATTGTAATAGTCTTTTTTATAAGCCTCTATGGTCCGCGACAGGCTTAAAAATATCGGGTAGCCAATACCTTGTGATAAAGCTTTTTCGGCAATCGCCCGGCCTATTCGGCCGTTTCCATCCTCGAAGGGGTGAATAGATTCAAAATAAAGATGGGCGATTGCCGATCGTACCAGCGTCTTTTTGATCTCCTGTTCAGCATCGGGGCCGGTTATATTAAACCACCTGATAAATTTTTCCATTTCGGCCGGGACACGTTCCGATGGCGGCGCTTCAAAATGTATCTTTTCCTTGCCGATTGCCCCGGAAACGATTTGCATTGGCTCCGGATGATTGCGCCACTCCCCCACTTTGATTTGAGCGCTTTCTCCCAAAAGCATTTTGTGCCAGGCAAATAAAGTTTCCATGGTCATGGTATCGCGGAAAGTATTGCGGACATCGATCATCAATTCACTTACGCCTGCGGCTTTCTTATCCAGCACCGGGTCTTTTATTTTATTCAGGCCCAGGTTATTCCGGATAGAAGACATCACATCTTTGCGGCTAAAATACTCCCCTTCTATTTCCGATGTTTTGATCGCTTCAGCCACCATGATTTCGATAATGGCTTCCATTTGTACAGCTTCGGGCAATGCCTTCAGAATCCCGCCGATATGTCCTGTTTTTTCGGCAAAAAGAAAAAAGGCATCCTCCAACCCTGAAAGATCGTAGGTGAAATTTGGCCAGTACCGTTGTTGCCAATTGTATACCATGAGCCGAATAATTGAACTATTCGGCTCAAATATAGCGAAAATATGAGCCGAATAGCCCATGTCTTAAGAAACGAAAAGGATCGTCGCCAGCGGAGTGCGGATTTAACAGTGTACTAAATACGATATTATTAACTTCACTTGATAAATTTCGCTTTATTTTCGGTCCGCCAGCGCTTTTTTGATTCGTCCGCCAGCTTGTTGGCCTGCTCCTCTGTGCCCACGCTTTTCCTGATGGCTTCCTTATATTTAAGGTAGTTGACAATTCGCTGAAACCCGCTTGTGTCAATATCAGCAGGCAGGCGGAATATGATCTCGTTATTTGTTTTCTCAATCACCATATAACAAAAATACTAAAATTACTTTTTAAAGGCGATACGATGTCAATATTAACAGATCGGTAACCCCGGAAAGAACTTTTCGACGATTAATGTCCTGCCCCATACACCAATTCAAAACTGCATTTTACTCTCCGCGAAATTGCATAGCCCGCCAAGGAGGTCGCTTAGTTCTTCTCCTTTGGTCGTCAAAATGTATTCGGTTCGCGGCGGGTTGCCGGGTAAATAATCTTTATGGATCAAGCCATGCTGCTCCAGGAATTTGAGCCGGTCGGCAAGGATGTGGTCGCTGATATGTTCCAGGTCTTCTTTCAGGCTGGTAAAACGGCTGTTGCCCTCTTCAATGCTGAACAAAACTTCGGTCATCCACCTTTTGCTAAGCA
>JABDGE010000008.1 GCA_013286235.1 Bacteroidota bacterium
GTAAATAAATATGCCATATTAGTGAGTGAAGCCCGGCAATGTCGTATTGAATTTGCACTATGAGAGTTGACCACAAACAAGATACAAATCCTTTTAGTGAGTTAAGTACCATTCAAAAAATAAGCTACGTTGTTGCTATAGCCGCTGCCTTTGTGAGTGTTTTTGTGTGGTTTTTTAAAATTCTGTTTTTTTAATTTTTTGATTACCCGGATGCTGAACAGTGATGTCGACGGAAAAGCTTACAGAAAAACCTTCTGGCATAGGATAATTTTAAAAAAGCTCAGCGCCCCGATAGTTATCCTATTTCTGCTGGTTAGTTCGTTGGCCGTGAGTTTCGTGGTAGCGCGGGAGGGCTATGTACTTGGTATTATTATCCTTTGCGGCGTCATCGCGATCCCTGTTGCGTATGCTGTTGTGGCCCACCCGAATTCGGGTATGGTAATTCTGATACTCCTCTCCTTCTTCGTTAATGAATCTTCGAGATTTTTACCCGAACCGACTCCCATCGGTTTGGTTTTAGACGCAGTGACATACTTACTGATACTTGGCTTTTTTGTTCGACAGAAAAAGGAACACGACTGGAGCTACTTTAAAAATTCGATAACCTATTTTGTACTTATTTGGATAGGATATAACATATTTGAGATTATCAATCCCGAGCAGCCCACCATACTGGAATGGGTTTTTACCGTGCGGACGATAGCATTTATCATGCTGATGTACTTCATTTTTCTTTATCACATCCGGTCAAAGGAGTATATAAGATTTCTGATCAAATTACTTCTCGTACTTGAATTAATCGGAGCGCTTGCCGCCTTTCAGCAGGAACAGTTCGGTTTGTTCTCTTTTGAAAATATATGGCTGAACAGGGAGCCTGGCCGGTTCCAACTGCTGTTTATTGGCGGCCACCTGCGTAAGTGGGGGGTTTTTTCGGACCCTGTAGTATTTGCCTTCAATATGGTATCCGGGTGTTTGATTTGTATATCGCTTATTTTGAGCAAGATAAGCAAAATGAAAAAAATCATACTGGGACTGATCGGCAGTTTTTTTTTCATGACCCTTTTATATTCCGGCACCCGCTCATCCTACGTTATAGTTCCGGCGGCGTTGGTGATGGTGGTAATTTTGAATTTCAATATAAGGCTATTTTTCGTGACAATTTTTGTTGGGCTAGGTCTTGCATTTATGATAATGGTGCCAACCCGGAACCCCACCATAGCCAGGTTTCAGAGCGCGTTTAAACCAACGCATGACCGGTCTTTTGAAACAAGGGCCGAAAACCAGGAACGCATCAAACCATATATATTGGCCCATCCTATCGGCGGCGGCCTGGGTTCCGTGGGAATTTGGGGGGCACGTTTTGCACCGAATTCCTACCTCGCTAAGTTCCCGCCTGATAGCGGGTACGTAAGGATCGCCGTTGAATTGGGTTACGTGGGCCTGTTTATCTTTTGCCTGTTTAACTTCGTCGTGCTATACAAAGGCATTACCTATTATTATTTAATTAAAGACCCCGAACTGAAAAGTTATTGCCTGGCAATGGTATTGATTATTTTCGCCCTCGATATCGGTAACTATCCACAGCAATCTACCGTACAATACCCCACAAATATTTTATACTTTTTGGCGCTCGCGCTTATAAACGTAACCATGCGACTGGACATTGAACAAAGGCAGCCAAAAACGGCAATAGCCCGATAGTGGCTAAGCCTGGTAAATAGTAAATGTATGTCCCTGCAGCAGATCATTAAATCAAACCCCGGAATTAAAAAATTTGCGCACTGGTTATTGATACCACCGGGGCAGGCCAGGCCAAGACTATGGGTACGTTTATTTGTTAACCGATTTGTTCATAAAAGAGGCAAAGGGGTTAAGATCAGGTGGAGCGCAAGGCTGGACCTTTTCCCCTTTAATAAATTTACGATCGGAGAGAGAAGCATTATCGAAGATTTTGCGACGATAAACAACGGCGTTGGCGACGTGCTCATTGGCCATCATGTGGGCATCGGATTGGGGAACGTGATCATTGGCCCTGTTAAAATCGGCGATTATGTAATGCTAGCGCAAAACATCGTGATATCGGGTTTAAACCACGGATATGAAGACGTTACCATGCCGCCAAGGCTTCAAAAAGTGGTTACAAATGAAATAATTGTGGAAGACAACGTATGGATAGGCGCCAATTCTGTTGTTACAGCCGGCGTTACCATCGGAAAACATGCCATCATTGGTGCGGGGAGCGTGGTAACCAAAAGCGTCCCCGGATTTAGTGTAGCCGTAGGAAACCCGGCTCGTGTAATAAAGAAATACGATTTTAAAACAAACAACTGGTTGAAGGTATAATGGGATTTTTCAAAAATTTAGTCAACAAACATACCCTGTCTTTAGCCAGCAATGCAGTAATGCCCTTGGTTGGGATGGTCTCCGTATCGCTGCTCGCCCGCAACTTGTCGGAGCCTGATTTCGGTAACTGGATATTATTCCTGATAACCTTTACCCTGGCGAACTTTTTCAGGGCGGGATTCCTACAAACGTCGATGGTTAAATTATACGCCGGTGCTGAAAACGACAGAAAAACAAACGTTGTCGGTTCAACATGGTTTGTGGCCACATTGCTTACGTTAGCTTTGGGCTTTTTAAGCCTGTTTATCTATTTTTTCTTCAGCCGGGACACATCTGCGGGGATGATAGCCAAGTGGTTCAGCATCATTTTCTTCAGCACCCTTCCTTCCAGCATTGCACTATGGGTTTTGCAGGCCGAAGAACGATTTGACCAAATTTTTATCCTGCAGCTGATCGGGCAGGGTACTTTCTTTATATCAATAATAATATTAATTATCCTTCATAAAGCCAACTTCCATGTTATTATCTATGCTTATTGCTGGTCGGCCATCTTAACCAGCCTTATTTCAGTGACAACCGGGTGGGCCAAAATTCAGTCTATCCCCAAAAAAACCAGGGCTTGCATTATGCAGCTGGTACATTTCGGAAAATACAGCGTTTTCACTTCCATCAGTTCGTATTTGCTGCGGGGCTCCGACACCTTCATTATTAAATTTATGTTCGTCGACCCAGCCATCGTTGCGGTATATTACCTGCCGCAGCGCCTGATGGAAGTAATTGAAATACCTTTGAGGAGTTTTATAGCCACTGCCCTTCCTGCTATGTCAGCCGCGCTGCAACGCAATGACGAGGAATATATGACCCACATAATGAAAAAATATGCCGGGATATTGACTGTTCTGTTGATCCCGGTGTCGCTGGTCGCATTTTTTACCGCTGATTTCGTGATTGAAATAATCGGGGGATCAAAGTTTGTTCACTCCGATGCGGCTAATGTCTTCCGCATATTTATGAGTTTCGCAATCCTGCTGCCTGTTGACCGGTTTTTTGGCATCACTCTTGACTTACTAAATAAACCGCATATCAACCTGATAAAGGTTGTGCTGATGCTGGTTGTAAATGTGGTGGGCGATTTCGTTGGGATCTATATAACACACAACTTATATGGTGTTGCACTGTCTTCTATTTTCACATTCCTTGCCGGAATTGTTTATGGCTACTGGGTGCTTAAAAAGAATTTAAAATTTAAAATACACGACATTTTCAAACTGGGAATGGTTGAAACTAAATTGGTTACTGTGGCCCTGATCAATCGGCTGGGCGCCAAGAATGGTTGATCATGAGAATCAAGAGCCAAGAGCCAGGGAGAAAGTGGCAGTGACAGTAGCAGTGGCAGGATGAAGGGTTGGGATGAAAGAGGAAAGCCCGAGGAGAGTCAAGAACCAAGAGCCAGGAGCCAGGCTGGAATTTACCTGCTTATCCTGTTTTGTCTTTCCCGCATGTGCGGGATTGATTCGCGTTAATAATATTTTTTACCTGTTTTATGAATCCGATCCGCCCCTAATTTTTTTAAGATGAGCCTTAAGGAACAAAATATTATCTTTTTTTCTCAAATGCAGTATGATAGTCCGCTGGAATCAACCAACTTCATCCTTGCAAAACACCTGGCAAAAGACAACCGCGTGTATTATGTCGACAGGCCTTATACCTGGCGGGATTACTTTACATCACGGAATACGGCTAGTTACCGCAATCGCCGGGCGCACTTTTTTTCGTCGGCCAATAGTATAATTGAAACAGAAATACCGAACCTCAAAATAATTATAACACCTCCCGTCCCCTCAATAAATATGCTTCCGGAGGGCTGGTTATACAGGCTTGCGCTAAAAATAAACGAAAAGATAGTTGGCAACCGGCTAAAAAAGGTGATCAGGAATTTAGATATCAGGAACTATATTTATATCAATTCCTACAACGTCGCATTTCCGTCGTTGCATAAGCAACTTGACCCGGTTCTGACGGTATATCACTGTGTAGATCCGTTAATTGAGCCCTACCAGGTAAGGCATGGCCTGGTATCCGAAGATATACTGGTAAAGGATGTTGATATGGTGATCTCGACCAGTAAAGAATTGAGTAACAAAAAGCGGCTGCTGAACGAACAATCATTTTTCAGCCCGAATGCTGCTAACATCAGCCACAGCCAAAAAGCACTTGATCCCGAACTAAAAATCGCGGACATCCTGGCCGGAATAAAAAAACCTATTATCGGGTACTTTGGCAATATAGAACGAAGGATAGACTATGACCTGGTAAAAGGCCTGATCAGTTCAAATAAGGATAAAAACTTTGTTTTTATCGGCCCGGTTGATAAGTATTATGCAAATGAGGCAGATTATACAGCGCCAAACGTGCATTTCAAAGGCCCGGTACCATACGAGCTGATGCCGGCTGTATTAAAAGGCTTCGACGTTGCCATTATTCCTTTTAAGAAAGACGAGGTTAGCAACAATATTTTCCCCCTGAAGCTTTTTGAGTACCTGGGATCGGGTAAGCCGGTTGTTTCAACCGATTTCAATCCTGATTTAAAGGACTTTACCGGTGAAACTGTATTCTATTGTAAAGACATCAGGGAATTCTCAAAAGCGCTTGACCTGGCATTGAATGACGATGAACCTTCGATGCAAAAACGATTGGAAGTAGCAGCCGATAACACCTGGGAACACCGCGCGGTTGAAGTAAAAAAGCTCCTGAGAGCATCCCTTGATCATAAACTAAGCACCATTTGATCCTATTTTGCAAAAAATCAAAAAAAACCCACCAATTTAACGGGTACAACCGTATAAATCCCCGTTAACTTATGGAGATCATCAGATTCATCGCTTCGGCCATTACAACTTTGATTTTTGTGTACCTCGGGGTTTACAGTTTATACCTATTCGTATTTTCAATCTCGGGGAAATTGATCAGGGTTAAAACTCCTGCCAAAAGCAGCAAGCTGGCCAAGTTTGTTATTTACATTTGCTCCTATAAAGAAGATGAGATCATTCTCAATTCCGCAGCCAGCGCGGTAACTATTGATTACCCCAAGCACCTTTTTCACATTTGCGTGATTGCTGATTCGCTGCAACCGGAAACAATTGCAAAACTGAAGAAAATGCCGATACAGGTGCTGGAAGTGGTATTTGAAAACAGCACCAAATCAAAAGCGCTGCACAAAGCAATTGAAAACACATGCGACGACTATGACGCCGCGGTTGTATTTGACATTGATAATATAGCAGCTCCTGATTTTCTCTACCGCATTAACGATTACCTGCAGGCCGGCAACAAAGTTGTCCAGGGCCATCGCCTGGCAAAAAACACCAACACAAAGGTTGCTATACTTGATGCGGTGAGTGAAGAAGTAAATAACCACATCTTCCGGAAATCGCAGCGGGTGTTTGATTTGTCGGCGGCAATTATAGGGTCGGGTATGGCCCTGGAGTACAATTTATTCAAGGATGTTATGCTACGCATTGATGCTGTGGGCGGCTTTGATAAGGAAATGGGCATACTGCTGACTCATGACCGTGTTTCCGTAGCCTACGCAGAAGACGCTTTGATCTATGATGAAAAGGTGAGCAATCCCGAAATGTTTAAAAAACAGCGGCGCAGGTGGCTCTCGGCGCAATTTAACCTGCTTAAAAAGTACGGCCTCACCAGTTTTAAAGCACTGTTACGTGGCAACTTTGACTATGTAAATGAGATATATCAATTATCGATACTGCCGCGGGTAATGATGCTTGGTTTTATGCCTTTAATGTTATTTATCTCGCTGGCAACTCCAGGTATCGGGCCGGGCTGGACTTTATGGCTGGCCGCAACGCTTTGCTGTTATGCCGCGATTTTAGTTGCCATACCGGCCAATCTTATAAATGAGGATTTTTGGGGCGCTGCTTTAAAGGTGCCAATGATATTTGTAACAATGTTTTTGCTTCTGTTTAAATTAAAGGGAGCTAACAAAAAATTTATTCATACACAGCATATCCATAACACAGAATAAACCGTACAAAGTAACATTCCTGTTACAGATTTAATTGATACCCCTAGCTTTCACAGGATGACATTTGAAGGAACCATCTTAAAACAAATGAATAGCCAGGTGCACATCGAACAAAACAGTTTAAACAACACTTCCGCAAAGTATCCTAAAGACAAAACCCTCCCGTGGTTTCTCAATAAATGTGCGAAACAAAGTCCGGAAAAGGTTGCTATTAAATTCCATGAGCGGCAATTTACTTACCGCTTCTTATACGAAAATTCGAATAAGCTTGCAAAGCTATTGATCCACAATGGTATCAAAACCGGTGATATAGTAGCATTGGCGCTCGATCGATCGCCGGAGATGGTGATTTCACTGCTCGCTATCCTTAAATCGGGGGCTGCCTACGTGCCGCTCGACCCTGAATATCCAAAGGACCGCATAGAATTTATGCTGGAAGATTCCGCCGCTAAAGTACTGTTAACCTCCAAAAAATATCAAAAGCAATTTCAGTCGAATGCAAAGGAGATATTAATTGAAGATGCATTAGCCGAACTTGACAATTATAGCGCGGAAGAACCTGAAATTGATTTTAGCAGTAAGGGACTGGCTTATGTTCTTTATACTTCCGGGTCTACAGGGAAGCCAAAAGGCGTTCAGATAAGGCATTACAACCTGGTCAACTTCTTACTGAGCATGCAGAAGGAACCAGGCATGACTTCAGCAGATAGAATATTAGCTGTAACCACCGTTTCGTTTGATATAGCCGGGCTGGAATTATACCTGCCGTTAATTAGTGGCGCCGAGCTTATACTCGCCAACGCTGAAACATCGAAAGACGGCCGCCTTTTACTCGACCTGGTTAAGGATGAAAATATCAGCATTATGCAGGCAACGCCATACACCTGGCGGATGATGATGGAAGCAGGCTGGGAAAACCATCTTCCGATAAAAATACTGTGCGGCGGCGAGGCCTTACCAAAAGATATGGTTAATAAACTTACGTGGCGGAGCAGTGAGCTATGGAACATGTATGGCCCAACCGAAACTACCATCTGGTCCACCTTAAAGCTTATCAAGAGTGACGAGGATATTTCGATCGGTAAGCCAATTGCCAACACACAGGTTTATATTTTGGATGAACAACTGAATAACCTGGCTGATGGCTCCATCGGGGAAATATATATTGGGGGCGACGGTGTTGCCGCGGGATACCTCAATCGCCAGGAACTGACCAACGAACGGTTTATAAACGACATTTTTTCAACAATTCCAGGCAGCAAATTATACCGCACCGGCGATTTGGGCAAACTGAACGAAAGCGGCGAAATACAATGCCTTGGGAGGATAGATCACCAGGTAAAAGTGCGCGGATACCGGATAGAACTTGAAGAAATTGAGCATGCGCTTGCAAAACAGGAGGATATAAAGGAAGCCGTTGTAATTGCGAGGGAAGATACACCGGGTGATCCGCGGCTGGTAGCATATGTAGTATTGGCCAATAAACCCGAAAATATCGATCTGAAAAAGCGAACTTTTATTTGGCACCAGGCATTGATGAGCGTACTACCGGAATACATGGTTCCTGACGATTTTGTTTTGTTAACTGCCATACCCATAACGCCAAACGGCAAAACCGACCGTAAATCGCTGCCAAAACCCGATTATACGTTAATTACACGCTTTGGTGAATTTATAGCGCCCCGAACCGACGTTGAAAAACAGCTTGCAGAAATATGGCAGGAAGTTATGGGCATTCCAAGAATAAGTGTGCTCGATAATTTTTTTACGTTAGGCGGCCGTTCTCTTGTTGCGGTGCAGATCATGGCGCGTATCGAGAAGGCTACAGGGCTGCGCCTGCCCCTGGCAACGCTTTTTGAGCATTCGACCATCGAAAAATTGGCGCTTCGGCTCCAGGTGGATGCCAAATCCATCACCTGGGAATCATTGGTTCCTATCAAGCCATCCGGTTCCAAAATGCCTTTATACATTGTGCATGGCGCAGGGCTAAACGTGCTGCTATTTAATGCTTTGGCGATGAATATGCACGACGATCAACCCGTTTATGGCTTACAGGCAAGAGGCCTCAATGGTATTGACAAACCACTGGACGTAATGGAAGAAATTGCCGCTAACTATATCTCCGAAATAATCGCCCAAAATCCGTCAGGACCCTACGCCCTTGCGGGTTATTCATTAGGAGGAACCATCGCTTATGAAATGGCCCGCCAAATGATAGCCATGGGTAAAGACGTAAAGCTGCTTGCTGTGTTTGATACCTATGCCAAACAGACCGATAGCTTCGACCCGTTCGGCAAAAAAATATTCAACCGAATATCGCTTTTCGTGATGCAATTTTTTTACAGCTTTGTTTTATTTGCCAACGACCCTAAAAGAACAATCGAGTACAAGGGGCTGGTGATTAAACGCCGGCTCATCCGCTTCCTGTGGAAAATAAAAGGAACCGAAGAAAAACGCGAAGGCTTTTTTGCTTACGACAACGAAATTGACGAGGCCAGCGCAAAGGCAAAGCAGAATTATTACCAAAAACCATTGAATATAACCGTCGACCTGTTCAGGGCTAAAAAGAAAACATTTTATATGTCGGATTTTAAGTACCTTGGTTGGAGGGAATTTGCACTTAAAGGAGTTAACGTTCATGACATTCCCGGAGAGCACAACACTATTTTCGCACCCCCTAACGATAAGGAGTTTGCTATTGAGTTGCAGAAATGCCTTGATAGAATTTCCGAAAATGAATAATGAAATTATCTGTCATCACCGTAAATTTTAACCAACCCCAGGTTACGGAAGACTTACTTGCTTCGATATCCCATACCGATGATATGGAGATCATCGTGGTTGACAATGGCAGTGTGCCCGACGTCACACCGGGATGGAAAGCCAAATATCCAGCCGTTAAATTCATACGCTCCGATATCAATCTCGGCTTTGCGGGGGGCAACAATTTAGGCATCAAAGCGGCTAGCGGCGATTGCCTTTTTTTTGTCAATAATGATACCGAGTTTACCTCCGGCCTTGTTGCCACGCTTACAAAGGTGCTGGACAACAGCCCAGGAGTTGGGATGGTATCGCCAAAAATAAAATACTTCCATAATAAAAACCTCATCCAATATGCGGGCTACACGCCTTTAAACTTTTATACCTGCCGCAATAGCTGCATAGGCTTACGCGAGGAAGACAACGGGCAGTACGATAACTACACGGGGCCGACAGCGTATTGCCATGGCGCGGCGATGATGGTGCGTAAACAGGCGATAGAAAAAGCCGGGATGATGAACGAAAATTTTTTCCTGTATTACGAAGAACTGGACTGGGGCGAACATATCAAGCGTGCCGGTTACCAGGCATGGGTTTGCACCAACGCGGTAATTTATCACAAGGAGTCGGTATCTGTTGGTAAAAAAAGCAGGCTCAAAGAATATTTTATGAACCGCAACCGCATCCTGTTTATGCGCAGAAATGCGCCGGTTTTTAAAAAGGCAGTATTTTATTTATATTTTTTGGCGTTTGTTGTACCCCGCAACGTACTCGGTTACGTAAAAGCTAAAAATTACAATTATATCCCAACCCTTGCTAACGCAGTTTGGTGGAATTTTACACATAGCAAGAACAGTACAAATTTAGGTTACCGGTAAATCATATGGAGATAGTTTTTTGGCTGAGCCTATTTATCGTATTCTACACCTTCATCGGCTACGGTATCCTGCTGTATTTAATCATAAAAATAAAACGGGCAATCAGGGGGAAAGCCGCGTCAATAACGCCCATTGGCAACCTGCTGCCATGCTGCACCCTTATTGTTGCTGCTTTTAACGAAGAGCATTTTATTGAGGATAAGATAAAAAACTGCCTGCAGCTGAAATACCCTGCCGGTAAGTTAAAGCTATTGTTTATTACCGACGGTTCGAGCGACGCAACCACCTCAATTGTCGAGCGTTACCCACAGGTTACTTTATTATACCAGGGCACGCGCGCAGGGAAAATAGCCGCTGTACACCGGGCTATGGCCCATGTCGACACGGAGATCGTTGTTTTTACAGATGCTAATACTTTTTTAAACTCCGAGGCGATGATCAATATTTGCCGGCACTATATCGATAAAACGGTTGGCGCAGTTGCAGGTGAAAAACGTGTCCAAATTGATGAAAACGCCGATGCCAGTTCAGCCGGCGAAGGATTTTACTGGAAATATGAATCCACGCTGAAAAAATGGGATTCGGAGCTTTATTCGGTTGTGGGCGCTGCCGGTGAGTTGTTCAGCGTAAGGCGATCACTTTACGAAGATGTGCCTGCTGACACCGTACTCGACGATTTTATGATATCGATGCTAATAGCAGCGAAAGGGTACCGGATCGTCTACGAGCCCAAAGCTTTTGCGATGGAAACAGGATCAGAAAACGTTAAAGAAGAGCTAAAAAGAAAAATAAGGATTGCCGCAGGCGGCATACAATCCATCCTACGATTAAAAGCCCTGTTCAATCCGTTCAAATACCCGGTATTATCGTTTCAATACGTAAGCCACCGGGTGCTTAGATGGACTGTTACTCCTTTCCTTCTTATTCTTGCGTTGTTGCTTAATGTTGTTTTAGTCGTTCAAACAGGCGGTCTATTGTACGGCGCGATTTTGGTGGCGCAGTTGCTATTTTACTCCCTTGCCTTAGCGGGAATGATCATGGAAAAACGCCAGGTGCGCATAAAGGCATTATTCGTGCCTTATTATTTTTGTGTGATGAACTATGCCGTGCTGATGGGCATCATCCGGTATTTTACCAAAAAACAAAGCGCCGTTTGGGAACGGGCGCAGCGGAAACAGCAGTTGGCTTAACCAGCTTTTAATAAACGCCATCGTGCGTGCCAATATCCAATAGAAGTATTATTTCGACATTTGGATCCGCTAAATCGTTTTCAATAGTAAAAACAATTCTACAGTCATAGCCGCATGAACATGCAAAGTATGCAGCTAATTTACCACTTAGCTTATGTGTTTTTAGGGACGGCTGGTATGGGTCCAGTTCCAATTTATTTAAAGCGAAGGCTATCGAAGATTTAAGCGACTGGTTTTTCCCGGTAAATTTTTTATATGATTTCTCGAACGTCTTCGATAACACTAATTTTCCAGCTAAAGGCATCTCCCTAGCTATTAAGCTTTTCGATAACCTCTTTTGCAGAAAGTGGCTGTAACTTTCCGGAACCATACTCCTGCAATGATTTTCTGGCTCCTTTTGCTATTTCCTCGCGCCGGGCCTCTACCTGACGCTTCTGCAATATTTCCAACAGCATTTCCCTTGAATCAAAATCCAACTTCATGATGTCATCTAACGTAGAATCAATTGTAACCATACCCTATCTAATACAAAGCTACAAATACAAAATTGAAAACGGCATCCCCATCAATCAAAAAGTTTTGCCCCATCAAGCACTTTGTTTACTTTCTCATCATTCCTGTACATTCTAATCCGTATTTACACGCAGAATTGAGGTCAAATGCTCAAAGCAACGGCATTCACCACTCACCAATCACTTCAAAAAATCAAAGGATCAATTCCATCTGGATGTTAGATCTTTCATAGGGCGAGGGCTTATCAACCACCCTTTTAAAACCCAACTTCTGGTATAAGTTTAGCGCGGGTTTCAGCACGGTGTTGCTTTCAAGGTATAGCCTCCCCGCCCCTGCTTGTTTTGCTTTCGCAATTGCCGCGTCGCCTAAAAGTGTCCCGATCCCTTTTCCTTTTAAAGCAGGAGATACGGCCATTTTACCCAGCTCAAATGTTTTATCATCCAGTTTGATCAATGCACAGGCGCCAACCGGGTTATCGCCGACCAGGGCAAACAGTATATACCCACCTTTATTAATAATATTTTCTTCCGGGTGATCAAGGTATTTGTAGTCAGCTGGCTCCATCTTAAAATATTGCTGTATCCAGTCTTCGTTCAATTGGCGGAAGGATAGTTTGTATTGAGGATGGTAATCCACAATCCTTATTTCCTTGCTTTCGCGTACTTTTTTTTCATCTCGCACCCGTTTCAATAAGCTCTTTTCGTTCAATAAATATTCCCATTCTTCCATAGCGCGCCAAATATTATTTTGCGTTTGGGACATTGCTTTTTCAATTGCCCCCTCCACGTCACGGTATTGCGCCTGAACCCGTTCGTTTATTTTATATCCTTTTTCACTGAGCCGTACATAGTTTTCCCGCTTGTCGACTCGGTTCCCTGCTTTTACCACAACATCGTTTTTTTGCATTTCCTTCACGATCGTACTTACCGACGGATGTGAATGACCAATCTCCTGAGCAATCTGTGAAATGGACATCTCGCCATTCAGCGACAACACATAAAATACCGGGAACCATTTCGGCGCCAATTCCACCCCATACATTGCGTACACCTCGGCGGCCTGGTCGGTTAGTAATTCACTCAAGCGCCGCAGCCGGCTCCCCAAAGCCATTTTTCCAATATTTTGATAAAAATCCATATGCATAATAAATTACGTAACTAATTACGCAATTACGGAGCAGAAATCCAAAAAATGTGAAATTTTAAGACTATTGTGTCAGGGCGTCAATTTCGCTGGCAAGCAGCCGGTCTTTGTCGGTTACCTTATCTCCAGCGGAGTGGGTATTCAGCCAGATTTCGAGCTTGTTGTAGGTATTTGTCCAGTTGGGGTGATGGTCGTGTTTTTCAGCCAGCAACGCAACCCGCGTCATAAAGGCAAACGTTTCCGAAAAGTCTTTAAATTTAAAAGCCTTGTAGAGTTTATTATCGGTTTCGTGCCACATATCTTTGTTTTCTTTGGATTAATAACCAAAAACACTGCTAAATTGTTTCAATACGACAGGTCCACTGCTACAGCCTTACGTTCGGCATAGCTGAGAACTGATAACTGCGAACTGGCTACTGACTCGCCTTCAACGAGTCCGCCTTCAAATACTTCAAATAGGTATCCTTATTAATCGTAAGCACCCCGATGGGCGAGCCGACGTCGTAAAAGTTAGCATAGCTTTTTATCGCTTGCCCTGTTTTATCAGTTTTAATCGTATTGATCAACTCTGAAAAGCCTGTTGCACTGATTTCCTTCAATTTAAAGTTATTCTTCAGGTTGATGCTGTCTGCCCAGGGCACCAGCCGCGGTGGAATCCCTCTTCTAACCTTCGACAGGTTAAGATACCAGCTCGTTTCGTTTATTATACTGTCGCCGGTGCTGCTGAGCCTGGCCACTTCAAATGAAGGGTAATTACCATGATTGGAGCAAACGGAAGGGACAAGCCGGATAAACGATACCGGCGCCGGTTTTTTCCCCCTGCTGTAGATCACTTTAAAATCATCGAAATGAATATGACTGCAAATCACGAATCTTACCGTGGATGAATATTTCGCTACGGTGTTTACAAAATCACGCGCGTATTCCTTTCGCCAAAAATCCTGCCCGTTATAGCCGTTAACACCGGGCGGTATATGCATAACTATCCAAACATTCTTGCCATTGGCGCCGGCCAGGCTGGCTTTTACCCATTTGAGCATAAAAGCAGCGGTATCGGGATGATTGCCATTTGCGTACAGCAATGCGCTGTTCATCACCAGGAATTTCAGATTCCCCTGTTCACAGGAATAATAGCCGTTCTTTTTGAGTGAATCACCAGAAGTCCGCAGCAGGTTTGGTGCCCAGGCGTCGGCAAAATCGTTCAAAAATTTGGGGTCCTGCAAATCGTAATCGTTTCCATAGGTATCATTATTCCCCATTGCAGGGACGATCAGGGTTCCCGGAAAATTCTCCTTGAACAACTTCGCGATAAATTGGATGGTTTTCTTTTTTAACAAAGAGTCGGCAGGCGTTGCATTATGCCAGATGAAATCACCCGCAATTACGATAAATGCCGGATTCGGAAGCTTCCTTTTCATATTGGCCACGGCCGACTCCAAAATGGCATAATTCGCGTCTTTGAACAGCATGTTCGAATCCATCTGCATCTCTGCCGGCTTGCCTTCAAAATAAACTTTCCAGTTGTCAAGCGACCAGGCCAGCAGCTTTCTTTTTAATGCCGTATCCTTTTCGGATGAACCCAAAAGCGGGCTGAAATGGATATCCGACACGATGAGGCAATTGCGGGTTCCGGTTGCAGCCACCGGCCTTTGACGCCGATAAGCGAAGGAAAATATTGCGAGTGAAAGAACCAGGGCCGACAGTAATAATGCGCCCGGGTGAATATTGTAGTTCCGCATGGATTAGCTTGTGTAAGGCAATAAATGTCTGTATAAAAATTCGTAACAGGAATTAAAGCCGATAAAATAGAAGATTGAAATTATAATAAACAGGATAGTTAAACGCAGTTGAGAGAGACTTAAATCCGTAATTTAATCTTTACAGACACAAAAGGGCTTGGAAACAGCGGCTAATCAGGGCATATACGCCATCAAAATATAAAATGCCTTAACCGCTTGATTGATAAATATTTTATCACCTACAATGAAACCACAGGACATATTTTGATCAATAAAGGCCGGGATGGTGAGTTCAAAAGGGTAAAATAAGTTTGGTCCCGGCAGGGAATTTATTTTGAGTATTTATAAGGCTGATTATTAAATATTTGCAGATAACAATCGCTATATTGTAACCAATTTGAACTACCGATCCTCACAATGAGTAACCGGCTGAAAACCTACGCACTTCTTATCGCCATCCCGGTTGGACTCGGGATGGCCCTCGCATCGTGTAATCACCCCTCTCCCATCGATGTGCCGCCTCCGACTGAGTTTGCGCAGCCCGTTATCCAGCCTCTAAAATTCAGTAAAGCAAAAAAGATAGACTGGAGCGCTGTTAAAGCAGTGAAAGTAGCGCCGGTCGTCGCCAAATTAAACTGGGATAAGCTGCCGGAGCAGCCTTATTATACCGCAGGTTTTAAGCCCTTTAGATACCCGGCTGAAGAAACCAAATTTGATTACAACTCCCTGCCCTCAAAAGATTTGGATATTGATAAGCTCTCATCACATCCGCTAAAATTTAAAACCTATATTTTGCCGCCGCCTAAACTGATAAAGGGGGCCAAACTGCTATTTAAAAATGGGAATTTATTGAATTTGGGATTTGGTGTTGACCAGAGCACCGCAGGTATAGCCGTATTTCATTTGCTGAATGATCGGGACGGGTTTTTGTGGATCGCCACCGGGCAGGGTATTTATCGGTACGATGGGGAAAATCTTTTATTATATGTGCCGGACACTTTTACTAAAACTTTTGTTTGGGACATGATGCAGGATAACCAGGGAAATATCTGGTACAATAGTTATGACGACGGCGTCACGGAGATAATTCCCAAACATGGAATACTAAAAAGGTTAGGCGCCAATCAAGGTCCTGACCATTTGAGTACTCACCAATTTATGCAGGACAAGCAGGAGAGAATATGGCTAACCTCCAAAGATGGTATAGTTATCATCGACACTAAAACACAAACAATTAAAAAACTGGACAAGGCACACGGCCTGATTGCCGACACCTGTTGGGGAATTACGAAGGATAAGGACGATAAGGTATGGATCAGTTCATGGAACGGCGGGGTAGATATAATTGACCTTAAGAATAAAAAAATCAGCTACCTGGACAAAATGTACGGCTTAAAAACAAACGAAACAGGTGGGCTAATTTGCGACAATATGGGGCGTGTGTGGGTAGAATTGCGAGGTGGGGTGTTCAACATAGTAGACGTTCGAAATAATACCATTGAAACAATCAGGGATGCGCAATTGCACGGACAAGATCTGGCTAGAAATTTATTGATCGACAAGCACGGCCGCCTATGGATGGGCTCATTTGCTGACGGGTTAGAAATAATAGACCCCGAAAAGCGCTTAGTTATGAACCTTAAAAAAACTACAGGTCTGCTTTCAAACAATGTTATAGACATCAAACAGGATAACAAAGGCCAGGTATGGATAGCAACTGTTGATGGACTGAACATGTTTGGCGACAATAAAACAGTGGTTGACCATATTGGCGAGGAAATCGTAAACTCCTTAACAGAAGATCGGCAAGGCCTGATTTGGGATGCGACCGTTTTTCACGGCATTAATATTCTGGATCTTAAAAACGGAACAAGCAAGCTGTTAGGCACTAAACAGGGACTTCTAAATGACTCGACAAACACCATAAATGAAATAAATAATAGAATTTTCATTGTTACCAACGGCGGTTTGGATATAGTTGACTCATTAAGGCGTACAATAACGCACCTTGGCACAAAACAAGTCTTCAATAATAAGACAATAACTTTGGTGGGGGCTGATAAGGCAGGGCGGTTGTGGGTTGGTTTAAATGACGGGGTCGATGTTTACGACCTCAAAAACCAAACGATAAAACACCTTGGGAAAGACCAGGGGCTTGTTGATGGCCAGGTGCACGATGTGTGCATCGATCAGGAAGGCTGGATTTGGATCAATACGCCGCTTGGGGTCGGCGTCATCGATCCCGATTCATGGAGTGTTCAATATTTAGAAAATACCAATGGCTTAAAAAACGTGGACGTTTTGTTGCCTGACAACAAAGGGAACATATGGATGGGCACTGATAAAGGTATCTACATTGTTGATCGGGGCCATAAATCGCTGATTTCTTTCTCCACAAGTCAGGGGCTTGTCAATGACGGGTTGTCTTCTTTGTCAATTCGCAACGGATGCGTTTATGCAGGTACAAACGGCGGGATAACAGCAATAACGCCTCCGGCAAATGGTTTATCTTCTAACAGAAAATGGAAGGCAGAATCTTTTAGGATCAATAAATTTACAGAATATGAACAAACTGATCTGGTTACGAGGGATGGTCTGTATTTGTGGGGAGACAGCGGCATAACTGTTTTGAATTTATCTAAAAAAGACGATTTTAAATCAACTCCATATATCTCCGGAATAAGCGTAAATGACCATTCAATGTATTTTCTCGACACCACAAAGGTTAAAACCTCTCAAAAGGATACACTTTGGGAGCAAAACGGCGAGAGCTATTTTTTAAATGGAGAAATGCCGTTAAACAACGGCTATACCGGGCAGATTGGTTTAAAGTGGAATAAGGTTACTGGTCCAGATAACATTCCAACTGATTTGCAGCTACCCTATAATCAAAACAATATCCGGTTTAGCTACTCCAATTTAAATTTAACCCCACATGAAACAACATCGTACCGGTATAAATTAATTGGGGCTGATAAAAAATGGAGCGATGTAACGGACGAAACCTCCACCGCAGACTATACAAACCTTCAGGCGGGTAGGTACACTTTTGAAGTAACAAGCCGGAACGCCGATAATACCTGGAACATGCCGGCAAGCCTAAGTTTTATCGTTACGCCGCCCTGGTGGCGAACCTGGTGGGCTTATGTGCTTTATTTATTCTTGCTTGCAGGCCTTATATGGTGTTTTCGCTCAATTCAACTGGTAAATGAAAAACGGATACTTGAACATAAAGTTCTGTTGCGCACCCAGGAAGTGATGCAGCAGAAGGAGGAAATCGAAGCGCAACGGGATGACCTTGACAAAGCGTTTAAGGAGTTAAAGGCCGCGCAAAACCAACTCATTCAATCCGAAAAAATGGCTTCATTGGGCGAGCTTACTGCGGGCATAGCCCATGAAATACAAAACCCGTTGAACTTTGTGAATAATTTCTCCGACGTAAATGCCGAAATGATCGGCGAGCTGGAAGGCGAACTAAAAGCAGGGAACATAGATGAGGCATTAGCCATTGCGGCTGACATCAAAGATAATGAACAAAAGATCAATCATCACGGCAAGCGTGCCGACGCCATTGTAAAAGGCATGCTGCTGCATAGCAGAGCCAGCAGCGGCGCCAAAGAACTAACTGACATAAATGCTTTGGCGGATGAATACCTACGGTTGTCTTATCATGGTTTGCGGGCGAAGGATAAATCGTTTAACGTAGTGACGGAAACCCATTTTGATGCGGCCATCGGGAAGTTAACTATCAATCCGCAGGAGATCGGCCGCGTGATCCTAAACTTGCTTAACAATGCCTTTTACGCGGTTAACGAAAAAAAGAAAACCAATCCCGAAGGCTATGAACCTACCGTGACGATTACTACCAAACTTCTTTCTGCCCCGCTGGCCAGGGGGGATCGGTTGGTTGAACTTTCAGTGAGAGATAACGGAGGGGGAATCCCGCAAAAAATACTTGATAAAATATACCAGCCATTCTTCACCACCAAGCCTACCGGGCAGGGAACCGGGCTGGGATTGTCCATAAGCTATGATATTATAAAGGCTCACGGCGGAGAATTAAAGGTTGAAACAAAAGAAGGTGAGTTTACCGAGTTTACTATTCAAATGCCGTTTAAAAATGATGTGGTATGATCGGGTTTAAAAGTGCCTCTGTAACTTGATCCCGGGTGAAAATTGGCTCGCAAAAATTCCATCTGATGATTGTTTCTAACACGCGGGTCAGGGAGTTTTCAAGTTTAGCCGGTAACCGCCGTCTTCTCCTTAAACTTCATTGCCACCATTACGGCAACCACCAAAACTACCAGGGCGCTAAAAAAAGCTGTGATATGAAGGGCGTGCACAAAGGCCTCTTTCGCCAAGGTAAGCAAGGCTTGGTCGTGAAGTCTTGATGCCTGTACTACCGCACCCCCTATGGTACTTTTTACAGTTTCGATTTGGCGCGCGGTTAGGCCGGCAGGCATTTTGTTTGAGAGTTCGTTCCGGTAAAGGGCTGTCCAGGTACAACCTAACAAGGCAATGCCAAGCGAAGCGCCAAAAGTGGTGCTGGTTTCTGAAATACCCGCGGCAGCTCCGGCTTTGTTTGGCGGGGCCGATGCCACCACCCTATCTATACCCAATGTTACTGTTAAACCGCAGCCGCCTGAGATCAAAAAGGTAGATAATACCAATAACCAAAGCGAATTGTTGGTTAGCAGGCATAGCAGCAATATGCCGGCTGCCAGCACTGTTAGTCCAAAAGCAATCAGCCGGCCGCGGCTAAAATGCTTTACGGCAAAGGGCGCCATCATACATAACAATACGCTTCCCAACGCCCCCGGGAGCATCCACAAACCAGCCGCAAATGGCGTGATGCCAATTACCGACTGCAAGTACTGCCCTACAAACAAAAACAAGCCTGCCCAGCTAAATAAGCCGATAAATAGCGCAGTTAGCGCGATGGAAAAGCCTTTTATTTTGAAAAGCTCCAGGTCAATCAGTGGGTGCCGTAATTTTTTTTGCCGTTTGATAAATAAAATGACCAATAAGATGCCTGCTGCTATCAGCAGGGCCGGGAATGCGCCGGGGCCATTTTGTGCGACCTGTTTGATCCCATATATGGCCGCAAGCGTACCGAATATCAACAAGGCCGCGCTTAAGAGATCGATCGCTTTAGCCCCGTGATCTTTAAACTCGGGCAGTAAGGCCGGCGCAGCAGCTAACAGGATGAGTATAAGCGGCACGGGCATTAAAAATATGGAGCCCCACCAAAAATGGCTTAGCAAAAAGCCGCCGATAATAGGTCCCAGCATCGTGCCTGCCGAAAAACAGGTGGTGTATAAACCCATCGCAAATGTGCGTTCGGTATCATTGTGAAACATGTTGCGAATAAGCGAAAGCACCGTCGGCAATAAAGTCGCGCCGGCAATACCCATAATGGCCCGCGCAAAAATCAGCCAAAAGGCCGAAGGCGCGAAAGCCGCCAGCACCGAAGCGGCCGTAAAAGCGGAGGCCCCTGCCAGCAACATTTTTTTTAAACCGATCCTGTCGCCGAGCGAACCCATAACGATCAGCAAACCGGCCTCAAAAAAACCGAATATGTCGGTTATCCAAAGCAATTCGGAACTGCTGGGTTTTAACGCAGCACTTAAGACGGGCAAAGCGAGGTAGGTTACCGTCATGTCCATCGACACCAGCAAGGTCGGCACTATCAATATCGTCAGTGCGATCCATTCGCGGCGGGTTGCCTTCTGGCTGGCAATTGTATCTATCATATCCGGCGGTTAATTTAACGTAAAAATAATTCGGGACAAACAAAACTTAGGGGTGATTGGGCGACAATTTGAGGGGTAGATTTGACAACCGGGACGCGAAGTATCGCGTCTCTACGCCGAAAAATCATTATAATAACAAAATATACATTTTTAAACAGGCTCATAAAATACCGCTTTTTAATTTTATTATCTATTTTTAACCGTTTATTCCAATTGTACCAATGAGAAAACTTTCCTTTTCGGCCTTAATCATCGTTTTGACTAAAATTTCCTTCGCGCAGGATATTGCACCGGCCACTATTGCTCAAATTCCCGCCGGAACGGTAAAATACCAGGGCGGAACGAACACCTGCTGGTCATTTTCAACCACCTCGATGATCGAAAGCGGTGAAATAAAAACTGCTCAAAAGGACATCGATCTTTCAGAGCTATACACTGCGCGCAACCTGTTTATTGAAAAGGCTAAACGCTACATTTTATCAAATGGAACAACTTTATTTGAGGCAGGCGCGCTTTCGCATGATGCTTTGTTCGGAATTGCAAAATATGGCGCCATACCGAATGAATTTTATTCGAGGGATAAAGGCGTAGCTTTTTCCGATAAATCGAATATTCAGCTCGACCAGATCCTAAAGAATTACCTTGATTCTGTTTTGAAAACGAAGCCGATCGACCCTAACTGGCTCGCCGGCTTTATCAAAAAACATGATGCAATTGTTGGGACGCCGCCAACTGATTTTACCTGGGAAGACAAGGACTATACTCCCCTGACCTTTGCGCAGGAAGTGTTAAACTTCAATCCCGACGATTATGTGACAATTACCTCCTTCACCCATCATCCATTTTATAAAAACTTCGCGCTCGAAATACCCGATAATTATCTATTGGCCGAACCCTATCTTAATGTGCCTCTTGATGAACTGATCGGGATGGCGCGCAATACAATCGAAAAGGGATATTCGCTGGCGGTAGATGTCGACCTGAGTAATAATGGATGGAATTGCAATAAAAGCGGTTACGCCTTGTTCGAAAAAGACAGGTTTAACCACGTCAGCAATCCCGACACTACCGAGATGGCTTACAGCCAGGCGCTAAGGCAGGAGCTGTTTGAGTCGTTGGTGACACAGGATGACCACCTGATCCATGTAGTGGGCCTCGCCAAAAGTAAAAACGGGAAATTATTTTTCATTTTGAAAGACTCGCTCGGCCCGACGCCATTCAAGGGTTACGATTATATATCCGAAAATTATTTTGGCATCAACGCCGTCAGCATAACCGTCCCCAAAAAGGCGCTTGATGCTAAATACCGCTCGCTCGCCGAAAGCGAACCGGGGAGGCCGTTGTAGTTACAATCAGCGAAATCAAATAAATCAGCTTTATCAATGGTTAGGACAATATTTGGCCTTATCAATCGCTATTATTAACTTTGTATTTCAAAGTACTTTAATATAGGAACGATGCCGTTAATCGTCATTTCATAAAACTCAGAATCGTAAATGCCAAAATATTTTGCAGATAAAGCTTCTATCGTAAGGCAAATCTGGGGGAGTGCGGATACCGTGCTCTTTATTTTTGCCGGCGCTGCCGCCGAATTTGCTTTAAACAAAGCAGTGGACTGGCTTTACTTCACCGGCCGCCTGCCTGCCGACCCACTGGGCCGCTTGTTCTCCACGGTAGTTTACGCCCGCGAGATCATCTTTTCGGAGGAAGAGAAAGCTTTGGCTGCAATCGATCAAATAACAGCAATTCATACGGCCGTAGAAAACAAACGGGAAAGTAAAATTCCCGACTGGGCTTACCGCGACGTATTATTTTTGCTGATCGACTATTCTATCCGCTCGTTTGAAATGCTGGAGCGAAAACTAACCGCGGAGGAATTGAATGAGGTTTTCGATGTCTTCAACCGGGTGGGGATCCGGATGAAACTAAAGGGCTTACCTGCCTCTTTTGGAGCATGGCAACAAATGCGCAACAATCATTTGAGGGAGGACCTGATTCGGAGTGAATTTACCATCGACCTGTACCGGCAATACCAAAAACACCTTGGAAAAATCCGGTTTGCTATACTTAAACAAGTGCAGGTGAACCTTTCGCCGGATGAAGTTAACGAGTTGCTTGGTTTAAAAAAGGGCGCCTGGTTTGGTTTGTTGCTAAAAGCATACAAAATAAGCAAGCTCATTAAAGTGAATAAGCTATTAAAAGGCGCCCTGCTTCCCAACGCATACCGGGCACAAATAAGGGGCCTGGATAATAAATAGCGTCAAATAAAATAATCCGGCTCAAGCTATTGAACCCTGCGGTTTAATAACTTAAGCCGGACCTATTACCTTATGCTAAAACCGAAAGAAGTTTAGCACTTATTTCTCACCAGCCTGTGCCTTTTTTTGCAGTGCCGCTGCTGATATGTCCTTCAGCTGTAGCTTTACTCATGATAGCCGACATTTTATTACCCGCAGCGTCTTTTCCGCTGGCAATATAACGGCCTGATTTGATGTCGATAACCGGATCGATCATTGGTACATTTTTTTCTTTTGTTTTTACTGAGTATGCAGTAATTCCACCTGATGTTGCCATAATAAATTTTTTTAAGTGTTAACCAATTTAGGAAATAATTGTTTTTGAATTGTTTAGCTATTTGCGGCTACAAAAAGCTAAATATGGTGGCAAGATATATAATTATGTTTAACAAACAACACAGTTTATTTATTTGTTATTAACATCGTCATAAAATTTGATACATATAGGAAATTTGCAACTCTTAACAATAAGTATTAGCTTAACCCCTTGAAATTATTTGCCAATTAAAAAATGAGAAACCGCGATTCAAGCATACTTTACCTCGTATTGGGGATTTATGCACTAATGATAAACTGGTATTATAATCATAACCTTATCTTATTACTTTTTGCCTGGATATTCTGGCCCTTATACCTGATCTACGAATTGCTCACAGGCGGACTGGCCGGAGGGATGTGGAAAGAAATACCTCTCTCCTACTTCAAATAAATTTCCTGGTTATTCGTTTCCCTATTAATTCACCAGGCGCAACCTGGTAGCGCCACTATTAACCCGCTTGTTAAGGCCTAAGTGTTAAATTGTGTAAAAAAAGCAATACCGGTTATATGATTACAAGCTAAAAATCGTTCTTTTGCAAAACATATCAAATATGAATAAACTTTCACTTATTGTTGCTCTCTTACTGGCGGTCTTGTTACTTCAGAAATGCAAAAAGGATACTTTTACCGAAACAGCTACTTCAGACAATACGCTTTTTGCCCTTGTTAATGATAGTACCTGGAACGCCGACACCATAAATGCTTCGTTGACGTACACGGCTGCTACCCACACCAAGGTTTTTACCTGTACAGGAATTGCCGACAACAAAGAGGTTAATATCCAGGTTACCCAAACCGACGCCGTCAACACGGCCGGGATACCTTTGCTAACCTACAACTCAAACGGTGGATCAAACAATTTTTCTTATTACACCTCCGAGTTAACGGGTGGAAAAGTAACCTGGTACGAACAGGGCACTGTTGCAGCAGGTTCAGGCACCCTAACGTTTACCGCCGTCGATTCAGTAAAACACCAGGTTAGCGGAATATTTTCCTTCATTTCCGAAATACCGGCAACCGTTACTGATTTCCAGGTCCAGGCCGGCGCTTTCAATAATCTTCCCTATACTTTTGTAAGTCAGTAAAAGCTTATTCAATTTGAATAGAAATTCGAACAAAAGGATGGCATCGGCAAAATGCCATCCTTTTGTTTTTTTCCTGAGAGGCCTTAATCGGAGGTAACGATGGGGAATCGCTTTTATAATAGCCGGTAGCTTAAGCGCGTGTAATTGAGGACGACGGCGGCGTATCTAATCGCCGAGGCCTTTTCGGCGGTATTTGAGTGAGGGGACTCCTCCGGAGTCTATTTGCTCTTTGTTTTTTCTATAAACTGGTTACCCCTCCGGGGTTTAAAAATCGAACACAGCGGATATCGTATTTCTGGAAAAGCGTCGTGTTTTTTAAAGCCGCTGATTTTTTACAGAACACAGAGAAGTCAACGAGAACGGAGGGAGAAAATTGAGTTTTTATATGGAGATATTTTTAAACGCGATTCACTGGACGGTAAAGGGCAGCGGGCAACCCCTTTTTCAAATTTATTAGCTTTGCCAAAATTTACATTGAATGCAGGGGAAGAATAAGGCTGTTTTTTTAGACCGGGATGGGGTGCTCAACCGCGAATTGGGTGATTATGTTTGCCGTTTTGAGGACTTTGAAGTGCTGGACAATTTCCAGGCATTGAAGATATTGCAGGATAAAGGCTACCTGCTGCTGGTGGCAACCAACCAGGGGGGCCTGGCGAAAGGATGGTACACGGAAGATGAGCTCGGAAAAATGCACTGCCATTTGAAAAAAGTTTACGGCGACCGTGGGGTAACGATCACCGATTTTTATTATTGCCCTCACCATCCGGACCATACGGGCGACTGCGATTGCCGCAAACCGAAGCCGGGTTTATTGCTTCGGGGAATTGCCGACTACAACCTTGATCCTGAAAGCTCTTATTTTATAGGCGACCGCGAAAGGGATATGGAGGCGGCTGCGGGAGCCGGGGTTAAAGGTATTCTTATCGATAGCGATCAGCCTTTGATGGAGGTCGTTAGTTTAATAGATTAAGATTGCTGTTTACCGGACTGCTATCATTTGCCAGGAAATTGACTTTTAGAACTACAGGCAGCGTAAACATCAGTCTTTAGAACAGATAGCGTACGTTTAAGGACTCGGAGGAGGCGCAGAGAACACGGAGGAAAAATTTGTACTTTCAGAAATAACTTCAAACGCGATTTCACTGAGATCATTCGACGGCCGCTTTAATATTCATGTAGAGAATAATATCTTTACAGGCTTTAAAACAATTAAGGCACGCCTGATTAACCCGTCCAAACAACCAAAGTGAACGCCAAACGCTATTTAAATAACCTGGATTCGCTCATCGCAGCATGCATCGGCTTTTATGTCATCCACTTGTTTACCAGCTATAGCGGCGTTGGTATCTCGCCCGATTCAATCATGTACGCCAGCACGGCAACCAATATGCAAGCCCACGGCTCGCTGCTCACCTTCAACAAACACCCGCTCACATTTTTCCCTGTTTTCTACCCATTTTTCCTCGGAATTATACAATTTATATCGCGAGTCGATCCTGTTAAGGCCGGCGCACTCATTGATGCGTTTTTGTTTGGCGGGGTGGTATTCACCAGTGGCTGGATCATATCTCAATTTATCACCAACTCAAAGATCTGGACCTGGGCCAGGCTACAGAAGATCAGCATATTTCGCGGCCGGCGGGTTTTGTTTTTGGTCGCGGGGATATTGCTTGTAAATTTATTGGCCGCTTTTAAGCTTACCTACAAGGTTGTTATTCCCGACGATTTACTTTGGCTGGGTCTAAAAACGACCATCGGCTCAACACTTTGCTGGTTTCTAATCATTACAATAATTGAAGTGGTCGCGTTTGCGGTAAGCTCGAGTTATAAAAGGATCATACTTGCCGCCATCATATTAAGTCCGGGCTTACTCGAAGTTTATACCTATCTATGGTCCGAGACGCTTTTTATTTTCGAGATCCTGCTGTTTATCATTGCTTACCGCCGTTACCAGCTTAGCCACACGCTAAAAACATTGTTAGTGGCTGGAGTCATTACGGCCATTGCCTGTATTACCCGTTATGTGGGCATTACTATTATCGGCACCGGGGGTTTATTGCTGTTGCTCGATGATCAACTCCCCTGGAAAAAAAAGATCGGCCACATCCTGTTCTACGGCGCAATCTCGTCCTGCCTGCTTGCTGCCAACCTTATATTAAATAGCACAGCCACCGGCTTGAGCACCGGCACCCGCGAGCCCTCCATTACGCCATTTTCCGAAAACCTGTACTATATCGGCACCGTGATATGCGATTGGGGCGCGCTAAGCAACAAAGTATACCCCTATGCCATCCCAATCGCCGCTTTTATATTCCTGGCCCTTATTGTCGTGTTACTTTGGAAAGCGTTCAAAGGGAAGATCGATCGCGCCGAGAACATTGTTATCGCATTTGCCATCGTGTATGGGCTGTTTATCCTGATTTGGGCGAGTATACAGCGTTTTGAACGCATCAACAGCCGCTTGCTGGCGCCCATGTTTATCGTGCTCCTTATTGCCTGTACCAGTTGGGTGCCCGATGTGCTGAAGCTGGTAAAATCGAAATTAAAATATTTCCTCGCCGGCCTCACGGTCGTCCTTATGCTGGCCTTTGAGTTCGCCACCTACCAGGTAGACTGGCAGCGTTATGACGATGAAGGCGATTATGGTGTCCCCGGCTACAGCGACGACGACTGGAATAAATCGGAGTTTGTGGTCTATTTAAAACAACATAAAAAACTTTACAAACCGGGTGTGCCCATTTATACCGATGCTGATGAAGCCGTCTATCTGTTTACCGGCATGTCGTCCACCCTTGTTCCGCACAAATTTTTCAAAGCCGATGTGCAAAAGTTTTATGCGGTAAAACGGTTTTATCTCATCTGGTTTAACACCCTCAGCAACCCAGAAATTCTAAGCTTGCAGGATATCATGAAAAATAAAAAGCTGGTAAAAATTGGTACGGCGAAAGAGGGGGAGATTTATTATTGCGATGAACCTTGATGCAAGTTCGGCATGTGTTTAACACCGCGTTCGCGTCACGTCTCGCCGGCCAGTGCAGTTTCCCCCGGGCAGGGAGGGGTTTAGTCCGCTGTTTTAATTCCCTAAATCGTACTGCCTCGGCCAAAAAAAGTGCAATTTGTTGATTCACAGGCTTTTACCAATGTCACTGTATTTCCCCAAATGCCCCTACTCGCTCCTCAAACTCTTAACCGGGTTAGCCAATGCCGTTTTTACCGCCTGGAAACTGATGGTAAGCAGTGTAATGCCGATAGTAATAACCGCCGACAGTATAAATACCCCCGGGCCGATGCTGATACGGTACTGGTATTTTTGGAGCCAGTCGTTAAGGAAGTAAAGGGCTATCGGCGAGGCGATGATACAGCTGATGGTTACCAGTACAATAAAATCGGCGGAGAGCAGCACCCATACTTTGGCGGCGGAGGCGCCTAATATTTTGCGGATGGCGACCTCCTTGCTGCGCTGCTCGGCCATGTACGCTGCGAGGCCAAACAGGCCCAGGCAGGATACAAAAATGGCGAGGCCGGCAAAAATGGCCGCCAGCTTGCCTACCAGTGCCTCGAGGCTGAATTTTTTGTCGTACGACTCGTTGACAAACACATAGGAAAATGGATAGGCGGGGTTATATTTATTAAACAGCTTGCCGATCTTTTCGATAGCGGTGTGCGGGCTTACACCGGGCGTCAGGCGGTAGATGACCTGGCTGCTAAAGTTGTTTATGCGGTTAAATACAGTTGGTTCCACGGGTGTAAAGGGCGAACCCATAACGGCATCCTGCACCACTCCGATGATGCGCGACTTGCCGTTGATGCCATCAAATGTGATGAGCTGGTTAATGGGCTGTTTGAGGCCCATGCGTTTAACAGCGGCTTCGTTTACGATGATATTAGTGGCTTCGGCCGCCAGGTTGTTGGTAAAATTACGCCCTGCGATGAGGTGCATGCCTACGGTATTAAAATAGGTTTCGTTAACGATGACCGCGCCCACGTTTATTTTAAGTTCGCCCGGGCTTTGGCCGGGCCAGGCGGATATGCCGGTATGCCAGCCGATTTTGGTAAGAGGGCTGGAGGCGCTGGTAACGCTTTGCACCATACCACTAGCCAGCAGGTCATTTTTTAGCGCCGGGTAGTTGTCGTACAGATCCTTGGTCATAAAGGTGGATACCAGGCGGTCGGCGCTATAGCCGGCGGGGCGGTCCTTAGCATATTGTATTTGCCGGTAAATGATGATGGTGCTGATGATAAAGGCCACCGAACAGCTGAATTGCAGCACTACCAGTATTTTGCGCGGCGTAGCGGCGGCCTTGCCGATTTGGATGCTGCCTTTGAGCACTTTTACCGGGTTAAATGCCGACAGGTAAAACGCGGGCCCGCAGCCGGCCAGCAAACCGATGCCGAGCACATAAGCCAGCATAATGCACCAGAAAACGGGACTGCCATAAGGGATTTGCACCCCGCTGCCGGTTAGCGTGTTGAATTGGGGAAGCGCCAGGATGACCAAAACAATGGCCAACACAAAGGCGGCAAAAGTGATGAACACCGACTCGGTTAAAAACTGGAAAATAAGATGATACCGCCGGGAGCCGATGGCTTTGCGGACGCCCACCTCGCGCGCCCGTTTTTGCGACCGGGCGGTAGACAGGTTAACGAAATTGATGGCCGCGATGAGCAGTACCAGCGCCCCGATGATGCCGAACATGCGCACATAGATGATAAACCCGCCGGCGGCTTTGCCGTTTTTAAAGTCGGCGTACAGGCGCCAGTCCTTTAGCGGGTACAGGAAAACCTGGGGCTTGTAAGCGCGCACGTTGGGGTTGTTTTGGGCAATGAGGCTTTTGATACGGTAAGTAACTTGCGCCTGCGTAGCGCCGGGCTGCAGGGCCACAAAAATCTCGAAGGAGGAATTGTCCCACTGGGTGCGTGCGGCTTTAACATAGCTGGCAGTTTGTTCGGCAAAGCCGAAGGGCATTAAAAAATGGAACTGGAAGGAGGTATTGGCCGGGAAATCCTTCATCACGCCTGTAACTTTTACGTTGTACTGGTTATCCACACGGATGATCTTGCTGATGGGGTCATTATCGCCAAACAGGGCTTTTGCGGTAGATTCGTCGAGGACGATGGAAAAAGGGTCGTTCAGTACGCTGTTTACATTGCCTTTTATCAGCGGGTATTGAAATATTTTGAGGAAATCGGGCGCGACGGTGCCACCGTCGACAAGCAGTTTTTTATCGCCAACGATAAAATCGTGACCGGGAAAATCCGCGAAATCTGTCTCGGCCACATATTGTATACCGGGAATGGTGGTACGGAGCAGGCCGGCCAGCGGCAGGGGCAGGTAATTTTGGGTGCGCGTGCCCTCCTGTGGGTCGGCGTAGTTTACCTTAAGGGCATAAGCCTGCTGGTAATGGGGCAAAAAACGGTCGTACGAAATCTGGTTAAACACCCAAAGCCCGATGAGCAGGGCCACGGCCATGCCGGTGGCAAGGCCCACAATATTCAGTGCGCTGTAAACCGGGTTGCTGTGTATGTTGCGCCAGGCAGTTTTGAGATAATTCTTAATCATGGCTATGCTGTTTTGCTGAGGTTTAGGATAGTTGACGTGTTTTTTTTATCGGCGTTGCATAGAATACCTAACGGGTAAAAAAAATTATTTCCCGCCACCGTAGGGTTTCTTACGGAAGACCTTTCGCTGGATAATTATTCTATTTTATCAAAACAACCATGAACTCCTCCTGTTGCTGCTATTACCACCTCCCCCGGCCCATGAACCATGAACTTTCCTCCGCGCACAATAATTTTGATTTCCAAAACATGTACGTATATTTGCAACACAATCAGAAGCGGCTTGCTTAGTGCTTCCCAAAAAAAGATGAACGCAACTACATTACATCATCGCCATCTGTACCACCACCATGTGGTGATCAGATAATGTATGTTTCTACGCGAAATAACACCCCGGTTCATTCTTTTTTTACGTTCCCTTAAAATCAATCAGTGAAAACATTAAAAATAGCTATCCAGAAATCTGGCCGGCTCAATGAAAAATCAGTTGAATTACTGAAAAACTGCGGCCTTAGCTTTGAAAATTATAAGAGCTCGCTCATATCGCCGGTATCCAACTTCCCTCTCGAAATACTTTTCCTGCGCGACGATGACATCCCCGAATACGTACAGGATGGCATTGCCGACCTGGGCATAGTAGGCGAAAATGTGATCCACGAAACCGAGGTGGAAATAAGCTATTTACAAAAGCTCGGTTTTGGCAAATGTTCGCTGAAAATAGCCGTGCCTAACAACAGCCACATCGAAACGCTAAGTGAGCTTGGTGGAAAATCCATCGCAACCACGTACCCGGTTATTCTTGGGAAGTTTCTCAAAAAACATGACATAACGGCCGAGATCAGGACCATATCCGGTTCTGTGGAGATCTCACCTGGTTTAGGCTTGAGCGACGCCATCTGCGACCTGGTTTCAACCGGCGGCACATTAAAAAGCAATGGCCTAATACCTTTCGCTGATGTAATGTCTTCAGAGGCGGTTTTGATCGGGCGCAAGGGAAGCGAGAACGAAGAACCGGTAAAAGAGCTGATCCAGCGCGTACAGTCCGTTTTACGGGCGCGTGAAACAAAGTATGTGGTGCTGAACATTCATTCCGATAATTTACCGGCTATCACCAAATTGTTGCCCGGCATCAAAAGCCCATCGGTTATTCCATTGGCCGAAGAAGGTTGGGTTGCAGTACATACGGTGATCCCCGAAAGTGATTTCTGGGAAAGGATCAGCTTGCTCAAACAGGCAGGCGCACAAGGCATTGTTGTAATGCCGATTGAGAAGATAATTTTGTAGTCCGACGTTTACGGGGCGATAATGAAAGTTAATAAATACAACGACTTAAGCATCAACCAAATCAAACAGCTGGTTCAACGCAATGTTGACCCTGCCAACGAGGTTCGTGAAGTTGTCGAAAGTATTATCGGCGAGGTTAAGGACCGCGGCGACGCGGCGTTGTTGGATTATGCCTTAAAGTTTGATAAAGTTAAGCTGGGCAAACTATACCTGGACAAAGCCGAAATTGCTGAGCTTGCTGATGGCGTAAACGACCGTCAAAGGGCGGCGTTGAATGTGGCTTATAATAACATCAACAAATTTCACAGCGCCCAGCTAAAGGCTGAAGATAGGATTGAGACGATGCCCGGCGTAACCTGCTGGCGCGAAATACGGCCTATAGAAAGGGTTGGCCTGTACATACCCGGCGGATCTGCCGTTTTGCCAAGTACTTTTTTGATGCTTGGGATACCGGCCCGGCTTGCGGGCTGCCGCGAAATTGTGGTGTGCTCGCCACCGCAGCAGAATGGAAAAGTAAACCCTTTTATCGCATGGGTTGCGTTGAAGCTTGGTATTGAGAAAATATACCTGGCGGGCGGCGCGCAGGCCATCGCGTCTATGGCCTATGGCACCGAAACCATTACCAAAGTGGATAAGATTTTCGGTCCCGGTAACCAGTATGTAACCAAAGCCAAAACCATCATTCAATCCACGACGACCACGGCGATAGATATGCCGGCCGGCCCGTCGGAAGTATTGGTCATCGCTGATGAAACTGCCGTGCCGGCTTATGTTGCTGCTGATCTGCTGGCACAAGCAGAACATGGAACCGACAGCCAGGCTGTTTTGGTTTGCACTTCGGAGAACTTCGCTAACGAAGTCTTGGCCGCGGTTGACCAGCAATTGCAAAAGCTAAGCCGGGCGGCTATCGCCGAAAAAGCACTTGAGGGCTCATACGTCGTCGTGGTCGATTCACTGGAAAAAGCCATGGACTTCAGCAATGAATACGCACCCGAACACCTCATCCTGGCAACTGCCAAATGGCAAAGCCTAACCGGATCCATTGTTAGCGCAGGTTCTGTTTTTCTCGGGAGCCTGACACCTGAGAGCGCCGGCGACTACGCATCAGGCACCAACCACACCCTGCCGACCAGCGCTTTTGCGAAGGCCTATTCGGGGGTTTCGGTGGATTCTTTTGTAAAGAAGATCACTTTTCAGCACATCAGCCCGGAAGGGATCAAGAATATAGGACCTGTTGTTGAAGTGCTTGCGGAGCTGGAGGGTTTGGATGCGCACAAAAATGCTATGAGCATCCGGATGAAGTAATTATTAATCACTGTGTAGATAAAATGTTTGTTCTCAATAACATACTAAGGAAAAATATCGCAAACCTTGTCCCCTACTCATCCGCGCGTGATGAGTTCCAGGGAGAAGCCAGCGTGTTTTTAGATGCAAACGAAAATGCGTTCGGCTCGCCGCTGGAACAGCAATTTAACCGCTATCCCGATCCGCTGCAATACAGATTAAAAAAACGGCTAAGTGAGATAAAAGGCGTTCCCCCACGCAATATATTCCTCGGTAACGGCAGCGACGAAGCAATTGATATCCTGTTCCGCTGCTTTTGCAATCCCGGTGTTGATAACGTAATACTGGTACCGCCAACCTATGGCATGTACCAGGTTTCGGCCAACATCAATGACGTAGCCGTTCGGAACGTACCGCTCACTGCCGAATACCAGTTAAATTTAGACGGCATAGCCGAAGCGATAGACGAACGCACCAAGTTGATATTTATCTGTTCACCCAACAATCCCACCGGTAATTCGATCCGCCGGGCCGACGTGGAGACCCTGCTCGCCAACTTCAACGGTCTGGTAATCGTCGACGAAGCGTATATCAACTTTAGCCGGCAAAAAACTTTCATCCAGGAACTGACCGAATATGCCAACCTCGTGGTTTTACAAACACTTTCGAAAGCATGGGGGCTGGCCGCGTTGCGGGTTGGAATGGCATTCGCCAGCGAAGAGATCATTGATGTAATGAATAAGGTAAAGCCGCCTTATAACATTAACGATGCATCGCAGCAACTGGCATTACAAGCCCTGGACAAGGTAGACCAGGTTAACCAATGGATAAAGGAAATATTATTCCAAAGGGACAGGCTTGTACTGGCGTTGAAGCATTTTGACTTTGTGCTGGATATTTACCCTTCGGATGCAAATTTTATCCTGGTGAAAACGACCGATGCCAAAGGCATTTACAATTTTTTGGTTAATAAGGGCATTATTGTACGCGACCGGTCGAAAGTGGGCTTATGCGAAGGATGCTTGCGCGTAACTGTGGGAACACCAGCCGAAAACGACATATTATTACAAACTTTACAGGATTTTAAATGAGCAAGTTGCAAAAGATATTATTTGTCGACCGGGACGGCACAATGATCATGGAGACGGCGGATGAGCAGATTGACTCGTTTGATAAGCTTGAGTTTTACCCCGGCGCATTGCAATATTTGCCACGTATAGCGCGGGAACTGGATTATGAGCTGGTAATGGTCACCAACCAGGATGGCCTGGGCACCCCCTCCTATCCCGAAAATACGTTCTGGCCGATTCAGAATTTTATCCTGCAAACTTTTAAAAACGAAGGCGTGCAGTTCTCGAATATTTGTGTTGACCGGACTTTCCCCTCGGAACATGCGCCCACCCGGAAACCTGGTACCGGCATGCTCACGCAATATTTCGACGCTGAAAAGTACGACCTAAAAGGCTCCTATACCATTGGCGACCGGAAAAACGATGTTTTACTTGGTTATAACCTGGGCTGCAAGGCTGTGTGGCTTAATAACCATTCGGATTTAGGGGGCGCAGAATTTTCCGGCGAAGTGGAAAAAAACATTCTTAAAGCAACAACGGCGCTCGAAACCACCGATTGGAAAAAGATATACGAGTTTCTAAAATTAGGTGAGCGTGTTGTTGAGCACCGACGATCAACTAAGGAGACCGATATCTACATAAAAATCAATCTCGACGGTAAGGGTGAAGCAAAAGTAAACACCGGGCTTCATTTCTTTGATCATATGCTCGACCAAATCGCCCGGCATGGAAATATTGACCTTGAGGTTATTGCCAAAGGCGACCTGCACATTGACGAACACCATACGATAGAAGACACGGGTATAGCCCTCGGCGAAGCTTTAGCGCTGGCATTGGGAAACAAAATGGGTATTGAGCGATATGGCTTTTGCCTGCCTATGGATGATTGCCTGGCCCAGGTTGCGATTGATTTCGGCGGGCGGAACTGGATTGTATGGGAGGCGGCATTTAAAAGAGAAAAGATCGGCGAAATGCCCACAGAAATGTTCTTCCATTTTTTTAAATCCTTCAGCGATGCTGCAAAATGCAACCTAAACATAAAAGCCGAAGGCGAAAACGAGCATCATAAAATTGAGGCCATCTTTAAAGCGTTTGCAAAAGCCATCAAAATGGCCGTAAAAAGAGACGCAGAAAAAATGGTGTTACCCAGCACAAAGGGAGTATTGTAATTTTTATTCGGATGAGTAAAATGGAAACAGAACCGGCATTAGGTACCGTCCAATCAAACTCCCCCGCTGGCCAGCGGGGGCCGGGGGGCATTGGCATCATCACTTACGGCGCGGGGAACATATTCTCGTTGACGGCGGCTTTGGAACGCTTACAGATCCCCTATGGCATGATAACGTCTGAAGCTGATTTTGCCCATTATAGCCGTTACATCATTCCGGGTGTCGGCCATGCAGGCGCTGCCATGACCAAGCTGTCACAGACGGGACTTATACCGGCCATAAAGTCGTTAACAAAACCAACGCTGGGCATTTGTGTGGGTATGCAGCTGCTTACGTCGTACTCGGAAGAAGGAAACTCCGACCTTTTGGATATCATCCCGGTTAAAACTTTAAAGTTTGCAAACGAACACGGCTACAAGGTGCCCCATACAGGCTGGAACAGGGTGTTCCCTGAAAAGGATAACCCGCTTTTTGAAAATATCCCGCACGGTTCACACTTTTACTTTGTACATTCATACTTTATTGAGCACAGCAATACATTCACTTTATCGTCAACCACTTACAGCAATAAATTTTCGGCATCAATTTGGCGGGATAATTTTTATGGTGTGCAATTTCACCCCGAAAAGTCAGGCGCTTATGGAGAGATGCTACTAAAGAATTTTTCAAAAATATAAACAGATGTACATTATCCCCGCGATTGATATATTAGACAAGAAAGTGGTGCGCCTGCGCGAAGGCGATTATAAGCAGGTTACGGAATATGATGTATCCCTCGAGGAAATGATCGACCGGTACCAGGCCAACGGCACTAACCTGATCCACATTATCGACCTCAACGGCGCAAAAGGCGATTTTTCGAACCAGGAACACCTATTTGACGTGATCCGCAAAACAGACATGAAGGTGCAGTACGGCGGCGGTATCCGGAGCATTGAAAAAGTGCTGGAACTGATCGATGCCGGCGTTCACCGGGTGATCGTCGGAACGCAGGCGCTTACCAACCCGCCATTTCTGAAAGAACTAAGCCAGGCACTCAGCGGCCGGAGCAAATGTATCGAAAAGGTAGTGATTGCCATTGACGTGCTGGACGAGGTGATCAAATACTCCGGATGGATGGAAAGCTCCCCCATCAAGCTGATGGACTATGTGGACAAGTGCCTGCAGTTAGGATTCTTCCGGTTTTTGTGTACCGATATCGGCAAGGACGGCAAACTTGGCGGCGCGGGTATCGATCTGTACGGAAAGCTGCTCGATCATTCGCCTTTTATTAAGCTGATTGCTTCGGGTGGAGTAAGCTCAATGGCAGATATCGAAAAGTTGAGTAATCTTAAAATAGAATCCTGCGTGGTTGGAAAGGCGATCTACGAAGGAAGAATATCAATTGAAGAAATAAAAAACTGGAATTTGGAATCGTTAATTTCAATTTAACTCGCCCCCTAACCCCCGCTGGCTGGCGGGGGAACTATAGTTGCATATGAAGAAGCGAATGTTTATGGGCGCGGATCGCTTGATATTCCAAAATGCTGCAGATCTTAGAAATCACATGACGCAGGCAGAAATGTTGCTTTGGGGTCATTTAAAGGGAGGGCAACTTGGCGCAAAATTCCGAAGGCGGCATCCACTGGGAATTTACATTGCGGATTTCTATTGTCATCAATATAAAGTTGTTATTGAGGTCGACGGCACAATCCATAATCTTCCCGATGTTGCCGAAAACGATATTCGTCGCCAGCTTTCTATCGAAAAAGATGGCATCAAAGTCCTCAGATTTGCTAACGAAGATATATTCAACAATATAGAAAGAGTGTTATCTACAATTAAAAACGAATTAAGCTCCCCCGCTGGCCAGCGGGGGCGGGGGGGCCTGAGTAAGCGAATAATTCCATGTCTCGACGTTAAGGACGGGCGCACCGTAAAAGGCGTCAACTTCGTCGACTTACGTGATGCCGGCGATCCGGCAGAGCTCGCATGGAATTATTCACAGCAGGGAGCTGACGAATTGGTGTTTCTTGATATTACTGCTACGCACGAGCGCCGCAAAACGATGATCGAATTGGTAAAAGCGGTTGCCAGGCAGGTAAATATCCCGTTCACTATAGGCGGGGGCATTAACGAAATAGGCGATGCCGATGCCCTTTTAAACGCGGGCGCCGATAAAATATCGATAAATTCGGCCGCGGTACGGAATCCTGCTTTGATAGATGAGCTGGCAAGGGCCTTCGGCGTTCAGTTTGTGGTGATCGCGGTGGACACCAGGCGGGCAGAAGGGAAAAACATTGTTCACTTGAATGGTGGCCGCATACCGACCGAAAAGGAGACCATGGATTGGATTTTGGAGGCCGAAAGCCGGGGTGCAGGGGAGATCCTGCTCACTTCGATGGATCATGACGGCACAAAGGGTGGGTTTGATACGGCGTTTTTAAAGGAAGTAAACGATGCTGTAAATATCCCGGTAATCGCATCGGGAGGGGCCGGTAACGTGCAGCATTTTGTAGATGTATTTCAACAGAGTAACGTCGACGCAGCCCTGGCCGCCTCGGTGTTTCATTATGGCGAGATATTGATCCCCGATCTAAAACGTATTCTAAAACAAAATCAAATCGAAGTACGGGAAGTTTAAGCACCGTCGACAAACACGCAGCTATGAATATCGATTTCAATAAATTAAACGGCCTCGTGCCGGTCATCATACAGGACGGGCAAACACTTGAAGTGCTGATGCTGGGCTTTATGAACCAGGAAGCATATGATAAAACGGTGAATGAAAACATCGTGACCTTTTTTTCGCGGTCAAAGCAGCGCCTGTGGACGAAAGGAGAAACCAGTGGTAATTTCCTGCATGTTCAAAGCATCGATATCGACTGCGATAACGATACGCTGCTCATAAAAGTAAAAGCCGACGGGCCAACTTGTCACACCGGGTCGCGGAGTTGTTTCAACACAGCCTATAATCAAAATTTTATCCTTCAGTTGGAAGGCATTGTTGCCGACAGATACATAAATCCAAAAGAAGGATCGTACGTTAATAAACTGCGCGGTAAAGGCCTGAACAAGATCGCCCAAAAAGTTGGCGAGGAAGCCGTGGAAACAGTGATAGCCGCGCTTAACCAAACGGAGGAAGACTTGATTAACGAGGCGTCGGATCTTGTTTTTCATTTATTGGTTTTATTGCGCGAAAAGGGATTGTCGCTTGAAACGATCGCGAAGAATTTAGAGGAAAGGCATAAGTAGGTTGGCGGTTTGCAGTATTGCAGTTGGCAGTGATGAGTTCCTCCGTCCCTGAAGCTATGGCGGACGAAGGGCAGTTAGCAGCGAGTGGTGGCATATCAATGGCAGTGGCAGTAGGAAGAGAGCCAAGAGCCAAAAATCAAGAAGGAGGTTGCAAGTTGGCAGTTGGCGGTATTACAGTTGGCAGTTGAAAAATGATCTCAGTTAAAAAAAAGGCAGAACTTAACGGGCATGGTAACCCTATTTTTACGCTGGAGCTTTCGCAAAAGCCTGGTATTCTGTTTTCCGGGGGAAATGATAAGGGGCTGGTGGAATGGAGCTTAAAAACGGATTCGTTTATAAAAGTCCTTTTTCCGGTGCTTTCGTCTGTTTATGCCATCCATTGCCCCGTTGGTTTGCCACTTCTGTTTGCAGGCTTAAGAAACGGAAATATCCAGGTCTTCGACTTTTTAAAGCAGCAACTCATCAGTCCGCTGATCCATCATCACAAACCTGTTTTTGATGTAAAAAGTGTGCGGGAGAAACAGGAATTGATCGCCGCTTCGGAAGACGGCACTGTGTCCGTATGGAGCCTGGAAACCCTGTCCCTCGTTCATGTTCTAAAAGTATCGGGTGACACTGTTAGGAGTATAAGCATATCACCGGACGAAACACAGGTGGCTTTTGGCTGCCGCGACAATACCATCGCCATTTACGATCTGTCAGAATATACACTGATCAAAACCATTCATGGGCACACCATGCCGGTTTTTTCTTTAGCGTATTCGCCATCCGGCAGTCATTTGGTTTCGGGCGGCCGCGACGCGCAGGTAAGGATATGGGATACCAGCGATTACAGCCTTATTCACACAATTCCCGCGCACTTGTTTGCCGTTAACGCGATAGCCTTCCACCCGCAATTACCTTATTTTGCTACCGCAAGCATGGACAAAAGCATCAAAATATGGGGCGCGGATGATTTTAAGCTCTATAAGATCATCAGCCGTGAAAAAGGATTTGAAAGCCATCAATTGTCCGTCAATAAAATAATATGGAACGGAGATCAATTGATCTCAACCGGGGACGATAAACGTATTATTATTTGGGATGTGGAAATAAACGGTTAAAATATTCGCTTGATTGTGCTAAGCTTATGGGTATATCGCTTCAATTCTTCTGAATAAATGCCCTTTTCGTCAATAGGGTCAATTTTCACCTTCCCCGAGGCATGAATGATCTTTTCATTGTTCAGCATAATACCTACATGAACCACTTTGCTATCAGCATTCTCAAAAAAAGCAAGGTCGCCCAATTTCGTATCGTGGATAGCGTTTATAGCATAGCCTTGTTCAGCCTGCATGCAGGCGTCGCGCAGCAAATTGATCCCCTGCAATTTGAAAACTGTTTGGGTAAAGCCAGAGCAATCGATGCCGAAATGTGTCCGGCCACCCCACAGATACGGGGTATTCAAAAACGAGGTAGCGGTAACAACGAGGTTCTCGGTTTCGCCAATCTCTCCTATTATTTCAAACTGTTCGTTCCCGATGCGACAGGTTGTACCCTCAAGAAATGCGAGCGAACTGCCCACCGGCAAATATAAAACGCTGTTATTGGCTATTTTCCAGGCCTGGGTAACGGGCCGGTAAGTAAGCGGCGGCGGGGTTTGTTTAAAGCGCTTATAGGCCAAATGACCCAGCATAATAAATTGGAGCCGGCCTATCCAACCCGTGTAATTGTCAAAACCCGTAACGATATTAACCCAATTATCCTTCCATTCCCTGATCTCGAATATTTCACCAAAAAGCACTTGGGATACCTGCTCGCTGCTATCGTTGGCTTCGGCCCGCAAAGGGATGATTGAAAGATTACAAATACCGTATTCCATAAAATGGCTTATACAACAAAACTATCGGGGCAATAGTTTTCAGAAACAAAAAAGGGAAAGTACACAATACTCTCCCTTCTTCCAAATATTTTAAAAATAGAATAAATTACTCATCCATGTGCAGCCATTCTTTCTTGGCCAGCAACTCTTCTTTCGTTTCGCGCACATCCTCATCATCTACACAACAATCAACCGGGCAAACAGCAGCGCATTGCGGCTCGTCATGAAAACCTACACATTCCGTGCATTTATCAGGCACAATATAATAAATATCATCAGACAAGGCCGCCTGTGTCTCTTCTGCATTTAATGTATTCCCGTCACCAAAATCGATAAGCCCTTTTAAACCCGTGCCATCCGAGAAGCGCCATGCAGCCCCGGCATCGTAAATCGCGTTATTAGGGCATTCCGGCTCACAGGCTCCGCAGTTTATACATTCGTCAGTGATTTTGATCGCCATTTTACTTAATATCTTATAATCTCAATTACCTTTGCCAGCTTAACAGAGGCCTGCAAATATAACAAAAAAAGGTTTTGCGGGTTTCCAGCCTCAACATTTATATGTCAAAATTTGATTCTGCACACTTAATAAACGTATTTTCTGAACTTGGGGTGCGCCTAACTGAACCGGACGAAGAATTTTCAGCCCTCATCGAAGATCAAAAACTCTTCAACCCGTGGTTTACTGCCAATAACGTATTCCATGCTGTAAGATCCATCGGGGCCAGCTTAAACAAGTCCGATCTCGTTCTATGGCTTTCCCGCTATACAATCTCGCCGGGGGCTCCAAAACGGGTTGGCCTTATATTAGCAGGCAATATTCCGTTGGTTGGATTTCACGATGTACTTTGTGTGCTGGTAACCGGAAATTATGCTTTGATCAAAGCTTCATCGCAGGATTCGAAGCTGATTACACATGTTTTGCAGATGCTAACCGATATCGAGCCCGCTTTTGCCGAACGCTACAGCTTTGTAGAAAGGCTTGAAAATTTTGATGCCGTTATAGCAACCGGGAGCAATAACAGTTCGCGTTATTTCGACTATTATTTTGGTAAAGTCCCAAATATCATTCGCAAAAACCGGAGCAGCATTGGGGTCTTGTCCGGCAACGAAACCAGGGAGCAATTGCATGCGTTAGGGAAAGATATTTTCGATTATTACGGCTTGGGTTGCCGCAACGTGTCGAAATTAATGATTCCTGCCGGATATGTGTTTAACGGGTTTTTTGAGGCGATAGAAGATTACCAGCCGGTTGTTAACCATCACAAATACGCCAATAATTACGATTACAATAAATCCATCTTCCTTGTTAATTGCGAAGAGCACCTCGATAATGGTTTCCTGCTTTTAAAAGCGGACAAAAAGATCGCCTCTCCCCTCGCGGTTTTATATTATGAGTATTATGATAGCCTTGGGGGTGTGGAAGCCGAATTGATTGAGCAAAACGAACAGATACAATGTGTGGTTGGCGCCCTGCCGCTGGATATAAAGAGCCAGGTTGTTGACTTTGGGCACAGCCAGGAGCCTGCCTTATGGGATTATGCCGACGGGGTTGATACGATGGCTTTTTTGACGGGGCTGCAGGCCGGTTCATAGTTCATGGTTCATGGCCGGAGATGAGCTGAAAGCAGAAAGACCAGAGCGGAAGATTGTTAAATTGGTTTTTAAGACGCGAAGGCAGACTTAACAAGTTTGAAGCGGAGCCCTCAATGAGGTCTTTGAAAATAGACAACTCCGGGTTAAGCTACGTCTGCCGCGTTTTTCAAACGATTTCTTTCAACACCCTTACGGTAACCAGCAATTGCCCCAAATGCCGCATGCTATGTTCGGCAGCATGAAAATATAAGCCGGCAACAGTTGATGAAAGCTTAGCCCTGCCCACTTCCCTTTTTTCAGTCAAACCCGATTCGTCTGTTTGAGCAAGTTGCAACAGCGCAAAGTCAACCTGCCGGTTAAAGGCTATGATCAGCTCATTTAAGTCCGCCGTAGCTTTACCCTCGTTTGCCAATGCTTCGAGTTGAGAAGCGGTCAGCTGTTCGCCACTTGCGTAGGTAAACAGCCGGTCGGTAACGCCGTTCAGGTGCTGCAAATGAAATCCGGGCGAAGCCAGGCCGGCCGGTTTTTCCCACAAAAGCGTCTCGGGGAACCCGGTCATCAATTCGTTTACTTCTTCCCGCGCCTGCAACAGCGCATGGGCAACCGGTTGCAACAGCGGCGGAATTCCTTCTACCGGCCCGCGAAGCCAAACTTCCGGCTTGCCGCTCATTTAATGTTTTTGATCGAATCCAGCTTTGCCTGCACCTCATCGTGGTTTAAGGCGCGGGGCATATTATAAACCTGTTTTACCCGGTCGCGGGTGTTGTCCGTCCACAGCCAGCTCGTCCAAACCATAAACCAGCACCATTGGGGCTGTACGCTCAATATCAACGGGGTGGGCAATTCGCCGGTTTCGGTGAGGGCGATGGGTTTACCATTGGCCAGCGCCAGCAGCGAGTTATAGTCCTTTTGTTCGTAGTCGAAGTGGTAAACGTCAGCGCCTAAAATATCCACGTATTCGGGGCCGGGGTAATAGTCCGCATAATCATAGGCTTCGTCAAAGGGTATATCGCGCAAACCGTTTGCGCCCCAAACCCAAAGGAGGTTATTCAAATGATGGTAATTGGTAAAACGGTCGTACATCATTTTCCAAAGTTTGGCTATACCATCCGGGCCCTTGCGGTTTCCCCACCAAAACCAAACACCGTTCATTTCGTGGTAGGGTCGCCATAAAACGGTTACGCCGGCATCTCTTAATTGTTTCAGGTAACCCGCAATCACATCGATCTGCGCCAGCCATTTTTTATTCAATGGCGTTCCGGGTGTGGTGAGCTGCGTCCAGGCAGTATCAGCAATTCTCCCTTTTACATTACGCTCAAAGTCATATGGCGGGTCGTCCGTCGGCCTGCCTTCATGCCACATTAAAGTGATCAAATAACCGTCGTGCGACTTTTTGATCGCTTCGGCCACGATTTGCGGGCCAAGGTCCTTATCACCCCAATTCATAAAATCGCAGCCCCAAACCGCCGGGTACTTGCCGGTGATATTTTTGGCGCTATCCGAAAAGGTATTGCGGTTGCTGTTATAATTCTGCTGTCCTGATAAAATGTATTTGCCCTTTATATCATACAGAAAATTGAGCGTCCGCTTCACGCCATCGGAGGCATCGGGGTTTACCGGGCTAAATCTTTGTGCTGTGGCACTGATGCTTAGCGCGATAAGATAAATAAACAGGAAATTTTTTTTAGCTGGCATATTATTCGCTTTAAATAATCCGGCCGCTGATCATAACGGCTATTGTGTCAAAATTAACAAAACTATAACTATAATCGCCTGTTGATTTGCTACGATGTTGTATCTTAGCGCTTTATTTAGATGACCAGATTTGCCCCGGTAAAAATTGCCGTTACAGTTTTTGTATCTTTCGTTGCTATCCTTCTATTCACGCTTTCCGGCTGTAAAAAAAAGCGGTCGGAAACAGCCACCATTCTTTTTAAACAAACACACGAAAAAGTTTTTAAAGACCTTACCGACGAGGGCTTTAAAAATGCCTTTAAGCAGGTTTTTAACCAGCAACAAACAAAAATCAAGCACGCCGACCTGATCCAGGCATTTTATAAGGCGCATAACTACGAACCTGTATTTCTGATCGATCATGGATTTAACGGCGACCTGGATACTGCTGTGAATTATTTATTCCGCGCCGGCGACCATGGCCTTGATCCTGCAATGTTCCAGGCAACACAATTAAAGGCGCTATTGGCTCAATTTCATCAAAAAGGAGAGATAAAGACTGTAAACCAGGCGTATCAGGCCATGGCGCAGCTGGAAATTACGGCCGCCAACTCGCTTATTAACTATTGCAACGACCTGCAGTTTGGTGTGATCAATCCGAAAGCCATCTACCAGAGGTATTTCCTGGCCACGGCAAGACCGGATAGCACCTCGATGGCTGCTGTTTTACAGGCAACCGATATGCAGGCCTTCCTGCGGGATATCCAGCCTAAAGACCCTCAGTATAAAGCTTTGCAGAACACGCTGCGACTTGGCCTGCGTGGCCCCAAAATGTCCGCCGAAGAAACCCGCCGCCTGCTGATCGTTAACCTGGAGCGTTTGCGCTGGCGAAATAAGCCGGTTGAAAACAGGTACGTGATTGTGAATATCCCCGATTTTACGTTGGATGTGGTAGACAGCGGGAAATCCGTGCTGCACATGAAAGTATGTGTGGGGCAGGGCCGCAATATGGACTACGCCAACACATTGGCTGCTTATGACGACAGCTGCAAAGAGGATAAGCCTGGCGAACACGAGACCCCCTTATTAAACAGCCTGATCTATGGCGTGGAGGTGAACCCGGTGTGGAACATACCCCAGAGCATTGCCAATAAAGAAATTATTGTAGAGGCGGCAAAGGATAAATTTTACCTCGAAAATAACAATATCGACGTTTACGAAAACGGCAAGTTGGTGGATAACCCGGAAGATATCGATTGGTCGACCATTACAAAAGCCAACCTGCCTTATGATTTTAAACAAAAACCCGGGTCGGATAATTCGCTGGGACTCATTAAGTTCGTGTTTAACAACAGGAGTAACGTCTATTTACACGATACGCCTGCAAAATGGGCATTCTTTCAGAAGATGCGTGCAATCAGCCACGGATGTGTACGGCTCGACAATCCGAAAGGGCTGGCTCAGAACTTATTTGGCCAGGGCGAACAATTTCAAACCATTTCCGACGATATGGGCAAGGATGACCCGGACCCTGAAATGATCTATCTGCCAAAAAAGGTACCGGTGTACATCACCTATATCACTTGCTGGGCAGATCAAATCGGTAATGTACAGTTCAGGAAGGATGTTTACGGGCTTGATATTGTGTTGTATGATCATTTGGCCAGTATTATCAATGCGGCGAATAATTAGTTTTTGGGATTTCACCGATTGGGGAATGATTTCACCGATTTTGATTTGAGTACACCGATTCCGTGTGAATGGTGAGGAAAAAAAGAGTTAGTCATAAAATAATATTTTACTTAGATTTTCCATCACAACTAACTATTAATCAAGTAATTATACTGAAAAAAAGCCTGCGCGAGGGGTTCCCCTCGAGAGAGTAATGGCACTAACTTAATCCAAAAACGCGCTGGAATTAATATCGAATAATGAATTTTGACCCGATAGCTATCGTGGTGTCCAATAACGAAGTTTGAACTTCGTCAGCCGATAGTTATCGGGGCTACATTCAGCGTTCGATATTCGATATTAAATTCCATAAGTTAGTGACATCCCTCTTGAAGGCCGGTTCCAAATTACTATGGAGCTTAAAACTCTATTTTTACTTTTCTATAAACAAGGAACCCTCTGGATTTTTTAAATCAGAAAAATTTTAGGAACCCAAGTCAGATCTTACACACAACAGCCACCCCGTAGGGGTATCCTGTTTATAGAAAAAACCCAACCCTTCAATTAGGCTCCGTAGGAGCCTCCTGTTAGCCGACTTGCACACCGATTTGCTCTGCCCGAAAAACATATACTCCGGTGTGTCCTGCGGGTTTTACGAGGAATTCCCTTCAGGACACAACGTTTGTTGAAAGATGATCCCCGGTTTTAGTTAACGGCTCTCGTACTTAATCCTGTCTTCAATCAGTTTTCTCACTTCATCCCGCAGCGTATCCGCATCGGCTACCGTTAAATGGGACGTTTCAATAGGCTTGTGCACAAAAACATTGCAAATGCCTGGTCTTGTGCCATATTTCACGCCGTCATCCCAAAATGTACGCCAGGTATTTAAAGAAGAAACCGGGATGATGGGTACTTTTTGTTCGATGGCCAGGCGGAAGGCGCCGCTTTTGAATTCCTGAACCTTTGGCGGGAAATCGACGGCTATTCCACCTTCGGGAAACATAACCATTGATGTTCCATTTGCCAGTTTATTAGCTGCCGTTTTAAATGCTCTGAATGCTGCCATCTTGCTATTACGGTCCACCGGGAGGTCTACCGTACGAAAGTAGATGCCGGTAACCAGGCCGTCCTTCAGGTCTTCTTTTCCCATGATCGAGAATTGGTTGGTCTTCATTAGGATGCTGATCATAAAAGTATCCAGGTTTGAGGTATGGTGAGGGCAGATCACGTAGGTTTTGCTCCAGTCGATCGGCGTTTCAAATTCAAACCTGAAGAAAATCCCGGCAAAAAAAGTGCTCAGGTGGGCCCACCAGCGCCGGAGCATAACCATGCCCCAGTACCTCTCCGGTTTCACCGAATAATAATAATACACAGCCGGGTACAGAAGGAAACCGAAAAAAGCCATATTGAACATCACCAGGTAGTAATGCAGTTTTTTGAAGCGTAGTTTTATTCCCATAATTTAACAGGTTTCTGAACTACCTATGTATTAAAAGTAGCCAGGATTCGTCGAGTTTAAGGATTTTCCTTCGAAATACCGCCGGTTTCCAATCTATTAGCCAGCAACTCGTAAACTTTATCGCGTAAGGCATCGGCGTCGGCCGGTAAAAGCTGGTCGGTGGGGATCGGCTTGTGGACGTAAAAATGGCAGACACCCGGCCTGGTGCCATATTTGGTACCATCATCCCAAAGTTTTTTCCAGGTATCCGACGAAGAAACCGGGATGATGGGAACCTTCAGATCAATGGCAAGCTTAAACGGGCCGTTCTTAAACTCATGCAGCGTAGGCGGATAGTTATCCGCTATCCCGCCCTCGGGAAAAATGATCATGGAAACACCACTTTTAAGTCTTTCGGCGGCCATTTTAAAGGCCCGGTAGGATGACATCTTGCTGTCGCGGTTGACCGGGATATCCACCGAGCGAAAAAATAAACTGGTTACCAATCCGTCTTTTAAAGTCTCCTTACCTATAAAGCTGCAATTGTTATTCACTAATATGCACATGGCGGGAATATCCAGGTTGGAGGTATGATTAGCGCAGATGATATAAGTTTTGCTCCAGTCGACAGGCGCTTCATATTCGAATTTAAAAAAGAAACCAACACATGCCGAGCTCACAAAACCCCATACCCTCCGGAGCTGGTTCATTCTTTTATAACGGGCTGGTTTGCGGGAATAGTAATAGAAAAAAGGCCAGAAAAGGAAGTAATTTAAAGCGACGCTGGCCACGTACAGGTAAACGTGAACTTTTTTCAATAGCACTTTCATCGTCACCAAAAATATAAAAATTCCTTACTTTCGCCCCATGGAAACTGTTGTCAGTGGTATCCGTTCAACCGGAAACCTGCATTTGGGAAACTATTACGGAGCTATACAAAACTTCGTAAAAATGCAAAAGGAATATAATTGCTACTTTTTTATAGCCGATCTTCACTCTTTAACCACACACCCTACCCCTGCCGATTTGCATGGCAATGTAAAGCAGGTGCTGATTGAATACCTCGCTGCCGGCATCGACCCTGAAAAGGCTACCATCTATATACAGTCGGATGTTCCGGAGGTTGCGGAGCTTTATTTATACCTCAACATGAATGCCTACCTGGGCGAGCTGGAACGCAGCACCTCGTTCAAGGATAAAATACGTTCGCAGCCGGATAACGTAAACGCAGGCCTGCTCACCTACCCGGTGCTGATGGCGGCCGATATCATCATCCACAAAGCTGTTAAGGTACCCGTTGGCAAGGATCAGGAACAGCACCTCGAAATGGCGCGCACCTTTGCAAACCGCTTCAACAGGCTCTATAACCGCGAATGTTTCCCCGAGCCTTATGCCTTCAACTTCAGCTCCAGCCTGGTAAAAATTCCGGGCCTCGACGGTAAAGGAAAAATGGGGAAATCCGAAGGTGAAGGGAATGCCGTCTACCTGTCAGACTCACCTGATGTTATCCGCAAAAAAGTTATGAAGGCCGTAACCGACGGCGGTCCACAGACTGAAAACCAGGAAAAACCGGAAGAGATCCAAAACCTTTTCGACATTATGAAGGTTGTATCTACGCCGGATACACTGGAACATTTCGACAACCTGTACAATTCCATGAATATCCGTTACGGCGATTTTAAGAAGCAGCTTGCTGAAGATATTGTCCTGGCTACCGCCCCTATCCGCGAGCGGATAAAAGACATTTCGACCGATGCTTCCTACCTGCGCCAGGTGGCGCGCCATGGGGCGATCAAAGCCCGGGAAAGCGCCTCGCGAACTATAAAAGAGGTTAGGGAGATCATCGGTTTCAGGAGTTTTTAAATTTGATTCATACTTCAAGTCTCATAGTATTTTTTTGCACGTTCGTTGAAACTTGAAACCCTAACATGTATATTAGGCGGAGTTTTATTTCAAAAGTGAACGTAGCTTCGGCCATGAACTATGAGTCATGGACTATGAACACCACAATCAACCATCAACTAAAACATGCATATCGCAATTGTAGGAAACATCGGCGCCGGTAAAACCACCCTTACGGAGTTATTAGCAAAAAATTATGGCTGGGATCCCTTATTCGAGGCGGTTGACAACAACCCCTACCTCGAGGATTTTTACAGCGATATGAAACGCTGGAGCTTTAACCTGCAGATATATTTTTTGAATACCCGGTATCGCCAGATCATCGACATACAAAAAGGCGGTCATAATATTATCCAGGACCGCACGATCTATGAAGATGCCTACATCTTTGCCGAAAACCTGCACGATATGGGCCTGATGACCACCCGCGACTACCAGAACTACCAAGCCATTTTTGATAACATTACCGAATTCATTAAACCGCCCGACCTGCTCATCTATCTGAGGGCATCGGTACCCACTTTAGTAAACAATATCCAGCGCCGCGGTCGCGAATACGAATCCGGTATCCGGTTGGATTACCTGTCCAAGCTCAACGAAAAATACCAGAAATGGATAAACGGTTATAAACTGGGTAAACTATTGGTAATTGATAAAGATAACCTTGATTTCGCCAATAAAACCGAAGATCTGGCCACGATTGTGCAGTTGGTCGAAAGAGAGATACATGGACTATTTTAGATTTACGAATTACGATTTACGATTTTAGATGTGAGATGTGAGATATGAGACATCGGGTTGGGGAATTATGGTCTAATGCGTTCCGATTTCCTTTTCAACATCGTAAACCCTAAATCTAAAATCGTAAATCTAAAATCGTAAATATGAAAATCCTCGGTATTATCCCCGCCCGCTACGCTTCAACCCGTTTTCCGGGTAAGCCGCTGGTTGATATTTTGGGTAAGAGTATGATCCGGCGGGTTTATGAGCAAAGTAAAAAGTGTGCGCACTTATCAGAAGTTATCGTGGCTACAGACGACGAACGCATCTACAAGCATGTGCATGATTTTGGCGGCTCGGCCGTCATCACCTCGCCCGACCATGCCAGCGGCACCGACCGCTGCGCCGAAGTAGCGGTGAAACATCCGCAGTATGATGTGGTGATCAATATCCAGGGCGACGAACCCTATATCGACCCGGAACAGATCAGCAAGCTCGTTTTTTGTTTTAACGATGCCGCTACACAGATCGCAACGCTGGTAAAGAAAATCCGTAGTGCCGAAGAGTTATTTAATGTGAACTCGCCGAAAGTGGTGATCAATAACTTATCCGAGGCCGTTTATTTTTCGCGCTCTCCCCTGCCTCACATCCGAGGCCAGGCACCGGAAAACTGGCTGCAGCAATTTACTTATTTTAAGCATATCGGCATTTACGGCTACCGGGCCGATGTTTTGCAGCAGATCACCAAATTACCCATCTCATCACTTGAAAAGGCCGAAAGCCTGGAGCAGTTGCGATGGATAGAAAATGGCTACACGATAAAAATTGCAGAAACAGAGCTGGAAACTTTTGCAGTAGATACGCCGGAGGATTTGGAAAAGTTAAAACTTCATATTAGCTTAGCAAAGTAAAACAATCAGAGCGTTCAAGCCCCTCACGATACGCGGTTATACCTAAAAAACCAACGTATAGATCATGAAATATTTTTCAGCTAAAACAATTATGCTGCTGGCCGGCCTTGCTGTCCTTTCGTTAAAATCACGCAGCCAGGACATTGTCATCACCAACAAACACGACACCATTCGCTGCAAGCTATCCCACTCGATGATGGGCGCCTTCAAGTATAAGGATGATAAGGGCGAAACGGTAAAACTTGAAATGGGCGATGTGAGGGAGTATTATACCGAAAATAAAAAGACCTGGGTACGGCGGGTTTATATAACCAGTTCACGGTTACCCGTTTTTGTGGATGTGGTTACTACCGGCAAACTCAACCTGTACGAGCTGAGCTATAAAAACCAGTATTATGATGGCTCTCTTACCTGGAGTTCCATACCCAGCAGCATGGGCGGGAATCAACACAATTCAAAAACCCAATACTATGTGGCGAAATCCGACACGGCCGAGGTTGTATGGGATGATGATCTGTCGCGGTCGAGATCAAAAGACCTGATGGATGCCAAGTTTGTACCCTTTATACAGGATAACAGTACCGTATACGGCCTTTACCAGGCAGAAAACAGGGTGAACGCCGCGGAACTTAAGAAACTGGTTGATGCCTATAATGGCAGTAAATGATAATACGTGGGTTCGTCTCCTGAATGTTGAAAACTAAAGCTTGACAGCAACTTATAAAAATACTAAATTTGTTAGTAATATTAAATGCGGGTTCTCCCATCTAAATGGCTTTAAATTGAAAATGCCCCCCTCACAGAGGAAATCTTAAAAAATTTGACTTTTGGAAGCAGGCAAAGGGATATGTTTTAGTAGACTCACCTAAAAGTGACTCGAATCAAAATTCTTATAATCAATAACTTAAATATAAAATAGGCTGCTATAAAATAGGGTGCACAGGATTTATTCAGGGGAAAAACCAACAATAACCATGCAAAAAACATAGCATTAACCTCGCATTAGCCCGCTAAAAACAGCAATAAATGCACAAAAAAGCTACCATTAGCCTCGCATTAAACTGCAATAAACAATGGTAGTAAACAAAAAACAGGATTATCCTTAGGCGGCCGCAGCCTATTCAACCGCCGTAGCCGCAGCGAAGGAGGTAGCGAAGGCGGCTAACAAAAGTGTAAATCTATTTCAAAGCAAGACATCTCCTAATACCTATGGGTTTTTACTTATGACTTTGCTCCAATTCAATATTCGATTTGGCGCGGCGAACTGGCCGCAAACAGCAAAGCTTTTCCACAATTACGATTTCTTTCCAGCCATCTGACAAAATTTCGTACTTTTGTATCCCGTACACAAACAAAAATCATGACCAAGTATATATTTGTAACGGGCGGCGTAACCTCGTCGTTGGGGAAAGGTATTATATCTGCTTCCCTTGCCAAACTGCTCCAATCGCGCGGTTACCGTGTTACCATCCAGAAGTTCGATCCTTATATTAACATCGACCCCGGAACTTTAAACCCCTATGAACATGGCGAATGCTACGTTACCGAAGACGGCGCCGAAACCGACCTTGACCTGGGCCATTACGAGCGTTTTTTAAACCGCCCAACCTCCCAGGCCAATAACATTACCACCGGCCGTATTTACCAAAATGTGATCAACCGGGAACGCCAGGGCGATTTCCTCGGTAAAACCGTACAGGTTGTACCCCATATCACCGATGAGATCAAAAGAAACATTCGCCTTGTGGGCGAAAGCGGCGATTATGATATTGTGATAACAGAATTAGGCGGCACCGTAGGCGACATCGAGTCCTTACCTTATATAGAAGCGGTGCGCCAGTTCCGCTGGGAAATTGGTTCGGGTAACTCCCTGGTCATCCACCTCACGCTGATTCCCTTCCTGGCTGCTGCCGGTGAGTTAAAGACTAAACCAACTCAGCACTCGGTAAAGATGCTGCTGGAATATGGTATCCAGCCCGATATATTAGTTTGCCGTACCGAACATCCCATCAATATGGAGATACGCAAAAAGATCGCTTTGTTCTGTAACGTAAACGTAAACGCCGTTATTGAATCGATCGACGCCTCCACTATTTACGATGTGCCGCTGCTGATGCTGAAAGAGCAATTGGACCGCACCGTGCTTACTAAATTAAAGCTCGCCCATAAAAATGAACCGGACCTGGAAAGCTGGAAGGATTTTTTGGGACGGTTAAAAAATCCAACATCCGATGTAAAGATTGGCCTGGTAGGTAAGTATGTGGAATTGCCCGATGCTTATAAATCCATAAGTGAGTCCTTTATTCACGCGGGCGCCAAAAACGAATGCAAGGTAAAAGTTGAATATATACCTTCAGAAACGCTTACGCCCGAGAACGCTGTTGAAAGGCTGAAAGGCCTGCACGGCGTTTTGGTCGCTCCCGGCTTTGGAGAACGCGGATTTGAAGGTAAGATTGAAGCGATACGCTATGTGCGCGAAAACAATATCCCGTTTTTTGGGATTTGTTTGGGCATGCAATGTGCGGTTGTTGAATTCGGAAGGCATGTTTTAGGCTTGGAATCGGCCAGCAGCACCGAAATGAACCCTGAAACGCCTTACCCCGTGATCGCGATGATGGAAGAACAGAAAAAAATTGTGAACAAGGGCGGTACCATGCGGCTTGGTGCATATGCATGCGACCTGAAAAAAGGCAGCAAGTCCGCAAATTACTATGGTAAAAACCATATTTCGGAGCGGCACCGGCATCGGTATGAATTCAATAACGAATACTTAAAGGACTATGAGAATGCCGGATTGATCCCAACTGGCATCAACCCCGAAAATAACCTCGTTGAAATTGTCGAGCTTAAAAACCACCCGTTTTTCATCGGCACGCAATTTCACCCCGAATTAAAATCCACAGTTGCTAATCCGCATCCACTTTTTATTAACTTTGTCGCCGCTTCAATGGCTTATGCCCGTAAGCGCTAATATACTACGATAGAAAGAAATGGATAAGAATACGTTTACCGGGTTGTTCCTGATCATGATCATTATGGGGGCTTCGATCTTCTTTATGAAGCCGTCACAGGATGAACTGAAAAAGGGCGCGGCCCGGGTGCATGCAGATTCCGTAAAAAAGGGGCTCATTCACGAACCGGCCATTACAAAAATTGCCGACACTGTAAAAACGCCGGCTCCCAAAGCACCCGATACGGCCCTCCTGAAAAGCCCCTTCGGTGCAGCAACAGTGGGAACCGACAAACTGGTTACACTTGAAAATAAAGATGTCATCATAAAGCTGACCACCCATGGTGGTCGTGTTTATTCGGTTGAGCTGAAGGACTACAAAACCTTTAACAAAAAGCCGCTTATTTTATTCGATGGCGCCAATAATCATTTCGGCCTTGCCTTTAACGCCGGCAATAGCAGCATCCATACGGATAACCTGTATTTTAAGCCAAGCGCCGATAATTTAACCGTTACCGGCTCCGATTCCGCCTCGGTGAGCATGCGCTTGAGCTATAGCCCAACGCAATACATCGACTACATTTATTCGCTAAAAGGCAGCGGTTTTAAGCTGGGATTGACGATCAAACCCACCGGCCTCGACCAGGTAATAAGCAATACCAATACCCTTAACCTGAATTGGGGCGCCGACATGCGCAAGGAGGAAATGGATATTGAACAGGAGCGCCGTTATTCCACCATTTATTTTATCGACAATGATGGCTCGATCGATTACCTCAGCTCGAACAAAGACGACCAAAAGACGGTAACTGATAAAAAACTACAATGGGTATCATTCCAGGCGCACTTCTTTTCGGGCGTGATCATCGCCGACCAGGGTTTTGATAAAGCGAATCTGTCAGTGAATACCGACATTGCCGACAGCACCCACAGCAAACAAATGAACGCCAGCCTGAACCTCAATAAAAACGTTGCCGGTGCATTCCCGGTCTTGTTTTATTTCGGGCCTGATAAGTACAGCATCCTGAAGGACCAGGGTTATAACCTGCAAAAGCAGATCTATATGGGCTGGGCGCTTTTTGCCTGGATCAACCGCTTTGCCGTACTTCCGGTATTCAATTTCTTTAGCCAGTTCACCAATAATTACGGTCTGATCATTTTGGCGCTGACGTTGATCTTAAAGCTCGTGCTATCGCCGCTTACCTACAAGTCATACCTTTCAATGGCCAAAATGCGGATATTGAAGCCGGAGATGGATGAAATAAAAACCAAAGTAGGCGAAGATAACCCGACCTTACTGCAGCAGGAATATTTAAAATTGTATAAAAAAGCAGGGGTTAACCCGCTTGGCGGCTGTTTACCGCTGCTGATACAAATGCCCATCGTGTTTGCCTTTTTCCGCTTTTTTCCAAGCCTGTTTGAGTTGAGGGGTCATGGCTTTTTGTGGATGCACGATTTAAGCACCTACGATGCATTGATCACCTTCCCTGCTATTCCGTTTATCGGCAATCACCTCAGTATCATGTGCTTGCTGATGACCATCTCGACGCTGATCTACACCTATTTTAATAACCAGGTATCAGGCGCTACGGGGCAGATGAAATATATCGGGTATATTACCCCGGTGATATTTTTGGGAGCGCTGAACAGCTATCCGGCAGGTTTGAACTACTATTATTTCCTGGCCAACATGATGACATTTGCCCAGCAATACATCATCAGGTTAATGGTGGATGATAAAAAAATCCATGCCCAGATACAGGAAAACAAAAAGAAACCCGAAGTAAAGAAAAAGGAAGGCGGTTTCCAGGCGCGTATGGAACAAGCCATGCGGCAGCAGCGCCAGGGAGCCTTGCCACCGGGTAAAAAGAAATAGATTGCCGGATTGAAACTTACGAAGTTTAATTCGGAGTTGTTTGTTTTTCAAAGGCCTCATTGAGGGCTGGGCCGTTTAAAAACTTCGTAAGTTTTTTTTCTCTGTGCCCTCTGTGCCTCCTCCGTGCTCTCTGCGGCTAAACTCTGCATATGTCCCTTCGGTTTGTCCTCAGAAACTCCTGCATATGTTCTCTCGGTTACTCTCCACAAACATCTTTCAATTCCAACTAAAATAATTAGCAAAAAGTATTTATATTTACAGCGATGTATGCGATTGTAGATATAGAAACGACGGGGGGGCATGCCAGCGCTAACGGCATTACCGAGATAGCGATATGCATACATAACGGCAAAAAAGTTATTGAGCGTTACTCCACGCTGGTAAACCCCGAACGGGATATCCCAATCTATATCAGCGCCCTCACCGGCATCACCAACGACATGGTGAAAGACGCGCCGCCGTTTGCGGACGTGGCGCACGATATTTATCACCTGCTGAACAATAAGATATTTGTAGCCCATAATGTAAACTTCGATCATTCTTTTGTTCGATACCATCTCGCTGCGGCGGGCTACGAGCTGCAATGCAATAAATTGTGTACCGTAAGGTTGGGGCGGAAAATATTACCCGGTCTCCCCTCCTATGGCCTTGGAAAGTTGTGCCGGCACCTTGGCATTGAAAACGAGAGCCGCCACCGCGCAGCCGGCGACGCTGAAGCAACGGCGATATTGTTCTCCATGTTGTTGCAGCAGGACAAGGAAAATCATATTCAGCAGGCGCTAAAACAGAATTCGAAAGAGCAGGTCTTGCCGCCGAACCTGCCAAAACAGGATGTGGATAGCCTGCCCATGACGCCGGGCGTTTATTACTTTCATGATGATAAGGGCAAAGTAATTTATGTTGGAAAGGCAAAAAACCTTAAGAAACGGATCTGCAGTCATTTTACGGGCAATAATCCCGGCCCGCAACGGCAGGAGTTTTTAAGGAATATTCACCATATCACCTACCAGTTGTGCGGCACGGAGTTGATTGCTTTTGTGCTGGAGTCGGTAGAGATCAAAAGGCTTTGGCCGAAGTATAACCGGTCGTTAAAGCGATTCGAACATGCCTACAGCTTGTATGCCTTTGAAGACCAGCGTGGGTACCTGCGCCTTGTGGTAGATAAACACCGCAAAATGACCGGCGCTATTTATAGTTGCAATACGCTTTACGAGGGCAGGACGATTTTGCTGCAGTTGATTGACAATTATGGGCTTTGCCCCAAACTGTGTTTTATACAAACCAATACGGAAGCCTGTACCGGCATAAACGGGGGCACCTGCGCTTGCGAAGGGATTGAATCGCCCGAAATTTATAATGCAAAGGTTAACGCCGCTATTGAAGAATTACAAAACGCCCTGCCCACTTTTGCCATTCGCGATGCCGGCCGGACAGCCGATGAGCATAGCTGCCTGCTGGTAGAAAAAGGCAAATTTTATGGTATGGGCTATATCTCCCACTATTTCGACGTCGACAACCTCCAGCAACTTAAAAATCATCTTACGCCATACCCCGGCAACGATTATATACGGAGCATGGTAGCGGGCTATGCAACCCGCTTCCCTGAACGGAAAGTAGTGTTCGCGTGACCGAATTAAAACTTACGAAGTTTTGAAAACTTCGTAAGTTTTCACGTATTTTTAATAGATGAAAATTTACGCTGACACGTACTATCACATTTACAACCGTGGCAATAATAAAGACCTGATCTTTTTTGAAGATGAGAACTATCGCTATTTTCTCAATCAGTTTAAGAAATTCGTTGCTCCGTTTTGTGACGTTTATGCTTATTGCCTTATGCCTAATCATTTCCATTTTTTTCTAAGAGTGAATGATGAGCCGCTTTTTGAGAAAGGAATAAAAAACTTCTTTATTTCCTACGCAAAAGCCATAAACAAAAAATATAATCGAGTGGGGAGTTTATTTCAAGGCAGATACAAAGTCTCTGAAATAACTTCCGAAAGTTATTTTACACGAATAATCACTTATATCCATCAAAATCCTGTTGTCGCAGGGCTTGTTAAAAACATGGAGGATTATAAATACTCGTCTTATGCCGCCTATTTGTCGAACAAAGAAACTTTGATAAACAAACAAGGCGTTTTAGATTGGTTTGGTGGATTGGATGGATTTATTGATGATCATAAAATACCGGCGGAAGAAAGGGAAATTGAGAAATATTTAAAAATTTAGGCTAATATGATTCTAAAATCAAAACACGCAAAACTATAAGTAAAACAAGAGTTCAATTACAAGTTATTGAACCATTCATTTTTTACTATTACCGTTTCAGTTAATTTTGTATCAATGCCAAGTTTCAGTTCTCTCAACTTATCACAAAGTAGTTCCCCATCAATGAGATCAATCGGCGGCGCGCCATCTCTGGTTGCTTCTTTAATTGCCTCTCTTGTAAATGTTCCTGTAGTTATAACAAGCCCTTTATCTGCCCGCCCCTGCATAGCTCCTCTAAAGTCCCTTATTTGACTGGGTGTAACGGACCCCTTGTAACGCTTACATTGAAAAATTACATGAAAGCTCAAAAGCCCACTTACCCTTACAATCCCTTTTCCATCGATACCACCATCACCAACCTTTCCCGTCACCTCTACCTGAAAAAAGCCACTTTCCCGTAAAAGTCTTTGTGCGAGTCTTTCAAAAGCGGCTGGCGTTATATTATAAAGAATATTTAGAAGCTGTTCTTTCCATTCTTCCGAATCATCTACTTCATCTTGAATCTCATGTTCAATTTGATCGTTCGTTACAACCGTTTTTTTAACTTGGGACTTTGCGTCGTTATTTAGTTTTTTTACGGTTTTTACAATTTCAGAATAGTCAAGTTTAGATGTGTCAATATCTGATTTAGATAGTGCCCAAATTCCACGCGACGAATTTTCAAGAAGCCCAAATTTTTTAAGGTATGTTCTACTCCAGGCAAGTCGATATTCGACCTCGCTCATTGTTCCTTCCTCACCATGAGGTATTTGTAAAATATCATCAGGAAGTTTAACAATCTCAAAAACTTTGTTGTTTATTTCTTCAATTGTTCCTGAGCCTCCTAATTTAATAAGAGCCTCAACTGTAGGGACTATGAGTTCATCATAGGAAGGTAGATTACTTATCGATTTTTTTCTTCCCATCGGTTTAAGGTCAAAGATTAAACGTCCAAATTAGTGATTATTCTTTGTAATTAAGTTATCAAAATTACCATCAGACTTACGAAGTTTTAAAAACTTCGTAAGTCTTTCTCGGACACCCTTAATTTACTCCCTTAAATATATCCTTCAAATATTCCGGCTTAATTTCGTCTGTGAACGAGGATTTGGTCCTGGAGTAGATAAGTTGCCCGGTCCTGGAGTTCATAATGGCAACCACATTCCCGGCCACATGATTATGCAGGTAAATCAAATAGTAAAATGGCTCCTTGTCGGCTAAGATTTTTGCACTAAGTTGATCAATAGAGATCACGCTGTAAGGGTATGGATAGTCCCGGAACACTTCCTTAATAAATTTAGCCTTGTCACGATTCGAAGTGGACTGGAAAAACACATCAGGTGAGCAATAAAGTGTTTGGCTTTGTAATAACTTTAGTTGATCCTTGTCGGTGATATCGTCGGACACATCCGCTTTTTTACCGGAAAGGATTGCTGCGCTAAACTCCTGCAAAAAGTTTTTAAGATTGCCCCGCGACCAATAGCCAATGGAGTTTGCACCAACGGTATCCGCAATCCGCCGCCCCGAATAGTGCACATTTTGGGTTAGCACTATACTTCCGATAAAGTTGTCAGTGGCGTTTGAAAAGCTTTTACGTTTCCTCAACACCCGGTTTTTAGGCATCCATAAAGCAATAGATGCGTCCACAGCCTCGGTACCTCTCGCTTCGCCGTCTATTTCCCTCGTTACCACAAAATAGGAATCGGCCGGATCCAGTCTGTCCGGCAAATCATTTGGCGAGATGAAACTGACGTCTTTTGTAATTGTCCAGTATTTTTGAAATATATCCAGGAATGCCTCTTTATTTGAAAGGATCGGCGTAAATCCGACAATGTAGGTATGGCCGTCTTTTATTCGATTGATGGCGTTTTTATAATCAACATTCACCTGCGCCCTAAGGCCAATAGGAAACAATGCAATTAAAATACCCAGGAGATAAAAAGGCTTCGGTCTGTCAACCATAATTTGAAGATTAGTTCAGGATAAATTTAGAAAAATCTATCAGATAATACCGGCTTTTTCCAGCTCTGCCTTCATTTGGACCTGAATTTTTAGCGCTTCGGCGCGGGCGGCCTCGGCAAAATCCTTCCCGTTAGATGCATATATAATGGAACGGGACGAGTTCACGATCAAGCCGCAGTCTTTAGTTATGCCATACTTGCAAACCTCTTCGAGGCTGCCGCCCTGTGCGCCAACGCCGGGCACCAGCAGGAAGTTATCGGGTGCGAATTTGCGAATATCAGTAAACTCGCAGCCCTTGGTGGCGCCGACTACAAACATCAATCGATCGGGCCCGGCCCAGGTCACCGCCTTTTTGACCACCGCTTCGTACAAAAAGCCATCTTCGGTGCTGAGGTATTGGAAATCTTTACTGCCAGCTGAGGAAGTTAGCGCCAGCAGGATGACCCATTTGCCGGGATAATTTAAATAGGACGACACAGAGTCGTGCCCCATATACGGCGCAACGGTTATCGCATCGAAACCGAGGCCCGAGGCCTTTTCATCGAAAAAAGCCCTGGCGTACATATCCGAAGTGTTGCCGATATCCCCGCGTTTTGCATCAATAATGCTCAGGCAATCGGCGGGCAAGTATTTCCAGGTTTTCGCCAGGCTTTCGAGGCCTTTAACGCCGCAGGCTTCGTAAAACGCAGAATTGGGCTTATAGGCTATGCACAAATCGCGGGTGGCATCAATTATCTGCCTGTTGAATTCAAAGATGGGATCAGCGTGATCCAATAAGAAATGAGGAATTTTTTCAATATCAACATCAAGGCCTACACACAAAAAGGATTTTTTACGTTTTATCTGTTCAATCAGTTGCTGCCTTGAGATCATCCGGGGAAAGAAAATATTCTTCGGCAAAAAAACTAAAAATTAAATAAAGTGTTAACAATAACAGGATATTTTTTAAATAATTTGAATCTTCTAAAAAAATTGAGTACCATTGCATCGTTTTCCGATGAATTTTTCTTGCACTAAAGAAACAATTTAAAAACTCCGGGTTATTTTATTAATTGAGTCACTGGGTTTAGATGTTGCATAAACAAAGCTGCAAAACAAATTTCTTCTATATAAAAACATCCCCGTGTACAAAAAATACCAGGATTTGCTAAAACAATAAAAGTCTTGCTTTTAATTAGCCGCTACAAAAAACAACGGTTTTTAACGCCGGCAAAAATTGATACAATCACAAAATATTCTAAATAAAAGAATTCCTTGAACTATAATTATTAATATGTTTGATACAAACGAATTGAACGACAAACTCGTGTCGGAGTTGCGAGATATTGCCAGGAACCTGGGCATTGCAGAGGCCGATGATTTGAGAAAGGCCCAGCTCATTGAGCGCATTGTTGAACAGGAACAATTGATTGAAGCGGCACGGGCTCAGCAAACAACTGTAAACACGATCTATACCCCTAAAGGTGCTGCGCCTCCTGAAAGCACTGAAAAAACACGAAAAAGAACTCGGGTTATAAAAACCGTCCCATCAAACCGTCCACGGGTGGAGGTACCCTTAGACGACACCAACCTGTTTGATATGCAGGACGAGGAGCAGCAGGATGAAGAGCCTGAAAACGGAAATTCCACTGCAATAGATACGGATAACGAATTTATTCAAAATGAGGATGGCCAATCGGCGAACGGGGATGACAGCGGTGATGGCCGGCCGAAATACGATAAGAAAGCCAACAATCAAAATAACCAGTCCAAAGCACAGGAATTAGCCATCAACCTCGACTTTGACAATGTGATCGTTAATGAAGGCGTTTTAGAGATCATGCCTGACGGTTATGGCTTTTTGCGCTCTTCGGATTATAATTATCTCACCTCGCCCGACGATATTTACGTTTCCCAATCACAGATAAAACTGTTCGGTCTGAAAACGGGCGATACGGTTCGCGGAAGCATAAGGCCGCCTAAAGAAGGTGAAAAATACTTCCCGCTGGTTCGTGTGGAGGCAATTAACGGACGCGGCCCGGCAGAAGTGCGTGACAGGGTTCCATTTGACCACCTCACCCCTTTGTTCCCTTCGGAAAAGTTATCGCTGTTTACCGACCCCGGCAACTATTCAACCCGGATAATGGACCTGTTCTCCCCTATTGGGAAAGGACAACGCGGTTTAATTGTAGCCCAGCCAAAAACGGGTAAAACCATGCTTTTGAAAGATGTTGCCAATGCAATCGCCAAAAACCACCCCGAAGTTTACCTGATCATCCTGCTGATTGACGAACGTCCGGAAGAAGTTACGGACATGGCGCGCAGTGTTCGCGCCGAAGTAGTTTCTTCAACTTTTGACGAACCGGCCGAACGCCATGTAAAAATCGCCAATATTGTGCTGGAAAAAGCAAAACGCATGGTGGAGTGCGGTCATGACGTGGTTATCCTGCTCGACTCGATCACCCGCCTGGCGCGTGCTTACAATACCGTTGCCCCTGCATCCGGTAAAATATTATCGGGCGGTGTCGATGCCAATGCGCTCCATAAACCGAAACGCTTTTTTGGCGCGGCGCGTAACATCGAGGACGGCGGCTCCTTAACTATTATTGCTACGGCGCTTACCGAAACCGGCTCAAAAATGGACGAAGTTATCTTTGAAGAATTTAAAGGAACGGGCAACATGGAATTGCAGCTTGACCGTAAGCTGTCCAACAAACGTATTTTCCCAGCTATCGATATCACAGCTTCGAGCACACGCCGCGACGATCTTTTACTTGATCGCGACACCCTGCAGCGCATATGGATATTGCGCAATCACCTTGCCGATATGAACTCCCAGGAAGCGATGGAGTTTTTGCAGGCACAAATAAGGGGGACTAAAACCAATGAAGAATTTTTGATATCGATGAATTCGTAATATTTTAGCGTTTATGAAGTTAATGCTATTGCTGTTTTAATTTAAAACTTCAAGATTGCTTCAGAATTTCTTCAGATAACAATTATACCTTCAATGGCATAATGAAGAATCGTGTTAAAAAACACTTACCAAATGCAATTACCTGCGCAAACCTTTTCAGCGGATGCGTAGGTATTGTGCTTGCTTTTAAAGGCGAGCTGATTGCGGCTGCGTATGCCATTTTTCTTTCGGCCATCTTTGATTTCTTCGACGGGCTTGCTTCGCGGGTGCTTAAATCATTTTCGGGCATTGGGAAAGACCTCGATTCGCTGGCTGACATGGTAAGCTTCGGGGTGTTGCCGGCGGTAATAATGTACCAGCTATTTTTGGAAGCGCACCAGATCGAAAAAGTGAGCCCCTGGCTCAACTTCATCGCATTCCTGATACCTGTATTTTCCGCCTTACGGCTTGCCAAGTTCAACACGGATACCAGGCAGGCAGAAAACTTTATAGGTTTGCCCACGCCGGCAAATGCCATTTTGATTGCTTCATTCCCGATCATCCTCAGTCACCATAACCAGTTTTACTCGCCATACCTGCTCAACCCTTATGTGCTGCTGTGTTTGGTTATCATTATGTGCAGCTTGCTGGTGGCAGAAATGCCGATGATGTCGCTAAAATTCAAAACGAGCGACTTTAACGAGAATATTTACCGTTATTTATTGCTGCTCTTCTCGGCCATTCTGATTCTATTTTTTAAATTTGCAGCCGTTCCGGTAGTCATATTCATTTATATCGTGTTATCGGTTGTTCAGTTCAAATTTACTGGCGAACCAATCATTAACAGCCCAAAAAACAGCGCAAAGGCTGGCAAATAATTGTCCGGACCGCTTTATAAAATTATCTCAAATGAAAAAATTCCAGGCCGAAATAGACGTAATGCCTAAAAAAGAAATACTCGACCCACAGGGAAAAGCTGTAACCGGAAGTATGAAGAACCTTGGCTTAGCCGAAATTCAGAACGTTCGTATTGGTAAGCACATTTCATTGGAGATCGAGGCCGACAGTTCGGAAACTGCCCATTCAAAAGTAGACCAGGCCTGCAAAAACCTGCTGGCTAACCTGATTATGGAAAGCTATAGTTTTAACGTAAAAGAGGTTTGATTGAATAAATGGAGTTAATTCGATAGTCCGGGACTCTCCAGGCCCAGAATCTATTCTGTGCATTTTCAAAATCCGAAATTCAAATCCCAATTCCGAAATCGAAATTCCGAAATCAAAACTAAAGCTCCGCTTCCTTTTCCGCCTTAATCCTCACCAGGGAATGCAAATTGTCTTCAATGATTGCCTGCACGTCAACAAATTTAGCATTGAGTACATCAGGTGCCGGGGCGCCTGCTTTCGCCATCAGCTCAACTTCCTGCATCATGCCCTGGGATATCAACATGCCGAAAAATCCAAGGTTTGGTTTTAGTTTATGCGACGCCTGGGCAACGATCGTCCAGTCTTCGGCCGCCAAACCATTGGCTATTGTTTTTAACAATTCCGGGGTTTGATGTAAAAACATATCGATAGATTCGACAAGAAATTCGTTGCTGCCATCCGCAATTTCTTCCAAAATGGATAGGTCAAGGTCCTGGGGGATTGAGTTCTGTAACATTAGCTCGTTGTGGTCTTCGTTATAAATATACCTTTTTACGTGCAAATCGTCAATAAGTTCTGTTTCGAGCGTTAAAATATTTTTTTTTAATACAGGGTGCACCAGGTATGGGGCCATCTCCGCAAGGGGCGCCAAAGTAAACCTTCTTTTATGCAAGTCAGGATGGGGCACCTGTAGTCCCGGCTCGTTAATAATTTCCGCCCCGTAAAACAATATGTCGATGTCAATTGTCCTCGAGCCCCATTTTTCTTCGCGATGCCTGCCAAGGTCTTCCTCGATCGCTAATATTTTTTGAAGCACCTCCCTGGCGCTCAAATCTGTCGACAACCAGATAACCTGGTTAAGGTAATCGGGCTCCCCCGTTTTACCCCAGGATTGGGTTTCGTAAACCGACGACCTTTGCAATACCGGGGCAATAGCCGCTGCTATCCTTTCGATGGCTATCTTGAGGAAGGATTCCCTGTCACCGAGATTGCTCCCCAATAACAAAAAAACGCTTTGCATGTTGTAACAATTATTATAGACGATGCTCTTAATATTAATCGGTAGTGAATTGCTAAGTTTGCATAGATAAACGATTTAAAACATTTAATGAAACAATTCTTCAAATTTGTGTTTGCCAGCATGTTAGGCATCTTTTTGATGAGCCTGATCTTCTTCGGGATTTTTCTTATTTTTATTTTCGGCGTAATAGCGACTGCAAGTGAAAAGACGGTAGACGTAGAGCCGGGCACTGTGCTGCATATTGTTTTTAACACCGCCATCACTGAGCGTACACCCAACGACCAATTAGCAGGCTTGCTGGGTCTTGACGAAGACAAAAGTATTGGATTAAATGATATACTTGCCGACATCAAAAAGGCAAAAACCGACAATAACATCAAGGGCATATTTTTGGATGAAAGTGATGTAACGCCCGGAGAAGCTACATCCGAGGAGATCAGGAATGCTTTGCTCGACTTTAAAGGATCGGGAAAATTCATCATTGCATATTCCGAGGTTTATACACAAAGCTTTTACTACCTCGCTTCGGTAGCTGATAAAGTTTATGTAAACCCGAAGGGCATATTCCTTTTCCACGGCTTCAGCCAGCAGGAGACTTTTTTGAAAGGCGCGCTTGACAAACTGGGTATAGAAGTTCAGGTATTGAAAGTAGGCACCTACAAAAGCGCTGTGGAGCCTTTCTTTTTGACAAAAATGAGCCCGGCCAACCGCCTGCAGGTAACCTCGTACCTGGGTTCATTATATGATCATTTTCTGACAGAGATCGGTAAAAGCCGGAAAGTAAGCAAGGATTCCTTATTTGAAATTGCCAACGATTTAAAGATCCGTTTCCCCGAGGATGCATTAAAGTATAAGCTGGTGGATGGCCTGGACTATAAAGACCAGGTTTTAGACGAGCTTAAACATTTAACCGGTGTGGAATATAAGGACGACCTAAAAACAGTAAGCTTAAGCGACTACACCAAAGCAGTGCCCGACAGGAAGAGTGACGACAAAAAAGAATCAAAAAATCGCATAGCAATTGTATATGCGTCAGGCGAGATTGCCGGCGGCGATGGCGACGAAAATAGTATCGGGTCGGAACGTATTTCAAAGGCGTTGCGCGAGGTAAGGTTGGACGACCGTGTAAAAGCCGTTGTCTTGCGCGTTAATTCGCCGGGCGGAAGCTCCATTGCATCCGATGTGATCTGGCGCGAGGTAATGCTTACCAAAAAGGTAAAGCCCATCATCGTTTCGATGGGCGACTATGCGGCATCCGGCGGCTATTATATATCCTGCGCGGCGGATTCAATTTTTGCTGAACCCAACACCATTACCGGTTCGATAGGCATATTTGCTATCCTGCCCAATATGCAAAAGTTTTTTAACGACAAGTTAGGCATCACGTTCGACGGTGTAAAAACCGGCAAATACTCTGACCTCGGCGATGTAAGCCGCCCGCTAACCCCCGAAGAAAGGGCCATCCTTCAAAATCAGGTCGACCATGGCTACGATGATTTTACAAAAGCTGTAGCCAATGGCCGGCACAAGACACAGGAATATATTAACAGCATTGGCCAGGGTCGGGTTTGGACAGGCGAACAGGCGATTAAAATAGGGCTGGTTGACCGCTTAGGCAACATCAGCGATGCCATCAAATCGGCTGCCAAAGAGGCGAAGATCAAAAATTTTAAGCTCGAGACCTACCCCGAACAAAAAAGCTTTTTGAACAAATTCGGCCTGAATATGAGCGAGCAAATGAAACTGCATTTTGTCCGCTCAGAGCTTGGCGAGAATTTTAAATATTACGAGCAGCTAAAAGGCGTTACCAAAATGATGCGTACCCCCCAGGCGCGCCTGCCCTACGATATTTCGATTAATTAGTTTTTTTATATTTTGATTGTAAAAGCCGCCCGCATATTGAGCGGCTTTTTTGTTTATAGCCAAAGATAAACGCATTTCCGGTCGCAACTTCTTCGGGACTTTCCGCCTTCGGGACTTCCGACTTTCCGACTTTCCGACTTCCTAATTCCGCAATCGGCATTCCGTCCCGATAGCTATCGGGATCCGACTTTCCATCTTTCGGACTTTCCGACTTTCGGACTTTCCGACTTTCTTTTGTATTTTTACATACTCGATCAATTATGGAAAACAAAACCATAGCCCGTAAGCTTCGCCTGCTGTCGCAGCTGATGGAACTGCATGAGGGCAATCCCTTTAAGATCAAATCATTGGTTAACGCTGCCTTTAAGGTGGATAAGCTGCCCTTTCCGGCTAAAAGCAAATCAGCAGCCGAACTGGAGAAAATAGAAGGTATCGGCAAAAGCACGGCAAGCAAGATCACCGAGCTGCTGGAAACCGGTACGATGGCTGAACTGGACGAATACCTCGAAAAAACGCCGCAGGGGGTCGTCGAAATGATGGGTATTAAAGGCATCGGGCCGAAAAAAGTGGTGGTTATCTGGAAGGACCTCGGCATTGAGAACCTGGGTGAGTTGTTTTATGCCTGCAACGAAAACCGCCTGGTAGAGGCCAAAGGCTTCGGGCTTAAAACACAGGAAGACATCGCCAATGCCATAACGTTCAGCATGTCCAGCCAGGGAAAATTTCTTTATTCCCAGGTAAGGACCCAAACCGACGAGTTAATCGACCAGTTGAAGGGCATTTTCCCGGAAGGAATGATAGACTGTGCCGGTGAATTCCGCAGGTGTTGCGAGATCATCACCAAATTGGTGATTGTGTTGGGAAGCCGCGACCTCGATATAGCAATCGAAACCCTGAAAGGATCAACGGTTATAAATGAGCTCGTCGTCGAGAAAAATCATATACTCGGCCGCTTGCCGGTTGGGTTGGAAGTGGATATCGTTTGCGTGGAAAAACGTTACTTTTATATGGAGCTGTTTATCCAAACCGGCGACGAACATCATGTAAAGGCCGTTTTGGAACGTTCGGCCGACGAACCGGACCAACCTACCGGCGAAGACATGATCTATAAAAAATCGGGGATGGAATATATCTTCCCCGAGCTGCGCGAGGGCGTTACTTTTATTAAAAAAGCGGAACACAATACGCTGCCGGTTCTGATTGTTCACCATGACCTGAAAGGCACTTTGCACAACCACAGCACCTGGAGCGACGGCATTAACACCATTGAGGAAATGGCGCTTTTTTGTCGTGATGAACTGAAATTGCAATACCTCGGCATGTGCGATCACAGCAAAAGCGCCTTCTATGCCCGGGGCCTGAGTGTTGAGCAAGTACTGAAACAGCATGAGGAAATCGACCACCTGAATAAGAAATTAAATGATTTTTATGTTTTTAAAGGAATAGAATCTGACATTTTATTTGACGGGTCCCTTGATTATCCTGACGATGTTTTGGGCACGTTCGATTTTATTGTTGCATCCGTGCATTCTATATTAAAGATGGATGAGGCTAAAGCTACCTCGCGACTTATTAAGGCCATCGAAAATCCTTATACCACCATACTTGGGCACCCAACCGGCAGGCTGTTGCTTAGCCGCAAAGGTTATCCTATTGATTACAAAAAAGTGATCGATGCCTGTGCCGCGAACAAGGTGGTAATTGAGATCAACTCCAACCCTTTGCGTTTGGATCTCGACTGGCGATGGCACCAGTATGCGCTTGATAAGGGTGTTTGGCTTTCCATAAACCCGGACGCACACCGCAAAGAAGGTTTTTTAGATATGCAATATGGTATATTAGCCGGCCGCAAAGGCGGTTTATACAAGGAAAAGTGCCTGAACGCGTTATCGCTCGGGGAAATCAAGGCATTTTTTGAACATTTAAAAGAGGCAAAACAAACCAAAACGCCAATGTCTTAATGAACCAACCGACCGAATGACGCGATTAACAGACAAAGTAAGATCCATTTTAGCTTCACGCAGACCACCTGCGATAATGGTCATCGGTGACCTGATGGTGGATCATTATATATGGGGCGCGGCAACGCGCTTATCGCCGGAGGCTCCGGTGCCCATTGTCAACGTAAAGAGAGAATCTACAACATTGGGCGGCGCCGGGAATGTGGTGCAAAACCTGGTTTCGCTTGGGGCGAAGGCAATGGTGGCCGGCGTAGTTGGCGCGGATACTTTTGGGAGGCAGCTTTCAGAAATATTGGAGAATGAAGGCGTGAAGAGCGATGCAGTGGTTACGGACAATGCGCGATCCACAACGGTTAAGACAAGGGTTTTAGCCGGAAGCCACCAGTTGGTGCGGGTCGACCGGGAGGTGACGGATCCGTTATCAAAGGAAATCGAAGAACGCCTGTTCAGCACTTTAACTGCTGATATCGATAAAGCCGATATTGTGGTCTTATCCGATTATAACAAGGGGCTGTTTTCGCCGGGTGTTACGCAACGCCTTATCCAGCTGGCGGCGGATCGTGGAAAAAAGGTACTCGTTGACCCTAAAGGCTTAAACTACGAAAAATATAAAGGGGCTTACCTGATAAAACCAAATCGTAAGGAGCTTGCCGAGGCTGCCAAGGTTGAAAAAATAACCAGCATTACCGAATTGCGTGATGCGGCCAAAATCATCTTTGAGCAAACCGCTACCACTTATCTCGTTGTCACGCTTTCGGAAGAAGGGATGGCCATTGTTACCGAGCGCGGCAGCAGGTTATTGCCGGTAAAGGCAACCGAGGTTTTTGATGTGACTGGCGCCGGAGACACGGTGATTGCGACGATCGCATATTTTGTTGCCGCGGGCTTTTCCCTTGAGGACGCCTGTGAACTTGCAAACCATGCCGCTGCTATAGTGGTGAGGCATATCGGCAGCGCTACCACCACCATCGACGCGATCTTAAAGGATATAGAAGATAGTTCATTGGCAGAATAGTGCAATGTTTAAATTAAGAAAATATACTGCTTTGCCCTCTTTATCGCTTGCGATAGAGAGGGTCGAACATCCGCCAGCTGGCGGAGCATTCGGGGTGAGTAAACGGAGCGCGTTCATTACAGCCATCCATAACCTTAACTTGTATCGGCACAATAGCTGACTGACCTGCATTGCATGAAAAAAGATATCGAAAAAACGCTTTTGGCTAAAATTCTTGATCAGGATGCTACTCGATTGCAGGTGAAATCATGGCAAGCGGAAGGAAAAAAAGTAGTTTTTACCAATGGCGTTTTTGATCTGCTGCATATCGGCCACATCACTTACCTGGCCAAAGCAGCCGAACTGGGGGATAAACTGATCATCGGGCTAAATTCGGATAGTTCCGTCAAAAGAATAAAAGGCGAAGACCGCCCGGTAAATGGTCAAAACAGTCGTGCTGCATTATTAGCCGCGCTTTTTTTTGTGGATGCCATTGCCCTTTTTGAAGAGGACACGCCTTTTAACCTCATCACCGGCCTATTGCCCGATATTTTGGTGAAAGGTGCAGACTATTCAGTTGATCAGATCGTCGGGGCAAAAGAAGTGCTCGCCAATGGCGGCGCGGTTAAAACGATAAATTTTGTGGAGGGTTATTCCTCTACCTCTATCATCAATAAGATCAGGAACCGGATATGAAAA